>JBAYZO010000005.1:0-70131 GCA_041672465.1 Eubacteriales bacterium
TGAAAAAGCGTCATAGATTTCTTTTCTCATACCGATTCGCTGCGCGCCCTGACCGGAAAACAAAAAGGCTATTTTACCCATTTATGGGCTCCTTTCAAAATCTCCTCGCACTCGGCGACCACCTCGCTTATAATTTCCGCGGCGGTTTGCTCACGCTTTACAAGCCCGGATATCTGCCCCGCGAGAAAACAGCCGTCTTTGATATCGCCCAAAACCGCGGCCTTGCGGAGCGCGCCGATTCCCAAATCCGCCACATCTTCCGCGGTGGTCTCGGGCAGGTATTCTATTTTAAGAAAATTTCTCGCGAAGGGGTTTTTAATACATCTGACGGTATTCCCGCCAAACCGCCGCCCGGTGGCGACGGTTGAGATATCGGAGGCTTTTTTAACCATTTCTTTATAGTTTTGGTGCACCCCGCACTCGGCCGCCAAAAGGAACCGCGTCCCCATTTGAACTCCGCTCGCGCCGAGCATGAGTGCGGCCGCCATTCCTCTGCCGTCCGCGATCCCCCCGGCGGCGATAACGGGTATTTCAACTTCGTCCGCCACTTGAGGAACAATCGCCATGGTTGTCAGTTCCCCGATATGGCCGCCCGACTCCTGCCCTTCCGCCACCACGGCGTCGGCCCCCGCCCTCGCAACGCTTTTCGCCATCGCCACCGAGGCTATTACGGGGATAACCGTGATCCCCGCCTCTTTCCAAGCGGCAATGTATTTGACAGGGCTCCCCGCGCCTGTGGTCACAACGTCGACTTTCTCACGGCGAACCACTTCGGCGACTTCGTCGGCAAAAGGGGACATGAGCATTATGTTAACCCCAAAGGGTTTGTCAGTAAGCGCTCTCGCGAGCGCGATTTGCTCGGTGAGATAATCGGGCCCGGCGTTCATCGCGGAAATCAGCCCCAACCCTCCGCCCTCGGAGACCGCCGCGGCAAGCCTGCCGTCGGCTATCCAAGCCATTCCACCTTGAAAAACCGGGTGTTTAATGCCGATCTTTTCACAGATCGCCGTGCTTATCATACCTTTTGCTTTTCGGCTACCGCCGCCTCGACCTTTTGTACGATATCGCTCACGGTTTGCATTTCCGCGCTCGCCTGAATGGCGACCCCGAAGGTTTCCTCGATGCCGAGGAGAAGCTCGGCTATATCAAGGGAATCAAGCCCCAAATCGGCAAACGCCGTTCCTTCGCTCACCTCGGCCGGCTCCAGCCCTGTTCTTTCCACAAGCATATCTTTGATTTGATCGAATACCATAACAAATTCTCCTTAATTTTTGATATAAAAATAAAATTTGCGCGACCGCTTCGCGGTTTTTAGTGTAATTTGCTTTTGCTATTTTACCGTTCAATTAAGCATCTGTTTATAAAAGCCCTCGCGGCAAATAGTCGTTAACAGCCCCCTCCAATCTGTCATAAAATAAGCGGAGAACCCTGTAAAAAACCGTAAGCTCATCATTGGGCACCCCTGTATTTAAAATATTTTGGCATTTTTTCGCGACTTCGGAAAATTTTTCGGCTATCTTTCTCCCTTTTTTAGTGAGATAAATCTTCCGGGTATACTTCGCGTCCTCAAGCACCATATCGCACCTTACAAGCCCCTCGCGCTCCATGTGCACAAGCTCGCGGGAGATAAGCGATTTGTCGACCAAGCATTTTTGGGCGAGTTCGTTTGCCGTTATCCCCTCGGGCTCGTTGCGCATTTGCAAAAGCCAGATAGTGTTAACGGTTTTGATTCCGGCCTCGGTGGCTTTTTCGGTTCGGATCCGCTGTATGCTTTTATAGATTCCCGAAATAAGATAAATAAATAAGTCGAATCTCTCTTCCATTTTTCCGCGCCTTTCAATAAGTTTGTTCTGATGTCATTTTTACCCGGTAAAACATTTCATGCTTTTACCTTTATTTTTATCGTTTGCTTTTTGTATTTTATGTTTTGCCGGTAACTTCCCCGATGACGATAGTTGTTTTTTATAATTCTTAATCTGTTAATCCAATCCGCTAAAAAAAGACGGCGCGGTTAAAATTTTCTGCCTTTGCTTGTTATTACCTGTCATACTGTGGATTACGCATTTAGTTTACCTGTCAACCAAGTACAGATTTTACCATGCCGATTTTGAATTGTCAATAGAGAAAATATTAATTTTTTTCATTTGGATAGCAAATATCTACCCGCAACTTAAAAAACCATGCGTTTGTTTTTAGCCTGCCATATGGTCTATATGAATATATATGCCCTTTCGGCCGTTAAATATTTAAATATATTAAATATTAAAACAGAAGTTTAAAACAAAAATAAAACCCGGTTTAATATATAAAACCGGGCGTTATAAGTAAAAGAGCCAAAGAAAATTATTTTATAGTGATAAGCTCATAGCCGCGGGAACCGACGCCGATTTTTTCGGCGTGTTCAAGGCAAACCTCCCAATCGGTGTCGGGAGAAACATTTGTAAAATGGTCGCCTCCGATCTTTTTTGACTCGTCAAGTCTGCTTCGCGGCAGAGGTACTTCATCGTTCACCGCGTCAACGCAAGCCTGATCCAGCGCGACTGGGTCAAAAGAGGCGAACATTCCAATGTTCGGCACAATGGGCGCGTCGTTGAGCGAATAGCAGTCGCAGGCGGGGGAGACGTCAACAACCAGCGAGATATGAAAAGACGGTCTCCCCAAAAGCACCGCTTTTGAGTACTCGGCAATCTTTTTGCAGAGCAAATCATTCCGTTCGCCGCTCCCCGGCACAATGGCGTCGTGATTGCAGGCGCCTATACATCTGCCGCAGCCCACGCAGATATTGTGGTCGATATCGGCCTTGCCGCCGATAAAAGAAATCGCCGAATGCGCGCAGCCGCGAAGACAAAGCCGGCAGCCCACGCAGTCATCTTTTACCACGACAGGCTTGCCCGACGAGTGCATTTCCATTTTTCCGCCGCGGGAACCCGAACCCATCCCGATATTTTTAAGCGCCCCGCCAAAACCGGTCGCCTCGTGGCCTTTAAAGTGGTTTAGCGAAATAAATATATCGGCGTCCATAATCGCCCTGCCGATCTTCGCCTCGGTCACAAGCTCGCCGCCCGGCACGGGAACGCAGACGTCGTCCGTGCCTTTAAGCCCGTCTCCGATAATAATGTGCGCGTGAGTGCAAAACGGGTTAAACCCGTTTGTGTAAGCGGCCTCTATGTGTTCGAGAGCGTTTTTCCGCAAACCCGGGTAAAGGGTGTTGCAGTCGGTGAGAAAAGGCTTGCCGCCGAGCTTTTTTATGTAGTCGCAAACGGCCTTGGCGTAGTTCGGGCGGAGATACGCGAGGTTGCCCGGCTCGCCGAAATGAATCTTCACGGCGGCAAATCGGTTGTCAAACTCAATTTGTCCGATACCCGCTTTTTGAATCAGTCTTTTTAGCTTTTCGGCAAGGTTAACTCCCCGTGTCCTGAAGTCGGTAAAATAAACCTTTGATTTTGTTGATTGTTCCATTAATGCCACTCCCTTTTGGCTTTAGCGCCGCTGAATTCCCCGCGAACATTTTTTTCTTTGCTTTATAATTTTATCACACCATATGGTTGAAGTCAACGACAAACGACAAGCGAAAGCTTTTGAAGCCAAGACAAGTGTAAAAATCCCCCCGACGCGCCAAAAGCCATTTTTGATTTAAAAATCATTGACTTAATATGAAAAATTTGCTATACTTGGTTGTCTTAATAAAATCTTAAGAAATGGGGCGATTTATGAATGGATAAAATAAAGCGTTTTGACTTTAAAAAGCTCCCGCGCCGCCCGACAAGACTTTTGTACCTTGCTTCTGTTTTCCTTTGCTTTCCGCGGATGCTGTACCACAGGCTGTCGTTAAAAAAAATCGGCATGAAGGGGTTAAAACCCCCATATCTGCTGCTCTGCAACCACGCGTCGGAAATGGACTTTTACCTTATGTTCCGCGCTATTTTCCCGCACTTGGCGAACTATGTGGTGGCTATTGACGGTTTCCACGACAAGAGCGAGTTTCTTATGAGGTTTGCCGGATCAATAGGCAAGCGAAAATTCACCCGCGACCCGTTTCTTTTAAAAAACCTCCGCTATTGCGTTGAAAATTTAAAAACGATAATCGCACTTTACTCGGAGGCGAGATATACGTTTGACGGCACCACGTCGTATCTTTCCCCCACCACGGGATCGCTTGTCAAGCGGCTGGGGATCCCCGTCGTTATGCTTAACACGCGGGGGTGTTTTCTTTCCTGCCCTCAGTGGAACAAAGAATACAAGTTTTCCCCGCTTGAGGCGAGAATGGAACTAATAATCACCGCCGAGGAAATAAAAACGCTTTCTTCGGAGAAAATAAACGATATAATAAAAAAGAACTTTGTTTACGACGATTTCGCGTATCAAAAAGAAAAAGCCATTAAAATTGCCCACCCGCGCCGCGCAAAAGGGCTTAACCATATTCTTTACAAATGCTCGTCCTGCCTTGCCGAGGGCGAAATGACGGGCGAGGGCACAACCCTCACCTGCGGCTCTTGCGGGAAGGTTTGGGAAATGACCGAATACGGCGAGCTTAAGGCGAAAGACGGCAGTGAAACCTTTACCCATATCCCCGACTGGTACGCATGGGAGAGGGACTGCGTTCGCGAAGAGGTTATAAGCGGGGAATATTACTTTGAGGACGAAATTTACCTTGAAACCCTCCCTTGGGCGAAAAAGTTTATCCCTCACGGGAACGGCAGAATGGTGCAAAACAAAGACGGGGTTTTTCTGGAACTCACCGCTTACGGCGAAAAAATAAACCTTGCTTTTCCCCCGCTCGCGCTTGAAAGCCTGCACGTTGAGTTTGACTACCGCAAAATCGGCGACTGCTTTGATATTTCCACCCTTGACGACAGCTTTTGGTGCTACCCGAGAACAAAAAGAGACGTGGTTATGAAAGCGGCGCTGGCGGCGGAGGAAATGTATATATTGGCTTATGAAAAAATCGCCGCCGGGAGGGCGGGCTCAAGACAAAAAAACCAAAATCCCGAATTCGCCGCGCAAAGCCCGGCGGCGGAGGAATTTTAAACGGAAAGGAAGAATGTTAATGCCTAAAATAAACTCTATTGCCGCAAGGGAAATTCTTGACTCAAGGGGGAACCCGACCCTGCAAGTCGACGTCACGCTTGAGAACGGCACCGTCGGGAGAGCCGCAGTGCCGTCTGGCGCTTCCACGGGGAGCCGCGAGGCGGTTGAGCTCCGCGACGGCGACAAAACCCGCTACGGCGGAAAAGGCGTGCTTAAGGTAGTTGACAACGTTAAAAATATCATCGCCCCGGCGCTGTCGGGGTTTGAAGTCTTTGACCAAACCGGGCTTGACAGAACGCTTATCGAGCTTGACGGTACAAAAAACAAGTCGCTCCTCGGCGCCAACGCCATTTTGGGGGTGTCGCTGGCGGCGGCGAGGTCGGCTTCGGCTTTTCTCGGCGTTCCCCTTTACAGATATATAGGCGGGGTTTCCGCGAGAGAGCTCCCCGTGCCGATGATGAATATACTAAACGGCGGCCAGCACGCCGACAACACCGTCGACGTTCAGGAATTTATGATTATGCCGGTGGGCGGAACAAGTTTTTCGGCCTCTCTTCGAATATGCGCCGAAGTTTACCAAACGCTAAAGGGCGTGCTTAAGGCAAGCGGGCTTTCCACCGCCGTGGGCGACGAGGGCGGGTTCGCCCCCGATCTCGCCACAAATGAAGACGCGCTTAAGCTCATTGTAGAGGCAATAAAAAAAGCGGGTTACACCCCGGGCAAAGAAGTGGCGATCGCGCTTGACCCCGCCTCAACCGAGTTTTTCAAAGACGGCAGATATGTCTTTGAGGGCGAGGGCGTGTCGAGGGATTCGGCCGGAATGGTTGACCTCTATGACGAATGGACGAGAAAATATCCCATAGTCTCAATTGAGGACGGTATGGCGGAGGACGACTGGGAGGGCTGGGCGCTGCTCACAAAAAGGTTGGGCAAGCATGTTCAGCTCGTGGGCGACGATTTGTTTGTCACAAACCCGGAAATACTCTCGTACGGCATTCGCCGCGGAGTGGCGAACTCGATTTTAATTAAGCTCAACCAGATAGGCACTCTCAGCGAAACCCTGCAGACCATTGAAATCGCCCATAAGGCGGGTTACACCGCCGTGGTGTCGCACCGCTCGGGGGAGACGGAAGACACGACAATGGCGGACGTCGCCGTGGCGGTGAACGCGGGTCAGATAAAGAGCGGGGCGCCCTGCCGTTCGGAGCGAATCGCGAAGTACAACCGGCTCCTTTTAATTGAGGAAGAGCTTGGGAAAAGCTCGGTATTCAAAGGCAGGTCGGCGCTGAAAGTTTAAAACTCTTATCAAAGAAATATACCCGAATAAAAACCGGCGCGTTTTTTACGCGCCGGATTTGTTTTGTGTTTAATTCTGCCAGCTGTTTAAATAATCGGCCTGCCCGGGGGTCAGGGAATCAATGCTTATCCCCCAAAAGCCAAGCTGCTTTTTCGCTACCGATATATCAATTTCCTCCGGCACTTCCAAAACGCCTTTTAGGGAACCGCCGTTTTTGACAAGATACGCCGCCGACAGCGCCTGAAGGGCAAAGGACATGTCCATAATCTCGGCGGGGTGTCCGTCGCCGCAGGCGAGGTTGACAAGCCTGCCCTCGCCAAGGAGGTACACGGTCCTGCCGTCGTCAAACTCATAGCCCGTTATGTTTTCCCGGGCGGTAAACGTTCTCTTAGCCATGGCGGCAAGCGATTTCACGTCCACCTCAACGTCAAAGTGCCCCGCGTTGCAAAGGATCGCCTTGTCTTTGATGTGTCGGAACGCCTCTTTTGAAATAACGTCGCGGCATCCAGTGACGGTGATAAAAAAGTCCCCGCGGCTCGCCGCCTTTGTCATTTCCATAACCTCAAAGCCGTCCATGACCGCTTCTATCGCTTTTATGGGGTCGATCTCGGTGACAATAACCCTCGCACCGAGCCCTTTCGCCCTCATCGCCACGCCCTTGCCGCACCAGCCGTAACCGGCGACAACCACGGTTTTCCCGGCGACGATAAGGTTTGTCGTGCGGGTAATTCCGTCCCAGACCGACTGCCCCGTGCCGTAGCGGTTGTCAAACAGATATTTGCACTTGGCGTTGTTGACCAGCACCATGGGGAACTTCAGCTCCCCCGCCCTGTCCATCGCCTTCAGCCGGATAATCCCCGTGGTGGTTTCCTCGCAGCCGCCAATGACGTCCCCGAGCTTTTCCGGGTAGCCCATGTGGATAAGATTAACAAGGTCGCCGCCGTCGTCGATAATAATGTTCGGGCCGGCCTTTATAACGGAAGAGGTATGCCTTTCGTATTCCCCACGGGTCGCGCCGTGCCAAGCGAAGATGTTAAGCCCCTCGCGCGCAAGCGCCGCCGCTATGTCGTCCTGAGTGGAGAGCGGGTTGCTCCCCGTGACAAACATTTCGGCGCCGCCGCTCGCCAGAGTAAGACAAAGAAAAGCCGTCTTTGCCTCAAGGTGAACCGAAAGCGCGACTTTCTTGCCGCGGAAGGGTTTTTCTTTAATGAAATCCTCCCGAACGGCTGAAAGCAGGGGCATATGCCTTTTTACCCAGTCGATTTTTATTTTGCCTTTTTCCCATAGTTGGGCGTTTCGTATCTCGCTCATTAAACATTGCCAGCCTTCCGGGTTTATTTTCGTCTGTGTTAACATTTGTTGTTTCACGCGCTTAGTATACAGTTAAACGCCCGAAAAGTCAACCAAACGTTTTGTTTAATTTGCGAATCTGAACCGAAAGCGGATAAATTAAGAGCCCGAAAGCGACGTTCCCCGCCGCGTGGATAAGGTCAAAATAAAATCCCGCCCCTATCCACAAAAGCGTGGTTTTTAAGTCATAGCCGAAAAAGAACGCCTGCGCGGGGGCGTAGAGCGCGCCGAAAGACAAGCCGAAAGCTCCGCAGACGACGGGGTAAACAATCATCGCCCACTTTTTGCCGAGTCCTTTCGGGATAAGCATCGTCACCCCCCACAGAATTGCCCAAAGATATAAATAAGGCACCCACCATATGGCAAACCCATATGTCACGCCGGTCAAAAAGACATAAACATATATCGGCACAAGAGCTTGAAACCGATAAACAACCGTCAAAAGCATGACAAACATACCAAGCATATGAATGTTTGGCAGCCACTGCGTCAGCAGGTACGACACATACATGACTGCGCCGAACATCGCGAAGACGCAATATCTCGCCAGCTTTTTTTTATAAGTCATTTTGAGTATACAATCTTTATCACGTCGCCGTCCCGGATGACAAGGGTGTCCACCCCCTCCATGCACATCGCGTCGTTTTGGTAAAACGACCACCACGCGCCGTCAGTAGCGTAATCCGCCGTTATTCCGTCCACGGCTTTGACAAAGTAGCCGTTTTTTGTCTCCTCGCCGGTAATCAGGTTGTTTTCAACAAGCGCGCCCTTTAGGATCGCGTGTTTTGTACTAATATTGTAATCCTTAGATATGCCGTCCTCATAAACCACGGTAACGGTGATTTTTATGGGGTCGTCGTAAAACTCAAGCTTTTTTTCCGAACATGAGACAAACAGCCCCGAAACAAGAAACAGCGAGGCAAGGATAAGTAAAAATAATCTTTTTTTCATTTTGTAAAAACATCCTTTCAAAAATTAAATAATTAAAATTGCAAGTCTTTTCTTAAGACACAAAAACAGAAGCGCTTCCCGATAGGGAAGCGCGCGATAACAAATGCCGTAAAAAAATAGGCACCGAACGCCGCGCGCCCCCCGTTGCCCGGGGACGGCTGACATAGCGGCGCGGTAAGCATTCCGACTTAACCGTTTTTATAAAATACCCGCTGAAAAGTTTGATTTTCAGCTTTATTTTATATAACGCGGCTTACGGTAATGGCTGTTGCGGCGGATTTTCACCGCCATTTCCTTACCCCCGAAAGACTGCCTTAAGCAAAAGTGCCTGACAGCCGCCCGGTTCCGGGTTTTACCCCGGCGCGCAGCCCAAATTGTAAATACCATGGATCCTTTGGTATACCATATAGTAGCACTTAAGCGGGGTTTTGTCAACCGCCTTTTACCGCTTTTTTTGCGCTTTTGGCAGTTAAAAGACGATGTTTTTGCCCTTTATATTGTATTTAATAAAAAAACATGCTACAATCTCATCGCGAGGCTGTTTTAGCCCCGTTCTGAAGTTCAAGCAAGCTTTAGTTATTTTTCTTTCTTAAGGAAGTTACGCGATATGATAAAAAAGCTTAAAATTAAGTTTACCATAATTATAATGGCGCTGTTCACCACCCTTTTGGCGGGGATACTGGCTTTTTTCTATTTTCAGACCAAATCAAACCTCTATAACGACAGCCTCGCCGCGATGAAAGATTATATGTCAAAACCCCCGTATCTTGTCTTCGGCAATCCGTTTGAGCGTTTTTTCGGTGAGGAAAACAATTTAAATAAAAACGCCGCCGACGCGTTCGCGGTCGAGTATTTTTCCTACTCAAAAATTATCGTCCCCTACGGCTTTGGGGATTCAATCACAGACGAACAAAAAGATTATATTTTTTCAATAGTGAGAACCACCCTTGACGCGAAAAGTAATACCGGGGTTATCGGCGGCTTTGGGCTGAGGTATTTAAAACAGCCCTTTAACGGAGGGGTTAAAATTGTTTTTCTTGACAAGTCCTATGAGGACAGCGTGCTGGACAGCCTTGGGGTGACAATACTAATAATCGGCGCGGGTGGGTTTATTTTATTTTTACTCGCGTCGCTTGTCATAACGAAAATCGCCGTCCGCCCCGCTGAGCGGTCATGGAAACAGCAAAAACAACTGGTGGCGGACATTTCCCACGAGCTTAAAACCCCGCTGACTATAATAAGCGCCAACGCCGATATAATCGCCTCCCGCCCGAACGCCGCTTCGGAGGAAACAGCAAAGTGGCTTTCTTATATAAAAAGCGAGACCGAACGCATGGGGTCGCTTATCTCAAGCCTGCTTTACCTTGAAAAGTCGCGCAAAGAGTCGGGCGCGGATGAAAAAACTTATCTAAACCTAAGCGAGCTTGCCGTGGGCGCCTGCCTGCCTTTTGAGAGCGTGTGCTTTGAAAAAGGGCTTACCCTTTCGGTGAGCGTAAAACCCGATATCTTCCTCACCGCCGACGCCGGGCTAATAACCCGCCTTATCGGGATTCTGCTTGACAACGCGGTGAAATATTCGGTACCCGGGGGAAAAGTCAGCTTCGCGCTGCAAAAAACCCCCGATAAAATAATAATGGCGGTTAATAATAAAGGGGAGGTAATACCCCCCGAGCGTATCCGGCATTTATTTGAGCGGTTTTACCGCGGCGACGAGTCACGCTCCCGCGAGGAGGGCGGCTTTGGGCTCGGGCTTGCCATCGCGAAAGAAATCGCCGAGTCCCACTCCGGGAAAATCGCCGTAAAAAGCGACAAATCCGAGGGCACCACGTTTATATGTTCCTTTAAGCCGTCATAACTCCCCGCGGATTTTCTCAAGCGCGGTTTTTTCAAGCCTTGAAACCTGCGCCTGTGAAATGCCTATTTCCGACGACACCTCGGTTTGGGTTTTTCCGCTGTAAAACCTAAGCTTTAATATTTTCTTTTCCCGATCGGTGAGTTTTTTTATTGCCTCCGCCACCGCTATGGTCGTTATCCAGTTTTCGTCCGTGTTGTTCTTGTCGCTTATCTGGTCCATTACGTAAAGGCTGTCGCCGTTTTCTGAATAAATCGGCTCGTAGAGCGAAATCGGCTCCATTATCGCGTCAAGCGCCGAAGTGACTTCCTTTTGCGTCAGCCCGAGGGACGACGATATTTCCCCCGGCGTGGGCTCGCGGGAGAGTGACTTTGAAAGCCTGTCCTTTGCCTGAAGCGCCTTGTACGCCGTGTCTCTTATCGACCTTGAAACCCTGATATGGTTGTCGTCGCGGAGATACCTCCGCAGCTCTCCGATTATCATGGGGACGGCGTAGGTGGAAAACTTTACTTCCTGCGCCAAATCAAAGTTATCCACCGCTTTTATAAGCCCAATGCACCCCACCTGAAACAAGTCGTCGGGGCAGGCTCCCCTTTGGGTAAAAGATTGCAGCACGCTCAGCACCAGCTTGAGGTTTGAGTTAATAAGCTTTTCCCGCGCCTTTTTGTCGCCGTCCCTTGTTCTTTTTAAAAGCTCTCTTTTTTCTTCTTCGGATATCGTTACTAACTTTGAGGTGTTCACCCCGCAGATTTCCACTTTGTTATACATAATCAAAATAACCATGCCTTTCGTCACTGCCGACTAAAGTGTTTGACGGCGAAATTCCATTTTGGCATTAGCCGTAAAGAAAAGCCTTTACTTAAAGTTTTCCCAATGTAGGCGGGGTAAATACCTGTTTTGGATCGGTTTTAAAAAAGATACATTTTTATTATATTTATTATACAGTTAAACAAAAAAAGGCGGTTTTGTCATGCGCTACTCGGTTGAAAAAACAGAAGAAGATATCGTCACCCTTTACGGCGACGACGACAGCGTTTTGCATATCAAAGCGCAAGTTCTGGGCTTTGAGGTTTTCCCCGGGGATATTTTAATTCTGTATGAAGAAAACGGAGAAAACAGATTTGTAAAGGACAAAGAGGAGAGCGAAAAGAGAAAGAAAACCAATATAAAGCGCCTAAACGACCTTTTTAAAAGAAAGACCTAAACTTTAAATTAAAATTTGTTTTATTTTTAACTTCTGATTTTGATCCTCGCCTCAATATCTTTTTTATTTTTGGATATCCCGCCGCTTATAAGGGTTATAAAATATGTCTCCGACATTATGTCAACGCGGTCGCGCCACATTCCGTCAAGCGCGGAAAGCAGGAAAAAAACCTCGTTTTTAAAGCTTTCCCTGTCTTTTGTCTCGACGGTTATTTTTATTTGCGATATAGAGCATCTCGCCTCGCCGATAAAACCCGAAACATCGTAGACCGTGACCAAAACCTCCTCGGGGAAAACCCCGCAGGACTTCAGCGCGGCTATCACCCTCCCCCGCGAAAGGTGGGTTGAAACGGCGACGAGGTCGTTTTTATAGCAATCGGTGAAGGTGTTGTCGGACGGGTTATACACAAAAACCCCCTCGTTTCCCCCCTCGTCGATAAGCTTTGCTTTGTAAAGGGACGCCCTGCGGTCAAAAACAACCCCCGTTATTTTCATTTTCCCGCCATACTCTAAACTGTTCAGCCTTTTTGCCGATTTTAAGGTTAAAATAGCGTCAAAAGGGTTGCCGGTCACGCAGAAAACAATGGCGAGAACGCAAGACATCAGCGCTAAAGCATAGGTTAGTTTTATTGTTTTTAATGTTTTCACTTTACCACCCGCGCTTATATTATTTCAAAACTTCGCGGCATATAATCATAAACGGGGTGAATTGGCTTGAGGAAAAAAAAGCTAAAGGTTTTTTTAGCGGTTTTTTTGGTCTGCGCGCTTGCTTGCGCCATTGCGATGGCTATAAACTTTGAATCCGCGGCTGACAAATACGCCGGATACGAAATAAAAAATACCCTTATTCAGGGTATTAATAATATTTATTACAGCCAAACCCGCCTTAATTACGAAAACCTCAAAGGCGCGGTCGAAATCAGCCGAAACAGCGGGGGAAAAATAACCTCAATTTCGGTCGACAGCGTTTTTTTAAATCTGTTTGCCTCCGAAACCGTAACGAGGGTGATTTTGTTTTTGGAAAGCTCGTCTTCATCGTTCGGGCTGCCGCTGGGGAATATCACCTCGATCAAGCTGCTTTCCGGGTTGGGCCCGAAAATAAGGCTGAAAGTAGTGCTTCAAGGCAACGTGGCGGGGGGGATAACGAGCAGTTTTCACGAGGCGGGGATAAACCAAACGCTTCACCGGCTGACTTTTGAGATAAAAGCCCTTGTCAGCGCCATGACCCCGTTCGGCTCGCGCGAGAGCGAAATAAACGTTTCTTTTATTATAAGCGAAACGGTGATAGTGGGGGATATCCCAAACGTGTATTTTAAATAAGCAGGCATATTATCCCGGCGTTTCGGCTTTTAAAAGTTTTTCAGATATCGCGTAGATGAGAATCGACGAGGCGGAAAACGCGGAAAGCGAAAACTCCCCCCGCAAGCAGTCGATTTTAACCAGCGAATCGGCGTTTTCAATAAGCGATTTTTTAATTCCCCGTCTTTCTCCGCCTATGACAAGACAAAGCGGGGGCGATGGGTTAAAATGTCTAAGGCTTTGCGCGCGCCCGCCGCTTGAAGTGCAGACAAGCGAAACTCCCTTTGCCTTTAAGCCCTCCGCAAACATTTCGCCGGAATTATAAAGAGCGATATTTAAAAACTCAAACGCCCCCGCCGAGGAGCGAACCATAACGCTCTCCCCGTTTGAAAAATCCCTTTCGGGCATAATCACCCCGTCACAGCCAAAGGCGTGGGCTGTTCTAAGCAAATACCCAAGGTTATACGGGTCCTCAACGCCGTCAACGGCGAGATAAAAGCCCTTTTTACCCCCCTGCTCAAGCAATTCGTCTATGGTGATAAACTTCTTTTCCCCCACTGTCGCGGCTACCCCGCCGGGGGTTTTTGTAAGCGAGAAAAAATCCTCGGCGGAAAGGTAAATCAATTCAATTTTATTTTCATTCGCGAAGCGAGTTAAAAACTCATACTGCTTTTTTTCGGCATAATGATATGAGGAAGAACAAATTCTGTTCTTCCTTTCGATATCAAAAAATATTTGTTTGACTTCCCGGCTCTTTGCCTTTATAACAGACGAAACCGAGATATACCCGCTAATCAGAAGATCCATAAAAAACCCCTGCCGCGCCGTTATTTTTCAATCCCCGCCAGAACGTTCAGCGACTCGTTTATTGTTCGGGCGGCGGTGGTGTTATAGTTTATGACTATAATATCTTCATATTGCCCCGACGATAACAGATCAAGTATGCTCTCGGTACAGAGCGTCGAGTTAATATAAGTGATTTTTTTGTAGTGGGGCACCAGCAGGGTGACAAACGGCGCGCCCGAGCTGTCGCCGATGACAAGGGCGTTCTTCCCCGTGGCGGCGCTTGTAGTCACTTCGATTTTCGCGGCCTCGTCGCTTAAAAAGCAGTAGTATCCATATGATGGAACGTCAAAAAACACAACGCCGTCCTTTTTATGCACCCCGCCCGGTTTATGGACGCTTGTCGTCGATTTATACACCTCGTCAACGTCATAGTAATAAACAATATCGGGGTTGTCAAACAGCATCTCCGCGCCGGTAGCGGTGAAAAACTTGCCGTAAAACACGTAGTCTATTGTCATCGGGGTGTAGAAGCTTTCCGAAACGGCTGTCAGCCCCGCCGCCTTGCAGTACTCCGCGTATGCGGCGTACGCTCCCAAATGGGTGTAGTTCGGGTCGGTGTTAAAATAAATATATTCCCCGTTCTCGTTCTTTTCTTTAAAAACGTCGTACACATCTATATTTTTTACGCCGCCGTCCGTTTTCCCGAACACTCCGTTCATAAACGACCGCTGATTCGCGACATAAAACTCTTTTCTTATATCAAGGGGAAAATTAATAAATTCGCACCTTGTGGGTATGAGGATATGATAAAAATTCGAGCTGCCGCTCACCGAATAAAGCGTGTCGACGGCGTTCGCGTATTTGTCAAGCGTGCCCGACGAGTAGGTGAACTGCTCAAGGCCGATCCCGTAGTAAAGATATGTGTAGCCTAAGTTGTTTATAACCCAGCCGTGTTCGGTGATTTCCTCGCTTGACGGCTCGGAAGGCTCCTCGCTTACGGTGTCGGAAGAAACCCCCGGTTCAGCCGAAGAGGGTTGGTCTTCCGAGACAGGCTGTGACAAAGGGCGGGAACTGTCTTCGGTCTCGGACGAGCTTTGGCCGCCCGAGACGTCCCCGGAATGGGTGGGCTGTGAGCTGCTGTTGTCACCGTTCGGCAAGCCCTTGCCCCTTAGCGCAAAGGCGTAGAGAGACGCTAAGACGGCAAGCACGATAAAAAGCGAAACCGCCGCGAAAACGTTTCGTGACTTATTGTCGCTTTTATTTACGCCGAAAAGGTTGTTATTGCTTTCCATTTGACTGATATGCCCTCCTTTTTAGAGCGGCTAAACTGTTGAAAAGCCGTTTTTGTTTTAAACCCCGTCCCCGGTGCCGCTGCCGTCTGTGGTGTCGCTGTGATTTCCGCCGAAATTTTTTTCAGGGTTTTCGCTATTATTTTCGTCATCGGTATTATGGTTTTCGCCCCGCGCCGGGTTTTGATTTGCCGTGTTGCCGTTTTCCCTTTTTTTGTTTTGGTTTTCGGCTTGGCTCTTTTTGCGCTTTGCCTCTTTTATCGCCTCAAGCTTTTCAAAAGTCGGGTTTTCCCCGAACACCTCAAGGAACTGCTCGCGGTCCATAACCTCGTTCTTGACAAGGTAATCGGCTATAAAGTGGAGTTTTTCCATGTTATTCGTGAGTATCTCCTCGGCAATCCCATAGCCTTTGCTTATAATTGCGTGCATCTCGTCGTCAATTTTGGCGGCGATTTTTTCCGAATAATTTCGGGAGGAGCTGAAATCCTTGCCCAAAAACACCTCGTCATGGCCGGTTCCGAACACAATGGGGCCGAGCGTTTCGCTCATGCCGTACTGAGTAACCATTTTGCGGGCGATTTCCGTGGCTTTTTGAATATCGTTTGAGGCGCCGCCGGAAATATCGTTGAGGATAAGCTTTTCCGCCACCCTTCCGCCGAGGAGGACGGCGATTTTCTCAATCATCTCCTGCTTATAAACCGAGTATTTGTCTTCCTGCGGCAGCGATATCGTATAGCCGAGCGCCATTCCGCTGGGGATTATGGAAACCTGATGGATCTCGTCCTGAGTCGGGAGCAAATGCCCCACAATCGCGTGGCCGCCCTCGTGGTAAGCGGTCGCCCGCTTTGCCTCTTCTTTGATAACCCGCGAGCGCTTTTGAGGCCCAACCAGCACCTTAATGCTTGCTTCCTCAATGTCTTCCATGCCGATGAGGTCCTTGCTCTTCCGCGCCGCCAGCAGCGCCGCCTCGTTCATAAGGTTGGCAAGGTCCGCCCCGGTAAAGCCGCTGGTTGACTTCGCCACCGTTTCAAGGTCAACGCTGTTTTCAAGCGGTTTGTTTCGAGAGTGAACTTTCAGTATTTCCACCCTGCCCTTGATGTCGGGATAATGCACGGCTATCTGGCGGTCGAACCTCCCGGGTCTGAGCAGCGCGGGGTCAAGGATGTCGGGCCTGTTGGTGGCGGCGACTACGATAACGCCGTCGTTAACCCCAAAGCCGTCCATTTCCACAAGGAGCTGGTTTAGGGTTTGCTCTCTCTCGTCGTGCCCGCCGCCCCAGCCGGCGCCGCGGTATCTTCCCACCGCGTCGATTTCATCTATAAAAATAATTGACGGGGCTGTTTTCTTGGCGGTTTCAAATAAGTCCCTGACGCGGGAGGCGCCCACGCCGACATACATTTCAACAAAGTCAGAGCCCGAAATTGAATAAAACGGCACCCCCGCCTCTCCGGCGACGGCTTTAGCGAGGAGCGTCTTCCCCGTGCCGGGCGCGCCCACAAGCAGCACCCCGCGGGGGATTTTGGCGCCCAGCGTTGAAAACTTGCCCGGGTCTTTTAAAAAGTCAACGACTTCTTTAAGTTCTTCTTTTTCCTCATCGGCGCCCGCCACGTCGGAAAACAGCACTTTATGCTTTTCTTCCGAACCGAGCTTTGTCCGCGCCTTGGAAAATGAGTTCATCCTGCCTCCAAGCCCGCCGCCTATTGTGCCGGAAGACTTTGACTTGCCCGACGACTTTGTGATAAACACCCACCAGATTATAACCATTATGACTATAACGATTAAATAAGGCAAAAAAGACACCCACCAAGGCAGGCTGGTAATGGGTTCGTAGTCATAGGATTTAATAATATCGGGGTGCTGCGACTCGATAAGCTCGTGGAGATCCTCATAAAAAACATCAAAGCTTTTAAGGGCATATTCGGCCTTGGTGCCGTCTTTCAGCGTCATAATGAGGTTGTTGTCCTGATCAATAACAAACGAGGTGACCTGTTCGTTATTAAAATAGTTGACAACATCGCTGTATTTGAGTTTTTTGGAAATATTCTGGTTTGCGAACATAGACGCCATAAACACTATGACAAGTATAAATATGACGTAAATAACTACCATTCTGCGGTTGGATTTCATTTTTTAGCCGTCCTTTTCGGATTTTTCAACGTCGAACTTAAATTTAAAATAAAAAGCAAAAACGCTTTGCCGTTCAGCGCGTTTTGTCTGTTCCGGAGAGCCTGCCGCAAACTTATCCGCCACTCCGATAAACGGCACGCAAACAATGTCCTCACTTCGGCAAATAACGGGTATTAAATCTCTTATTTCGGCGGGGATTTTTTTGTTGATGAATTCTTTTTTCAGCGATTTCGTGATACCGCCGATTTTTATTTTATCCCCCGCTTTTCTTGCTCTCGCGTAAACTGTTCCACTAATATTAGCAGAGCGCAGGGTTATTGTTGTTGAAAATTTGTTAAAATGCTTGAAATTTTTAGAGGGGTTAAAACACACCGAAACCCTGCCGCCCGCAAAGCTGTTTTCGCCTTTTTCAAGAAGCTTTTCCTCGATTGCCCCCGCTTTGTTTTTAACTGCCTTTTCAGCCTCTTCTACTTTTTGGGTTTCAAAGCGGACGATTCCGTTCCTTACATTGGCGGCAACCCCGCCCGCAAGGGTAAAAACAGCCGGCTTTGAAGTGTTTTTTAAAGCCGCGAGCGCGATTTTCCGCGAAGTTTTATAGTCAATATAGCCCGGGCAGGATTTCTTTATCTGCCAAATTAGTTTTGTAATGTTTTCAGGCGCGTTTTTACCGGCACAAATGGTTTTGCCCGTCAAATTATTATTTTGCGCCAAGCTGTCCCGCAGCTCCTTGAAAAAGCTTGTTTCCCTTTCTACGGTATCCAAAAAAGAGGGGTTGATTTCTTTAAGCGCTGGGATAACATAGCGGCGGATTTTGTTCCGGGAATATTCGGTGGCAGCGTTTGTGGAATCGGTGACATATGTCACGCCGTATTCTTTGGCGTAAGAGGCAATTTCCTCCCTCGACGCCCTCAGCAGGGGTCTTATAATATCCCCCCGTTTATAGGGGATGCCGCAAACCCCGTCGAGATAGCCGCCCCGCGTGAGGTTAAAAATCAGCGTTTCGGCGTTGTCGTCGGCGTTATGGGCGGTGGCGACGGCGTCGAGCGAGTGAAGTTTTTGCAGGGCTTCAAACGCAAAGTAGCGGGCGTTTCTGGCGGCGGACTCAAGCGAAAGCCCGCCGCTTTCGGCAAGACACGGCACGTTTACTCTCTCAATAAACGCCTCGACGCCGCAAATACCGCATTTCAGCTTTACAAAATCCTCGTCGCGGTCGGACTCTTCTCCGCGTATCATATGGTTTATATGGAGGGCAAAAAGGCTAAAGCCGTATCTCTTCCTTAACGAGAGCAAAACATCAAACAGCACCGCCGAGTCAATCCCGCCGGAAAACGCCAAACCCAGCCGCTTTACGCCGGTCAGCAGGGAATGCTCCTCAATGGTTTTAATGACTTTTAACCTAAGGCTGTTTTTAGCTTTACTCATTGAACCTGTCTTCTAATTGCACATATTTATAATATTGCTTGTGCCACGCGAACATCACGGTGCCTGTTCTGCCGTGCCTGTTTTTGCCTATAATACATTCGATAATTCCCTGTTCGTCGGGGCTTTCGCCGCCTCCCTCGCTGTCGCTGTCCTTGCGGTAAAGCATCATGACAATGTCGGCGTCCTGCTCGATAGCCCCCGAATCGCGGAGATCTGACGGCACCGGCCGTTTTTCTTTTACGCCTTTGGGCGGGCGGGAGAGCTGGGAGCAAAGCAAAACGGGAATCTTCATTTCCCTTGACAACAGCTTAAGCGACCTTGTGAGGTCGGCAATTTCAAGCACTCGGTTGTCGCGGTGGCTCTCGCCCCTCATAAGCTGGAGATAGTCAATGATTATCATCCCGAGATTTTTAATTCTTCTCACCTTTGAGCGGATTTCCATAACCGACACGTTTGCCGTGTCGTCAAGGTATATCTGCGTGGAGGACAGAGCGGACGACGCCCGCGCCACTTCCCCCCACTCGTCGCTCGTAAAGGCGGCGCGCATGATGGTGTAGCTGTCAATAAGCGCCTCGGAGGCGATAAAGCGGTTTACAATCTCCCGCTTTGACATTTCAATTGAAAAAACGGCAACCGCTTTTTTTGGGTTGGATTTCGCCACATTCGCGGCTATGTTAAGCGCGAAAGTGGTTTTCCCCACCCCCGGGCGCCCGCCTATTAAGACAAGGCCCCCCTCGTCAAGACCCACGAAAATCCGGTCAAGCTCTTTAAAGCCCATGACGGTTTCTTGCCCCTCGCCCGCTTTCGCCGCCAAGAACTGGAGGTGGTCAAAGTTTTCCCTTAAAGTTTCGCTGATATGAGTCAGCCCCGTGCGGAACCTCTTGTCGGAAATTTCATAAACGCGCTGCTCGGCGTAGTCCACGATTTCGCTGACCTCGCCTTTTTCGGCGAAAGCCATTTCTCTTATATCCGACGAGGCGGCGATAAGTTCGCGGAGCGTGGCCTTTTCCCTTATTATGCGCGAATATTCCTCAATATTTGTGTTCTCGACGGCAATATCGCAAATTGTCTTGATATATTTGGCGACGTCAAAATCCGCTCTTCCCTCTTTTGCCTTGACTTCTTCTATGAGCGTGACAAAATCAATTGACCTGCTCTTTAAAAAAAGGCTTTGGATGGCGGAAAATATCGCCGCGTGGATATCTATGTAAAAGTGTTCTGATTTTAGCTGTTCGCACTTTTCAAGTCCCGCTTGGTCAATTATGATCGCTCCCAAGATCGCCTGCTCGGCTTGGAGCGAATGGGGCATTTGTCTTATACTTTCGAGTTCCGGCATTAAAAACCCACCTAACTTTCAACCACAAGCTTTATTTTAGCTTGAATTTCGGGGTAAAGCTTTACGGTAATGGAATATTCGCCGGCGGTTTTAATGGTTTCGGCAATGGCTATCTTTTTTTTGTCTATGTCAAGCCCAAGAGAATCTTTAATTTTTTCCGAAACATCCTTGCCGGTAACGGCGGAATAAAGCCTGCCGTCGGCTCCCCCCGTGGTTTTATAGACCAAAACTACCCCCTCAAGCGTTTCTTTAAGTACAAGGGCGGCCTGTTTTTCTTTTGATTTTCTAAACCCCTCGGCCTCTTTTTGGGTTTTTATATCGTTAATAAGCTGCGCGCTCGCCTCTCTGGCAAGATTCCTCGGGAAGAGAAAGTTGGCGGCGTAGCCGTCCGCGACATTTACCACGTCGCCCTTTTTGCCCTTGCCCTTTACGTCCTCAAGCAGTATAACCTTCATGGCGCCCTCCCTATATGTTATATATTTTACTCTTCTTTCCCGGAATAACCTATAATCGCCTCTCTCAGCATTATAAGCGCCTGTTTCATTGACACGCCCGTGAGTTTTGCGCCGGCCGAGTCAAAATGGCCGCCGCCCTTTAATTTTTCAAGTATGAGCGATACGTTTACGCTTCCGTCGCTGCGGGCGGAAATATGTATTTCGTCATCTACGAGAGAAAGGGTGAAAGAGGCTTTTATCCCCTCGATTTGCAGCATTCTTTCGGCCGCCTGCGCCGCGATAACGCGGTTTTCGGAGGCGTTGTCAAGCTCGTATTGGGTAATGGCGTAAGTTCGCCTGAAAATCACTATGTTTCGCTCAAACTCCGCGAGCTTTTTAAATTCGCCAAGCCCGTACTTGAACACCGACTGCGCCTTGCCCGTGTTCGCGCCCTCGCCCCGCAGATAAACCGCCGCCGAAAACGTGCGTATCCCCACGTTGCGGCTGAAGTTTTGGGTGTCAAGCAAAATCCCCGCCAAGAGGAGTTCCGCCTCCTCTTTGTAAAGGGTGTTGGGGGGGAGGACAAGCTCCAATATCTCGCTCACCAGCTCGCTCGCCGACGACGCGGTGGGCTCGATATAAGAAATGGCGTGCTTTTTGCCGAACTCCTGTAGCTGTCTGTGGTGGTCGACAATCACAATGTGCTCGGCCTTGGCGTAAATTTCGGGAGATTCAAAAATCTTCTCGTTATTGACGTCGGCGATAATCACAAGCGTATTAGGGGTGAGAAGTTCCTGCCCGTAAATTTTGTCAACAAACACGTTTTCATAGTCCTTGATACCCGAGAGCATGGCGGAAGTGGTTTTAAACGAGAAATTTGTAAAATCGGTTATGATTTTAACGTCTTTGCCGAAGTGGAGCGCCAGCCGCGCCATTCCCACCGCCGAGGCGAGAGCGTCGAAATCCGGGTTGATATGCCCCATTATCAGCACGTTTTGCGATTTGTTTATAAGATCGACAAGCTGGGTAGCCACCATTCGCGATTTAATTTTTGTCCGCTTTTGAACCGCCTTTGTCTTCCCGCCGAAGAAGTCGCTGTCTGTTCTCGTCTTGATAACCGCCTGCGCGCCCCCCCGCTGGAGAGCGAGCTGAAGCGAGTTTTTAGCCGCCTCTTCTTTTTCGGTAAGGCTGCCGTCAATCCGCGCCACGCCCAGCGAGATTGTGAGCGGGAGCGTTTCGTCGTCGCCGGAGAGCATATACACTTTGTCAAGAATGTCAAACTTCGCGTCTATCTGGTCTTCGAGATACCGCTCCTCAAAGAAAATAATATATTTGTCCCGCTCGTACTCTTTAATTATTCCCCTCATTCCCCCGACCCAATCGGTCAGAATATCGGCTATCTTAGCCGAAAACTGGCGGTAGCGGTCTTGGATCCCCTGCGAGATTTCAGAAATATTGTCGACCACCGCGTACCCCACAAGCACGTTGGAATTTATATGCTCGTCGAGAAGATTTTGGAGTTCGGTGATATCATACCACAAAAACAAATAAAAATCCTGCTTTGAAGTTTGTATGACATGCGGGTAAACGTCGTAGGCCTTGTGCTCGAGCGTAACGCGAAAGCATTTGCCGCCGGACTTTTTAAGTTCCAGCGCCTTTTCCACCGTAAACCCGCCGTCGCCGACATATTTTGCCTGTTCGCCGATTTTGAACTTGCTTTCGGGGTAAACTTCCTCAAGCGCCTCGTTAAACCACGCGATATGGCCGTTTTGCCCGCAGAGCAAAATCGGCAGCTCAAGCGACGCCAAAAGGTCAAAGGTGTGAGAGGCGAGAGACTTCCCCGCCAAATGTTTTTTCGCGTCCTCCGAGCCGAAGTAAGTATAGGTAAAGGCATAGACGATATAGCAAAAAACCACCGCGAGCGAAAACACCCCCGCCCTTGCGCTGAACACAAAAGCGATAGCGCAGAGCGCGGCCATAAAAGCGGCGCTTATAACAAAGGTGAAGAGGTTTTGCCTAAGCAGATTTTTAGATTTCATAGTCCCCCCTAAAGGGTTTTATTTAAGTTTTACCGCACATTTCATTCAACCCTCAAAATTGCTCCCCGCGGAGGGCAGGCTTGATTTTCTGTACCGGCTTTCTTTTTGAAGAGGCGAGTTTTGCTTGTCGTATTTTACGGCTGTCAAAACCTTTTGCCCCGCTTTAAGCGACATAGCCGCGACGCCCTGCGAAGTCCGCGTCTGTTTTAGCGAGACGGCTTTTTCTCTTAGCAAAAGCGCTCTTCCCGCGTCGGAGATAAGCAAAAACTCGTCGCCGGGGGAAACAAAAAAAGCGTTTATAAGCGGCGACCCGTCCCAGAAAGCGGCTTTTAACTTTTTTCGGTTGGTTTTTGTCTCATAAACCAAAACCGGCAGCTTTACGGCTCTTCCGTTTTCAAAAAACAAGATAAATTCCCCGCCGAAATCGTTTGTGCAGAACGCCGCGATAACTCTTTCGCCCGGCTCGAAAGCAAGCTTGGCGGGTATAAAGTCGCCCAGCGCGCTGGCTTTTGTGTCGTCAAAATCGTAAAGCTTTGATTTATAAATCTGGGCGGAGCTTGTGAAAAACAGCGCTTCGGCGCGGTTTGTGGTTTCCTGTGAGAAAAACAGCTCGTCGTTTTCTTTAAACTTCTGGGTGTCGCTCCCCCGAAGAGAGGCGGCGGTGCATTTTTTAAAATACCCCTCTTTGGATAAAAACACGGTTACCGGGTAATCCTCGGGCTCGTCCTCCGCGTCCGTCTCGCCGCTGTCATACTCATAAAGGACGGCGGTTTTGCGCGGGGAAGCGTGTTTCGCCTTAATTTCGTCGAGTTGCTTAATAATATATTTTCTGATTTTCGCCTCGCTCATTATAAGCGAATACAGCTCGGCGATATCTTTTTCAAGCGCTTTAATCTCTTTGGTTTTTTCAATAATATAGTCTTTGTTAAGGTTTCTGAGTTTTATATTGGCGATAAACTCCGCCTGCGCCTCGTCGATCGAAAACGCCGCCATAAGGTCGGGGACCACCCTGCCGTCGTTTTCCGCCCGCCTTATAACCGCAATCGCCTTGTCAATGTCAAGGAGTATTTTCTCAAGCCCCAACAGAAGGTGGAGCTTTTCTTTTTTGCTCCCCCAGTCATGGGTGAAGACCCTTCTGAGCGACTCAACGCGGAACGCCGACCATTCCTCTATAATTTCGGGTATGCCGAGAGTTTTGGGCGACCCGCCGACAAGCACGTTGAAGTTACAGGAAAAAGTGTCCTCCAGCGGAGTTGACTTCATAAGCCTCGCCATAATTTTTTCCGGGGAGGCGGATTTCTTAAGGTCAATGGCAAGCCTTAGCCCGTTTATGTCTATTTCATCCCTGACATCGGTTATATCCCTGACCTTGCCGTCTTTGGCGAGCTTTACAATGGCGTCTTTTATTTTTTCCACCGTTGTGGTATAGGGAATTTCGGTAACTTCCACCCTTGAGGCTTGCTTGTCGATGCGGTATTTTGCGCGGAGCTTAAGCGTTCCCTTGCCGGTTTTATATATTTCAAGCATTTTTTGCCTGTCGTAAAGCAGCTTCGCCCCGGTAGAAAAATCAGGCGAGATAAGAATTTCAAGCATCTCGTCATCTGTGAGCCTGCCGTTTTTAAGGTAAAGGGAAGTCAAATCGCAAACTTCCGCTAAGTTAAACGAACAAATATTGCTGGCAAGCCCCACCGCGATTCCCGAGTTGGGCGAAACAAGTATATTCGGGAACGCCGTGGGAAGCAGCACCGGCTCGGTCTGGGTGTGGTCGTAGTTGTCTATAAAGTCAACGGCGTCCTTTTCAATTCCGCCGAATATATATTCGCAAATTTTATTCAGCCTGACTTCCGTATAGCGCGAGGCGGCGAAAGCCATATCGGAATACTGCTTGCCGAAAATTCCTTTTGACGTGATAAACGGGTGCAAAAGCGACTCCTTGCCCGTGGTCAGCCTTACAAGGGTTTCATATATCGCCATGTCGCCATGGGGGTTGAGCCGCATGGTCGCCCCCACCACGTTTGCCGATTTTGTGTTCTGCCCCCCCATAAGCCCCATTTTATACATCGTGTAGAGCAGTTTCCGGTGCGAGGGCTTAAGCCCGTCTATTTCGGGTATTGCCCGCGCCACGATGCACGACATTGCGTAGGGCATATAGTTGGTTTCCAAAACGTCGGAAATTTCACTGATTTCTATTTCCGCTTCTTTTTGCGGCTTTATATTCAATTTTCTTTTATGCGCCATAAAAGTCACTTTCTGTTAAAATTATTGGGGCGGCGGGGTTTAAATATCGGCCAGCGGCAGATATCTCGCGCCGTGTTTTGTGATAAATTCCTTTCTCTGCGCCACGTTTTCACCGAGAAGGGTGTCAAACATAAGGCGCGAGGCGCGCTCGTCCTCAAGCGTCACGCGGGTGAGCCGCCTTGTGGCGGGCGACATTGTGGTTTTGCTCATCATTGCCGGGTCGTTTTCGCCAAGCCCCTTTGAGCGCAGCAATGTGTATTTTTCGCCCTTAAGGCGGTTTATCACGCTTGCTTTTTCTTTTTCGTCATAGGCGAAATAGCTCTCGTTCTTTGTTCTGATCTCATAAAGCGGGGTTTGCGCGATATAAACAAGCCCCTCGCGGATAAGCGACGGAAGCAGCCTGAAAAGCATGGTGAGGATAAGCGCCCGTATGTGGTAGCCGTCCTCGTCGGCGTCGGTGCAGATGATGATTTTGCTCCAGCGAAGCGCCGGGCGGTTGTAGGTCTTTGTTACCCTGCCGGCTTTCCCCCCCATTTCAATTCCGCAGCCGATAACCTTAATGAGGTCGGTTATAATATCATTGGCGAGAATTTTGTCATATGTCGCCTTTAGGCAGTTAAAAGTCTTTCCCCGCACGGGGATAATAGCCTGAAATTCGGCGCTTCTCGCCAGTTTGCAGCTTGACAGCGCGGAATCGCCCTCGACAATATAAAGCTCGCACTTGTTTTTGTCTTTGAGCCGGCAGTTGACAAACTTGTCCACCGTATTGTTAAGGTCAAGCGATGAGGTGAGCTGCTTTTTAACGTTTTTTCTAATGCTTTCGCTCTCCTCGCGGGAACGCTTGTTGACCAGCACCTGCGAAGTTATCCTTTCGGCCGACTGAGGGTTTTCCAAAAAGTAAACCTCAAGCGAATGCTTTAAAAATTCCGTCATCGCCTCGGCTATAAAGGGGTTGTTGACCGCTTTTTTTGTCTGATTTGCGTATGACGCTTGGGTTGAGAAGGTGTTTGACACAAAAACCAAGCAGTCCTCAATGTCCGAAAAAGTAATTTTGGTCTCTTTTGCCTTGTATTTTCCGTTTGACCTTAGATATCTGTCGATAACCCCGGTAAACGACGATTTGAGCGATTTTTCCGGCGAGCCGCCGTGTTCCAAAAACGAGGCGTTGTGATAATACTCAATCATCGGCGTCTCGTTTGAAAAGCAAAAAGCAAAGTTTATCTTAAGCTTGTAGTCTTCTTTGTCCGCCCTGTCGCGTCCCTCCCGCTCGGCGGAGTAAAAAACCGGCTCCGTCAGGTAGTTTTCCCCCACTGTCTCGCGTATATAGTCCGAAATGCCGTTTGGGTAAAGGTATTCGGACGAGTCAAAACCGCCGTCCTCGCGCTCGAACAAAAGTTTCAGCACAAGCCCTTCGTTGACCACCGCTTGTTTTTTCAGCGTGGTATGGAAATACTCTTTTGATATGTCAACGTCCGTAAAAACCTCAAGGTCGGGTTTCCAAGCCACGACAGTGCCGGTTTTATTTTTAGGGCAGGGTTCGCTTAGAAGTTCTGTGACCGCTTTCCCTTTGCGGAAAGAAATTGAGTACTTTACCCCTTTTGAATAGGCGGTGACATCCATATATTCGGACGCGTACTGGGTGGCGCAGGCGCCGAGCCCGTTAAGCCCGAGCGAAAACTCATATGCCCCGCCCGAAGTGTTGTGGTATTTGCCGCCGGCGTAGAGTTCGCAGTAGACGAGTTCCCAGTTGTAGCGCCCCTCTTTTTCGTTCCAGTCAAGGGGAACCCCCCGGCCGAAATCCTCCACCAAAAGCGATTTATCTCTTTTAACCGTTACGTTTATCTGTTTCCCGAAGCCCTCTCTGTATTCGTCTATTGAGTTTGACAAAATTTCAAAAAAAGAGTGCTCGCAACCCTCAATTCCGTCCGAGCCGAAAATAACCGCGGGACGTTTTCTGACGCGGTCTTCGCCTTTTAAAGAGGATATGCTCTGTTCGTTGTATTCCTGTTTCTTTGCCACTCTTTCCTCCGTAATTTCTTTTGATTTGCCGATTTGCTTTATTTGTAAAACCCAACTTTTTTAAACACCTTATCGACAGTTCTGACGGCGATTTCCGAGGCGGCCTCCCTCCCCCGCTTTAACACCCCGTCGAGATAAGCCTTGTCATTCATAAGTTTCAGGGCCTTTTCGCGAATTGGGCGGAGGGTCTCAATCACCGCTTCCCCCACGCTCAGCTTAAACTCGCCGTACCCCTTGCCGGAAAATTCCGATTCAATTTCGTCAAAGCTCTTCCCCGCGCAGGACGAATAAATTGTCATAAGGTTTGAAATGCCTTTTTTGTTTTGGGCGTCGTAATACACGCCCGAGCCGCTGTCGGTGACCGCTTTTTTAAATTTAGAAGCAATAATGTCGGGCGAGTCAAGGAGCTGAACGCTCCCCGCGCTGTCCTCCGATTTGCTCATCTTGTTAAGGGGGTTGGCAAGGCTCATTATCCTTGCCCCCACTTTTGGGATAAAAGGTTCGGGGATGGTGAAAACCTCGCCGTAAAGCGAATTAAAGCGGGAAGCTATATCCCGGCAGATTTCCACATGCTGTTTTTGGTCGCCGCCGACGGGAACGAGATCGGCGTTATATATAAGGATATCTGCCGCCATAAGCACCGGGTAAGTGTAAAGCCCGGCGTTGAGGTTTTCTTCTTTCTTGGCGGCTTTGTCTTTAAACTGGGTCATTCTGCTGAGCTCACCCATCATGGTATAGCAGTTCAGCACCCAGCAGAGCTGCGCGTGGGAAGGCACCTGACTTTGAAGAAACAAAATGTTTTTTTCCGGGTCAAGCCCGCAGGCGATATATAAAGCGAGCTGTTCGGTTGTGCGTCGTCTGAGACACGCCGGGTCGTGCCTTATGGTTATCGAGTGAAGGTCGGCGAGCATATAAAGGCAGTCGTATTCCCCGCTGAGCTCCACCCAGTTTTTAACCGCCCCGATATACGAGCCGAGCGTCAGCTCCCCCGTGGGCTTTATCCCCGAAAGGATACGGGGTTTTGAGTTTTTTGACATAACACCACCAAAAATAATAATTAAAAAGTTATAAATAAGCGACTTAAATAAACACAGGCTTTGTCTTTATACAAAATGTTGTGTTTTTAAGTATATATACGCTTATAGTTATTGTAACATACATTTTCCTGTTTTTCAATAAAAATTTCGGTAAAAGGATTTACAATTTATTTTTTATGGATTATAATGATATGTCATAAAAAAGCACTAAACTAAGAAAGGAATATAAACATGTCAAAAATCCTCGTGGAGACCTCCGCGCGGCACGTTCACGTCACTCGCGAAACTCTTGATTTACTGTTTGGCAAAGGCTACGCTTTATGTGAGAAAAAAAGGCTTTTGCAGCCCGGTCAATTCGCGTCAGAAGAAAAGGTTGATGTAGTGGGTCCGAAAGGAACCATAAAAGGAGTAACTATCATAGGCCCGGAAAGAACAGCAAACCAAGTTGAGGTCTCGCTCACGGACGCCAGAGTTTTGGGCGTCACCCCCCCGGTGCGGGAATCCGGCGACACAAAGGGGTCTTCCCCGATAAAGCTTGTCGGCCCGTACGGCGAGGCGGACCTTCCCGAAGGCTGTATCGCGGCGAAGAGGCATATTCACCTAAGCCCCGCCGACGCCGAAAAATTTGGTCTTAAATGCGGGCAGATTGTCTCGGTAAAGATTTCCGAAACCCCGCGCCCCCTTATCTTTTGCGACGTGGTGGTGAGAATGGACGAAAACTTCGCCCCCGCGATGCATATAGACACCGACGAGTCAAACGCCGCCTACGCGCACGGCAAAGTATATGGTGAGATAATCGTCTGATTAACCTCCCGCTTTGCGGGGTTCGCGGGCATAAAAACTGTTTTGGTAAACAAAAACAATATTTACTGTATGCAAACACATATATTAATATATAATTATAACTCAAACGGCGTGCGCTGACCCGCGCGCTTAGTTTTGTTTTTATTTTTGTTTTTTCGGTAAACCAAAACTTTTCCCGGTTTTTATTATTTTAAACTAAAACATTAAAACATAATCGAAAGGAGCAAACTATGTCCGATTTTTCAAAGGAAGTCGAACAAATGTGTTGTGTACGACAAGGCCCGAACCACGGCCCCTCGCCGCTGCCGGAGGAGGGAAAATGGGTTAAGGCAAGGCAGATTTCCGATATTTCCGCCTATACAAACGGGGTGGGGCGCTGCGCGCCTCAGCAGGGCGCCTGCAAGCTTTCCCTCAACGTAAAAAACGGGATAATAGAAGAAGCGCTTGTCGAAACCATCGGCTGTTCGGGCATGACCCACTCGGCGGCAATGGCGGCCGAAATTCTCCCGGGGAAGACAATTCTTGAGGCGCTCAACACCGATTTGGTGTGCGACGCCATTAACACCGCGATGAGGGAAACGTTTCTTCAAATCGCCTACGGGCGCTCTCAGTCGGCGTTTTCGGAGGGCGGCCTTGTCATCGGCACCGGAATTGAAGACCTCGGAAAAGGCCAGCGCTCAATGGTCGGCACCATGTACGGCACAAAGGCAAAGGGGGTAAGGTACCTTGAGATGACCGAGGGTTTCTGCACCAAAATGGCGCTTAACGAAGACGGTCAGGTTATAGGCTACGAATATGTGTCGCTCGGGAAGATGACGGACCTTATTAAAAAAGGCGTTGAGCCAAACGAAGCCTACGAAAAGTCCAAAGGCACTTACGGCTGCTTTTCCGACGGCGTAAAATTCATAGACCCGAGAACGGAATAACAGGAAAGGACAGTCATAACATGGCAAAATTTGAAGGATACGAAAGACGCGAGTCAAAAATATTGGGTACTCTCAAAGAATACGGCATTATGTCAATCGATGAGTGCAAACAAATTACCCAAAGCATAGGCGTGGACATCGATTCCATCGTCCGCTCAACCCAGCCGATTTGTTTTGAGAACGCCGTTTGGGCGTACACGGCGGGCGCCGCTATCGCAATAAAATCCGGCGACAAAAAAGCCGCCGCCATCGCCGCCTCGATCGGCTTGGGACTTCAGGCGTTCTGCATACCCGGCTCGGTAGCCGAAAACCGCAAGGTCGGCTTAGGGCACGGAAACCTCGGGAAAATGCTTTTGTCGGACGAAACCGAATGCTTTTGCTTTCTCGCGGGGCACGAATCGTTCGCGGCGGCCGAGGGGGCGATAAAAATAGCGCTCAACGCCAACAAAGTCAGAAAAACCCCGCTGCGGGTGATTTTAAACGGGCTCGGCAAGGACGCGGCGTTTATCATAGCAAGGATAAACGGCTTTACATATGTCAAAACAGAGTTTGACAACAACGCCGAAACCATTGAAGTGGTGTCGAGAACTTCGTTTTCAAAAGGCGAGAGAGCGGCCATAAACTGCTACGGCGCGGACAACGTGCCGGAGGGAGTGGCTATTATGAAGCTTGAAAAGGTAAGCGTATCTATAACCGGCAACTCCACAAACCCCACAAGGTTCCAGCACCCCGTCGCGGGGGTCTACAAGAAATGGTGCGTGGAAAACGGCGTCAACTTTTTCTCGGTGGCGTCGGGCGGCGGGACAGGCCGAACGCTCCACCCCGACAACATGGCGGCGGGCCCGGCGTCGTACGGAATGACGGACACAATGGGAAGAATGCACTCGGACGCTCAGTTCGCGGGCTCGTCTTCGGTTCCCGCCCATGTGGAAATGATGGGGCTTATCGGAATGGGGAACAACCCCATGGTCGGGGCGACCGTCGCGGTCGCCGTGGCGCTTGAAGTAGCTTTGAGATAGTAAACGTTTAAACCGGGGTCATTTTAAAAACTGACCCCGGTTTTTAGAACGCGGGAGGGTTTGTTATGGCGGCGGCAATTAAAAGAAAGGCCGGGCTTTCGATAGGCGGAGATTTATCGCGGGAAAACCTCAAAAAACTGAAAAGCGCCGGGTTCGGGGCGGTCGAGGTTAAGTTTATCGATGAGGACAGGGATAAAATAAACTGGAAATCGCTTTCCTCAGGTGCGAGAGAGGCGGGGATTCTTCTCTGGTCGTTTCACCTTCCCTTTTTGCCCTTTTCAAGGCTTGACATTTCGTCGCTTGACGGGGATATCAGAAAAAACACGCTTTGCTTTCTCGGCGAGCTTATAAAGCGCGCGGGGGACGCGGGGATAAAAAACATGGTCATTCACCCCAGCGGAGAGCCTATCCCTGACAACGACCGGGGTGAAAAACTTAAGTTCGCCAAAGAGACGTTGTTCACCCTTGCCGGGGAAGCAAGCGGGGCGGGAGGAGTGTTGTGCGTTGAAAACCTGCCCAGAACCTGCCTTGGGAAAAACATAGAGGAAATTTTAGACCTTGTCTCCGTAACCGACAAGCTCAGGGTTTGCTTTGACACAAATCATTTGCTTGGGGAGGGTAATACAATCCAAAGTTTTCTGCCGCGAGTTTCGGATAAACTTCAAACGATTCATGTCTCCGACTATGACTTTATTAACGAGCGCCACTGGCTGCCGGGCGAGGGAAAAATCGACTGGGCGGGCTTTATGGATATGCTTGACGAGGTTCGCTATTCCAACCCGTTTATCTATGAAGTGGGGTATGAGAGCCTAACAAGAAACAGACCCCGCCCCCTTGAGAACGCCGACTTTATAAAAAACTTCGCCGAGCTTTGCCAAAGGGTAAAACCGAGTGTAATCGAATAGCCTTTATAACCAACCCTTGTTAAAAACCGCCCCTTTTGGGGCGGCTTTTTTTGAGCCTCATTTTAAAAGCTGTATAAAGCGGGGGTTACAATAGATTGGTCAAGCGTGCCATCGGTGGACGCCCAGTCGGGGCCGGCGCCGTCAATATAATGCACCTTTACCCCAATGGCGGTTTGGTCGCCGTGCTCCGGCGGGGTTCTTCCCAAGTTTGACCAAGGCATGGCGACAATAAACACCCCGTCTTTTTCGGTAAACGTAAAGTTTTTAATAAGCACGGCGGGGGACGCCGAGCCGCCGGCTGTCCAGCCTTTTTCGGTGCGGTGGATATAATAGCGAAGTCCGTGGTCGTTGTCAAGCACGGAGGGCGCCGTCTTCCCCGTGGTCACCATCCAAATTTGAAGAAGGTCGTCTTTTCCCTCCCACCACACTCCTTTGCCGTAGTTCGCGGTGGCGTCGTTTGTCCTGACGCAGACATAAAAGTTTTCGCTGTCATACGAATACGCGAAGAATAAGTCCGCGGCGGCGTTGTTTTTCTTAAAAGGCTGCCAGTTAAGCGCGTCAAGGTTTTCAGCCGATGGCGTTATGACGGTCAGCACCCCTTCGTTATAAACTTTGTCATATTTTTCGGGTTTTGTGACCTCGACAAGCCCCGATAAGTCAACCTTTTTGCCGTCGTCGGTTTGAACTTCCGGCCCGTCCGCCTTGCTCCCCGCCCCGTCAAGGGCGCGGAAAGAAGCGTAATACTTAACATAGTCCCGCATTATAAGGCGCTTGTAATAGTTTTGGACATTGTTAAAAGCGGCATAGGGGAAGGTTGTGAAGTAATGCGGGATATCAAACACAATTATGCTCCCCGAAAGATAGGCTTCTATCCCAAGGGATTTGACAATCTCGTCATACCGCTTTGTGGTGTAAATCTGCTCAAAAATCTCCATATCGTGCCAGAACTCCGCGCCCGCTCTCCGGACTGCTTTCGCCCATTCGGAAACAAAAGACTCATATGAGTCAAACACGCCGTCTTCAACATAAAGCGTGCCGAGCCTGCCGAGACAGTCCTGCGCGGCGACGATATCCGCCACCGGTCTTCCCCCCTCTTTGTCGGGCGCGATAAGCCGGTACAGGTTGTCAGCCCCCACGTCCGGCCTGCCGCTCTGCCAAATGGCGGGGGCGATCATAACTTTTGCTTCCGGGGAAATTTCGCGGATAAGGTCGGACTGGTTTTTATAGACATATCTTCCCGCGTCGACCCCTCCCGTGAGGTTAAGCCAATAGTCGCACTCCTCGTCGGAGAGATAATAGCCCTCAAACGATTCATGGGTGTGATACATATCATAAATATCCCGAATAAGCAAAAACGAGTCGGCGACAATGTCTTTATAAGACTCCATGTTTGCTATCGGCGAGGAAAAATCGCTGTCGTGAATAGTCCCGAGATACACCTTCATTCCAAGCTTATCGGCCGCCGAAAGTATAGACTCATAAAGGTCTTCTACGCCGTATGGCGAATATTTGTACCCCGCGCCGGTGATTCTCCTCCCGTTGACGGAAGTGGTTTGGGAAGAATAATTAGCGCTGTACTGCATTACGACATATTCCATTCCCAAGTCTTTCATTCCCTTAAGCTGGAGATACCACGAATAGTCGCTGTTGTTTGCGGAGGCGTTACTCCCCGCGCCGCTTGTCTGAAGCTGGAAAAACCCGCCCCTGACAAGGGGGAGCTGGGGCTGGGCGGCGTATACCGAAACTTCGGCAAACTTAGGCGCTTTTTGGGCGTTATAAGTAATTTTGACTTTTTGCGCTTTGGTTTCCTCAAAATATAAATAAATATATGTGTTTTTACCGGCTTTGACTTTGTAGGTTGTAAAAGCGGTTTCCGCCCCGTCTAAAAACAACTTTATTTCCCCGTCTTCCGACCCCTCGACCGCTATCATCGCGCCGCATATGTCGTCATAGCTCTTGCTCAGCGATAAAGTTATTTCGTTTTCGCCCGAAACCCCCGATACGCTGACAGCAGCTTTAAGGTCGGTAAAGGCGGCAGACTCTTTGCCGTTAAGTTCCGCTTTTACAAAAGCGGCGGCATTGGTGTTGGAAAGCTGATTTTTGCGGTTTATAAAGCCGTAATCGGGTTCCGGCACGGGACTTTCCGAGCCGTAAATATAAACCTCATCAAGTAAAACAAGGGTTTGAGTGTAGGTAAAAATCTTAATATACCTCGCCCTTACGGTAAACGGGCGGGTGACGATATATTTTGACGAGGAATTTCCCCGCGCGCCGCTTTGCGAAGCGAGAAAAGACTGGCCGAGGTCTTCCCAGACAACGCCGTCCTCGGAATACCGCGCGTTTATCCTGTCCGGGAAGTTGCCCGACGAGTTTTGCGGGGTATAAATACCAAAGATAACCTCGGAAACGTTCTTTTCTTCTCCTAAGTCAAGAGTTATTACGCTCCCGGTTTTCCCCGTAAGGTCGTCTTTCGCCGAAGAGGTAAACCCCAAAACCGCCTGATCTCCCGATAAAATACAAGTGTCGCCGTCGGTCAGCTTGTTCCCGGTCTCGGGGTATTTGTCGCTTATCTTGCCGTCGATTGTATATTCCGCCGATAAAGAAAGCAGTTTTCTTTTATGCTCGCTTGAACCGAAGATTTTTATCTCGCTTACGCTTATTGTCTGTGTCGGGGTTATCGGGAGCACAAACATAACCGATTTCGCCGTTATCTCAAGGGTATCTTTAAGCAGGCCGCCCTCGTAAACGCCGAACTCCCCGGCGTAAAACGAGAAGTTATACCCGTCAGTGGAATAGAAAACCTCCGCTTTCTCTCCCGAATAGTCTTTTAGCGCCAGCTCAAAGTCCGTGATGTTTGATATGAATCCCAAATCGACGGTAATTGCCGCCGTGTCGTTTTTCAGGGTAATGGCCCGGCTTTGGCCGCTCCAGTCGGTGACTTGCAGGGTGTACCCGGATCCCTTGTCAAGACTTGTCGAAAGGCTCGCGTAGGTTTTTTCGCGGCCGTCGGTAAGTATGGTGAGCGAGTCGTCGCCGACGACTTTTATCCCGCAGTCATAAAAATAAGGGCATTTATAAGCTAAATTATTTTCGTCAGGCTCGGTTATTTCTTCCGAAACCTCCCCCGGTTGGCTTTCTCCGCCGGCGCTTGGGCCGATGCTTTCGCCGCCGGCGCTTGCGCCGATGCTTTCTACGCCGACGCTTTCCGGTTTTTCATCTGTTTTTCCGCATGACACCATCGCCACCCCCCCGAATAATAATAAAAGTATAAGACAAACTGAAAGTAATTTTTTCATGAATATTTCTCCTTTTGGCTTTTGCGCGGAACGCGCTTTGTAAAACGACTAAGTAAAAAGTCAAGCTAAACATGAATCTGTTAAAACGCTGTGTAATAATTATATCATCGCGCGGGGGCTAAGTCAATTATGAATTGATTTATTGATGCTTTTTGGGGTAAGCAAGTTAATTCAAAAAGTAAATGCAACAGTATATCAATACAAGAAGCGAATGAAGTGGCAAGTATCGAATGAAACGACGGGAAACGAATGAAGTCGTGGCTTCGCCACTAATGAAGTTTCGCTTTCAGCGAAATGAAGCGTTTGCTCCGCAAACATGAAGCGAAGCGCGCTCCTGCCCCTCATGTGCCGTCGAGGCACGCTTCATTTCTTCATTAGCGAAGCGGCTTCATGCGCCGATAGGCGCGCTTCATTGAAAAAAGCGCCAAAAGGAAGTTTATTTTGTCAAGCAAAAACAAAAAAGATATGTAAGCAGTTTTATAGAAATGACGCCAATCATTTACTCTCCCGCAATTTCAAAAGAAACGAATGAAGTCGTGGCTTCGCCACTAATGAAGTTTCGCTTTCAGCGAAATGAAGCGTTTGCTCCGCAAACATGAAGCGAAGCGCGCTCCTGCCTCTCATGTGCCGTCGAGGCACGCTTCATTTCTTCATTAGCGAAGCGGCTTCATGCGCCGATAGGCGCGCTTCATTGAAAAAAGCGCCAAAAGGCAGCTTTGTTCTGGTGGGGACTACAGGGCTTGAACCTGTGACCCCCTGCTTGTAAGGCAGGTGCTCTCCCGGCTGAGCTAAACCCCCGAAAACACGCGTATTATACCACGCCTATTAACCCTTGTCAACCCCGCAAAAAGGCTTTTTTTACGCTCCCCGCCGCCGCCCGAATAAAGCTTTGGACGGGAAAAAGTTGCCCGTTTTAGGTAAACTTAAAAGTTTTCAGCGTGTTTTCAAATTCAGGGGAATATTCTTCATACTCGCTGTCGTCAGAGGTGAAAAGGATTGAAAAAACATACCCCTCTTTTATACAAATAACCTGAATATACCGGTAGGTTTCGCCCGACATTTCAATGGTGTATTCTTTTCGGGACGCGACCACCCCGCCGACGACAGGCTCTTTGTCTTTGAACTCTTTGGTAAGAGTGTACCCCGGGTAAGCGGAGACAAGCTCTTTTTCATATTCTTCCCAATAGTCGTACACCCCGTAGGAAGCTTTTGCCGAGGGGAGAGAAAACGCTTGCACGGAAATTGTGGCAAGGCCGTTCTCAGGTTTGACGGCTATCATTCCGTCGCCGCTTACCTCCGCCCAACCCCGCGAATAGTCAAAATAATAGTCTTTGTTAAGGCTTGCCGCCCTCCCCCCCGACTGTTTGCTCTCACCCGTGTCGGGGACTATCGGAATAAACTCAAAGGTTTCTATTACTTTTTCAAAACAATCGATATAATTTTTAAACCCCTCCGCGCCGCTTGTGAGGAGAATGTTGTAAACAATGTTGTCTTTTATACAAAAAACCTGCGCGTATTTGTACTCCTCGCCCCCCACCGACGCAGTGTACTCCACCCTTACGGCGCTCACGCCTCCGAGCGTGGGGATGTCTTCGCCGCTATACTCTTTTTTCAGCGAATAGCCCTCAAAAGTGGTTTTCAAAGACGACTGATACGCCTCCCAATAAGCGTCGGCGTCCGCCGCCTCCGTGAACTCGGAAGTGGCGGTTATCATCGCGTTTGACACGCCCTTGACGTCCGGCGAGGGCTTGATTGCCAAGGCGTGGTACGCCTTGTTTTCCACCCAGTCGTCGTTATAATAAAACGAAAAACCAAAGGCGTCGCTTTTGATTTGTTTGTCGCTCCCCGCCCCGTTCCCCGAACAGGAAAAAGCGGAAAATACCATAACAGCCCCAAGCGCCGCTGATAAAAAATGTTTTAGTTTTAAGTTTTTCATTTGATATTACCTCTTTTACTGTTTACAACTGTGCTTGCCCCGGTATGTTAACCCGGTTAAAAACATCTCTCTTTTCTGTTTTTCCTGCATTCCTCGGTTTTTCCGCAGCGGTAGCATATCTCGTTTTCAAGCGGCAAACCCGCGAAAAACGCGTCTATATTCTCAAACGTCGTCTTTGCTATGTTGTCAAGCGCCTCTTTGGTCAAAAACGCCTGATGGGAAGTTATAAGCACATTAGGCATCGACAAAAGCCTCGCGAGGATATCGTCCTGCATGATATGCCCCGATTTATCCTCAAAGAAAATGTCGGACTCCTCCTCATACACGTCAAGGCAGGCGGCGCCGATCTTTTTTTCTTTAATCCCCTCGAGGAGCGCTTCGGCGTCAATGAGCTGCCCGCGCGAGGTGTTGACGATTATAACCCCTTTTTTCATGGTTTTTATGGTTTGCCTGTTTATCATATGATAATTTTCACTTGTCAGCGGGCAGTGAAGGGATATAATATCGCTTTTTTCAAACAGCTCGCCGAGATTTACATATTCCGCCTCTATCCCCTGCGCCGGGAATGGGTCAAACGCAAGCACTTTCATGCCGAAACCCCGGCAAATATCCACAAACACCCTGCCGATCTTGCCCGTCCCGACCACTCCGACCGTTTTGCCGAACAGGTCAAAACCGGTAAGCCCGTTAAGGCTGAAATTAAAGTCTTTTGTCCTGTTATACGCCTTGTGTATCCGTCTCACCGAAGTTAAAAGCAGCGCCATGGTGTGTTCGGCGACCGCGTAAGGCGAATAAGCGGGGACGCGGACTACATGAATTTTCTCAAACGCCGCCCTTACGTCAACATTATTAAATCCGGCGCAGCGGAGGGCGATTAGCTTTACCCCGTACCCGTACAGCAAATCAACCGTTTCGGCGTCAATGCTGTCGTTAACGAACGCCACCACAACGTCGCTTCCGGCGGCGAGCCCGGCGGTGTCTTTGGTGAGCCGGGTGTCAAAATATTTAATGATATGCTTTACGCTGTTTATATGCTTTTCAAACGACTCGCGGTCGTAAGGTTTTGTGTCAAACATGGCTATATTTATCATTTTATTACACTTCCTTTCTGTTGATACGAAAATTCTTTGATGATTCTGCTTATAAACTACATAAATTTCGAGAACCGCAACCTTTTTGATGGTTTCGCTTTGCAGTTGCTTATTTCGGGAACCGCAACCTTTTTGATGGTCTCGCTTTGCAGCTGCTTATTCCGAGAACCGCAACCTTTTTGATGGTTTCGCTTTGCAACTGCTTATTCCGGGAACCGCAACCTTTTTTATGGTTTCGGCTTGCCGAAATTGCGGTTGTTTAAACCGCAAAATAAAAAAGTTGCCATTGAAAGACTTGTCTTTCAATATGTTGTTTAAACCGCAAAATCAAAAAGTTGCCCATTGAAAGATTTATCTTTCAATGATGTTGCCGATTGAAAGATTTATCTTTCAATCATATTATATATGTTAAAATATCAAAAATCAATATAAAATAGTTAACGCACTCAAAAGCCTTTCCTTTAATTGCGCGAAAAGCCAAAAGAATCCTAACTAACCGTTGCGTAAATCATACCGATATGTTAATATAACTGCTGATAAGCGTAATGTTTTAAGGAGACAGGGATATGGAAAATTTTGAAGTTAAAATGCTTTCTTCTCTCTCGAAAGTTTTCCCCGAGGAAATTTACGACAAGCGTGAGATTTCCGCCGGGACTTCGTTTTGCGGGGAGATATATTCGTTTCAGCTCGCCTATCGGCCGGGCGGCATTGGGAGAGCGCGGGTCAAAGTCAAAGTGGAGTCAGCGCTTCGCGAACATATCCTTTTGTTTGAGGTCGAAAACGCGCCGTCTCTCCTCCCCGCTTACCCCGAGAGCCGCGACGGCGATTACCTTAAAACTTCCCCCGGGCTTTACCCCGATATACTAAATCCGCTGCCGGAATCCCCGGCGCTCACCGCGGTAAACAACGTCTGGAAAAGCCTTTGGGTTATGGTAAACGTCCCTGAAGGTCACCGCGGCGGTGAAATACCCATAACCATAACATTTGAGGACTGCGGGGGAAATAAATCCGTTTTCTGGACGGGAACCTTTACCCTTGGAGTGATTGGCGCCCCGCTCCCCGAAAACGAGCTTTTTTGCACCGAATGGTTCCACTGCGACTGCCTTGCCGACTACTACGGCGCGAAAGTGTTCTCGGGAGATCACTGGCGGATTATTGACAATTACCTTAAAAACTATGTCATGTTCGGGATGAACACGCTCCTCACCCCCGTCTTCACCCCGCCGCTTGACACCGCGGTAGGCGGCAGCCGAACGACGGTTCAGCTTGTTAAAGTTACCCAAAACGGGGGGGATTATTCGTTTGACTTCACCCTCCTTAAAAAGTTTATTGAAACGGCTAAGCGCCGCGGGATAAAAGCGTTTGAGGTTTCCCATTTGTTTTCCCAATGGGGGGCGGCTTTCGCGCCGAAAGTCATGGCGTTTGACGAACAAGGCGGGGAAAAACAGCTCTTCGGCTGGGGGACGCCCGCTCTTTCTTTTGAATATAAAGAATTTTTAGGAGCCTTTCTACCAAAACTAAAACGCTTTTTAAGCGATATCGGCGTTTTTGAGCAGAGCTTTTTCCATATTTCCGACGAGCCGAATAATAAATCTATCGAAAGCTACTCATCGGCGAAAAAAGTCGTAAGCTCCGCTTTGGGGGGCGGAAAAATTATCGACGCGGTTTCGGAATACCCTTTTTATGAAAAAGGACTTGTCGACAATATCGTGGCGGCAAACGACAGAATAGACGAATTTATTGAAAAGGGCGCGAAGAATCTGTGGACATACTACTGCTGCGGGCAGACAAGGCTTGTCAGCAACCGCTTTATGGCAATGCCGTCGTACCGCAACCGAATTTTGGGCGTTCAGATGTTTCGTCACGACGTCAAGGGTTTTCTCCACTGGGGATATAATTTCTGGAACAGCATGCTGTCTCTTTTCCCGATAGATCCCTACCGCGTCACCGACGCGGACGGCGCTTTCCCCTCCGGCGACGCGTTTTTGGTTTACCCGGGGAAAGACAAAACCGCCGTACCCTCGATAAGGCAGGTAGTTTTTAACGAGGCGCTTCAGGATTACAGAGCGTTGTCCCTCTACCGCGCCCTGTACGGCGGGGAGGCGGCCGAGCGGAAAGTCGATACGCTCTTCGGTAACCTTTCTTTTAAAGAATACCCAAAAACCCCGGAGAATTTGATTTTGGGGAGAGAGAGCCTAAACCGCGATATCGCTTCCCGTTTATAAATTGTTACAAAAAGTGTCCAAATCAAAACGCTTTTATTTGATCTTTTTTGTGTTGAATTGTTTTTATTCCTATGTTATAATCATTACGTTAATTAAAAAGCTTTTGATAAACGCTTAATGTTTCGGCAAATAATTATAATATATAAATAACGCTTTATATATGAACGGAGGAACCCAAATAAAAAAAGACGCGCTTTATAAAAACCGCACGGCACTGACGGCAAAGATAAAAGAAGGGTTTCTCTCAGTTATTCCGATAGTTATTATCGTGATGGTGTTTTCCCTAACCGTTGTGCCGTTGTCGTCCGATCTTATACTTTCGTTTTTAATCGGGGCAGGGCTTGTTATTTTAGGAATGGGGCTTTTTTCGCTTGGAGCGGAAGTCGCCATGACCCCCATAGGAAACCGGATAGGCACTTTTCTAACCAAATCAAAAAGCATAATACTAATTCTCGTGGTGTCGTTCGGGTTGGGGTTCGCCGTTACTTTAGCCGAGCCCGACCTTCAGGTGCTGGCCGCCACCACTCCGCATATAGACTTTACCGTGCTGCTCTTGACGGTTGGCGCGGGGGTGGGAATTTTTCTTGTAATAAGCATGCTGAGGATAATTACCGGTATCAGGCTCCGCTGGGTGTTATTAGTCTTTTACGCCGTTATTTTTATCCTCGCCGCGTTTACCGAAAAAAACTTCCTCGGCGTGGGTTTTGACTCGGGCGGGGTCACCACGGGGCCTATGACGGTACCTTTTATCCTCGCGCTGGGGGTGGGCGTTTCCACTATCCGAAGCGACAGCAGGGCGGAATCCGACAGTTTCGGACTTATCGCCCTATGCTCGATCGGCCCGATAATCGCCGTTCTTTTACTCGGTATGTTTTATAAAAACGGCGCCGTCGCCGGCGGCGACGCGCTGAAATCTTGGGAACACACGGTTGCGATAGGAAGCTCGTATATTAAAGCCATTCCCACATATATCGCCGAAACCTCGCTCGCGCTTTCGCCTATCGCGGTGATTTTTGTGCTGTTCCAGCTCTTCGCGCTAAAACTCCCGAAACGCTCGTTTTTAAAAATAACCCTTGGGGTTTTATACACTTTTGTGGGTCTGGTTTTGTTTTTAACCGGAGTTCATGTCGGGTTTGCCTCGCTCGGCGAGGTGCTGGGAAAAAGCGTCGCGGAGGGAGGAAAAGTTTTACTTTTTATTTTAGCTCTTCTGTTAGGCTGGTTTATCGTGGCGGCCGAACCCGCCGTGGTGGTTTTGGAAAAGCAAATAGAAGACGTCAGCAGCGGCGCGATACCCGGAAAAGCCGTCAAGCTCAGCCTTTCGGTGGCGATAGCGGCTGCCATGGGGTTGTCGGTGCTGAGGGTTTTGCTCGGCATTTCAATTTTATGGTTTTTGGTTCCCGGCTACACAATCGCGCTTATTTTAGCTTTTTTCGTTCCCGACGTTTATACCGCCATTGCCTTTGACTCGGGCGGGGTGGCGTCCGGCCCCATGACCGCCACTTTTATGCTTAGATTTATAATAGGCGTAACCCAAGCGGCGGGCGGCAATATTCTGCAAGACGCTTTCGGCATGGTAGCAATGGTGGCTATGACCCCGCTTATCTCGGTTCAGGTGATGGGGTTGATTTACGGCAGAGTTAAAAAGAAAGCTAAAGTCCCCGCGATTAAAGAACCCGAACTTGATCAAAATGTTATCGAACTTTGGATCGAAAATAAAAGTGACATTGACAGAAACAGTGATGATGAAAGGGACGGCTAAGGCATGAACTATATAATATCCATAACCAACCCTAACGCTCTGAACAGGCTTTTGGGGATATGCGATGAACTCGGTCTTTCTCCCCCTGTTATAATGTACGGTTGCGGCACCGCGGCAAAAAGCGTGCTTGACCTTTTGGGGATAGACTCAAAAGAGCGAAGAGTGGTGTTTACGGCGGCGGACGACGCCAAAACCCGGGAATTTCTGTACGAGCAAAGAAAAAGACTTTATTTAGACGCGCCGGGGAACGGCGTCGCGATGTCAATACCCATAAAAAGCGTTGGAGGTGAACTTGCGTTGTCATATTTAGGCGGGGACGGTGAACTAAAGGGAGCGCCCGAGCTCAAGCCCGGGTACGAACTGATTTTATCCATTATTAACGAGGGTCATTCTGAAACGGTGCTTGACGCGGCAAGATCGGCGGGAGCGAGGGGCGGCACAATCCTCCACGGCAGGGGGACGGGATCTAAAAGCGCGGAAAAGTTTTTTAAGGTCACTATCGCCCAAGAAAAAGAAGTTATTTTCATAGTCTCAAAGTCGGACCAAAAATCCGCGATAATGTCGGCCATTTTAAAGTCGGCCGGGCCTAACACCGACGCGGGCGCCATTGTGTTTTCCCTGCCGGTAAACGATATCGCGGGGTTTGGGCTTATTTAACCGTCAAATAAAACATTTTTGTGGGAGTTATGGATAAAAAACCAAACGAATTTATTCGGTTTATTAAGTTCGGCTTGTTTTCGGCCTCGGCGGGGTTGGTTGAAACAGCCTTGTTTTATCTGTTGGGGCTGTTCCCCGGCATAAATTACTGGCTTTGTTATATGCCGGCTCTTATTGTCTCGGTGATTTGGAACTTTACCCTCAACAGGCGGTTTACCTTTAACAGTTCGTCAAACGTACCCCGCGCGATGTTTAAAACTTTCGCTTTTTACGCCGTGTTTATTCCTGTCTCCACGGTTTTGGGCGAAAAACTTGCCGCGGCGTACAAAGCCTATCCCGCGGCGGACGATATTATCTTCTTTACCACCCTCATTATAAACTTTGTGTTGGAATTCCTTTATCAAAGGCTTTATGTGTTCAGAGGGCAAACGGATAACAGATAAAGATAAAAGATAAGAGATAAGAGATAAGAGAAATGGAAAAAGTCGGCAGATTTATTGTAACAAAGGAGGTGCGCAAATGCCGCTGACGGGGGCTTTTGTATTCCCGCACCCGCCAATTATTTTGCCGGAGGTGGGAAAGGGAGAACAGTTCCGTATTCAAAAAACCATTGACTCTTTCCGCAAGGCCGCGTCTGTCATCGCCGGGCTGAAACCCGATACCATCGTGGTCTCCACCCCTCACTCGGTTGCCTACCAAGATTATTTTCACATCTCCCCCGGGCACCGGGCAAAAGGCGATATGTCAAGGTTCGGCGCCCCGGGCGCGGAGGTATTCGCGAAATACGACGCCGAATTTGTATTTCGGCTTGAAGCCCTTGCCAAAGAACAAAACATCATGGCGGGAACTTTAGGGGAAAGATCCCCCGAACTCGACCACGGCACGGTCATACCCCTTCTTTTTGTAAACGAAGTCTACACAAATTATAAGTTAATCCGTATCGGTCTTTCGGGGCTTTCCCCCGAAACCCACTATCGGCTCGGCAAGCTTGTGTCCGAAACCTCAGACCTTCTCGGGAGAAACACCGTTTTTATCGCAAGCGGAGATTTATCCCATAAACTGACGCGGGACGGTCCTTACGGCTGGGCAAAAGAGGGCGGGGAGTTTGACAGTATCGTCACCGCCGCTTTGTCAAGCGGGGATTTCTTAACCCTGCTTGGCATACCCGAGGAATTTGCCGAAAAGGCCGCGGAATGCGGGTTAAAGTCATTTTTAATAATGGCGGGATCGCTTGACGGCAAAAAAGTTAAATCAAATCTTTTGTCTTACGAGGGGCCGTTCGGGGTGGGTTACGCGGTGGCGGTGATTTTACCCGATGGCGACTATGAGGGAAAACCAATTCTTGAAGAGTACGAGGAAAAAACAAAAGCCCAAACGCGAAAAACCCGTGAGAACGAAAGCGAGCCCGTAAGGCTGGCGCGGCATTTTGTGGAAAGCTATATAAAGACAAAAACCCTCCCGTCGTTTCCGGGGAATCTTTCGGGTTCGCTTACAAAACAAAAAGCGGGGGTGTTTGTCACCCTTAAGATAAACGGAAAGCTCCGCGGATGCATGGGAACCATAGAACCCGCCGAAAAAAGCGTCGCGGAGGAAATAAAGCAAAACGCCGTCACGGCGTGTTCCCGCGACCCGCGCTTTGACAGGGTGCGGGAAGACGAGCTTGGGCGCATCACCTACAGCGTTGACATTCTCTCCCCGCCGGAGGCTATAGACTCCCCCGAGCTCCTTGACGTCAAGCATTACGGAGTTATCGTTTCATCGGGCGAAAGGCGGGGGCTTCTCCTCCCTGATCTTACGGGCGTGGACACGGTGGAAGAGCAAATAAGCATCGCCCGCCAAAAAGCCGGTATACGGGAAAACGAGAAAATAAACCTTGAGCGATTTAAGGTGGTGAGGCACACTTGAAGATAAGCTGTGAAATCTGCCCCCACCGCTGTATGCTTGACGATGGCCAAACGGGTCTTTGCGGCGCGAGGAAGAACGACGGCGGCAGGGTCGTCTGCGATTCTTACGGCAAACTGACCTCTCTTGCCTTGACCCTATTGAAAAAAAGCCCTTCGCGCGCTTTATGCCGGGGACAAAAATCCTTTCCGCCGGGAGCTACGGCTGCAACATGCGCTGCCCTTTTTGCCAAAATCACTCCATTTCCCTTTCATTTGATGAAAAAACTCTTTACTTCCCCCCGGAAAAGCTGGTTAAGTTTGCCGAAAGCCTTATCCCTCAGGGGAACATCGGGCTGGCGTTTACCTATAACGAACCGCTGATAAGCTATGAATATGTGTACGACACCTCGTCGCTCGCGAAGAGGCAAGGGCAAAAAACCGCGCTGGTGACAAACGGCTTTATAAACGAGGAACCGTTAAGGCGACTTCTGCCGTATATAGACGCTATGAATATTGACTTAAAAGGCTTTTCGGCGGAGTTTTACAAAAAACTTCAGGGCGGGCTTGAGGAAGTAAAAAACACCATCGCCATAGCGGCCAGCAGTTGCCATGTCGAGGTAACAACCCTTATTATTCCCGGCGAGAATGACTCAGAAGACGAAATGAAAAGCCTTGCCGGCTGGGTTGCTTCGGTTAGAGAGGATATCCCGCTCCATGTCTCCCGCTTTTTCCCCTCCCATTTATATTCGGACAAGCTCCCGACGCCGGTTTCAAAAATATATAAGCTTGCCGAGACGGCGCGGGAATTTTTAAAATATGTCTACACCGGCAACTGCTGAGTTTGAAAAAGAAAGGTCATTAAATGACAAAAAAAACCTCCGTAACGCTTATTATTATCTTAATTTTAATAATTTCCGCAATTTGCTGCGGGGCGCTTGTCTCCTGCTCCGGCAATGACGAAAACTATACCATCGCCCTTATAACGGGCGCGTCGGGGGTGACAAACCGCTCGGCCGCGCAGGGAACTTACGCGGGGATTGTAAGCTATTGTTCGGGCAAAAACATAACCTACAAATATTTTGTGCCGGAAGAAGACACCGAAACGTCTTATTCGGAAGCGGCCGAAAAAGCGCTTGAGGACGGGGCAAAGCTTATTGTGTTCGCCGGCTATAATTTATCCGCCGCCGCTAAGGCCGCCGCCGAAAACAACAAAGACCGTGACTTTTTGCTTGTGGACTGCTACGGCGATTACGAAGACATAAACTGCTTTTCGGTGTCTTTCCGCGAGGAGCAGGCGGGTTTTCTCGCCGGGTACGCGGCGGTGACGGAGGGGCACACAAAGTTGGGGTTTGTTTCAAGCGGGGAAAACGAGATAACAAAAAAATATCTCTACGGTTTTATCGCCGGCGCGGAATACGCCGCCGTGCTGTACAGCGTCCCGCAGGGCGAAATCAAGTGCTGGTATACCGAAAACAGCGAGGACGACAGGATTAAAAGGCTGGTCATGGACTGGTACGGGGAAGGCGTTCAGAGCATTATGATTTGCGGCGAGGGAATCGCGAAGCCCGTTATTTCGGCGGCGAACATTATGAAGGGCAGAACGATAGGCTGCGATATGGATCAAGCCGGTAACAGCGAGCGTTACCTCACCTCGGCGGTTAAAAATTATGAGAGCGTCGTGATGACTTTGCTTGAATCTTATTTCAGGCTGAACAAATGGGACGACACAAAGGAGGGGAAGAATGTTGTCTTCGGCATCGAAACCGACAGCGTAGGGCTCCCGACCGGCGCGGGAAGTTTCAGATTTTCCGCTTGGTCGACAGACTCATACGAAACCGTCTACGCAAGGCTAAAGTCGGGGAAGATCCCAAGCCCCTCCCCCGACTCCCCGCCGATTACCGCGGTTTTTCAAGTGGTAGTCATAACGGACGTCCCGGTAAACGGAGAACAGTCGGAATAAAAAGTATAAATATCCCTTAAAACATACGCAAGCCGGGTGAATTCTCACCCGGCTTGTGATATTAAGTTTATAAAGTTATGAGTTGTTTTAGAAGTTTGTCACCGCTCCGATAAACATCGGGAGCCCCGTCGCGTTATCGACAATGGCATAGACAAACGGGCGGTCAAGGATAACTTCATATTCAAACATCGGCGCGCACTCGTCTTTCATTGTCCCCCAAGTAATTGCCGCCGCTTTTGTGCCGCTGCGGTCTACTTGAATAAATACTTTTTGGTCGACGTCGGAACAATAAATGTTCCCGCGTTCGGAATACCCGAGCTTTGAAAAATCGGCGGCGGACGCAAACATATCAATCATTCCCATTGATTTAAGCGTGTCGTTGAGATTCATTTTTAAGCTGTAAGTGAATTCTGGCATTTTTACCGAGACGGATGAGCTGATTCTGCTTTCCCAAATCTCAAGCCACTCCCCGCCGCTAAGGGAATCGATATAGTCGTACACATCCACACCCTCGTCGGGGAGAAGCCCGATCATGCTGTACCTGCCGCCGGCATAATTTTTCGCGAACCCCCGCGCGGAGCCGGATGAAATATATACCTGCTCGCCGGAAGAAAGCATCTTAACGGTTTTTACCCCGCCGCCGTAATTTGTGAAGACCCCGTCGTTAACGTTTTCTTTCTCATATTTTACTTCCCATTTCGCGTCAAACACCAGCGCGTTGACAAGATACATAACGTCGTCGTCGCTGATCTCGTCAATCATTTTGTCAATCAACCCGTCGGTGTAGCGCTTGCACCAAGCATTAATATCGTCAAGCGTAGTGGAGTCAAATTTCGCCGAGTAAATCTGCGCGTTATACCAGTCGGCGTTGGTTTGCAAAAAATCCTCGTTGACATGCAGTCTGTTTTCCTCGTTGCGGAACCAAATCGAGTCCGCGATACTAAACTTGCAATCGTCGGCGTGGTAAAGTGATGAGGTAAAGGCGTACAGGCATTCGTTCAGCGTTTCGATATCCATTCCGAACGCCTCTTCCATTTGGGTTTTGGTGTTGCCGTCGGCGCCGTTGGCTATCATGGCAAGGCAAATAATTGCGGAAAGCGGCGACACAAGGTCGTTTTTACCGTCCTTTGTCACAAGCCCCTTGAACAGCTTCAGCGAGAAATCCGCCATCGAGGCTTTAAAATCGTCGGTGACTTCCCCTTGCGAAGTAGCTTTTCGGCTGTATCCGCTCGACAGTTCCAGCGCGCTGACATTAAGCCCGCAGGAGACGCAAGGCAAAACCATTACCCCCACCAGAATCAGGCAAACAGCAGCTCTCAGCGCGTGTTTTCTTCTTATAAAAACCATATTAAGCCATCCTTTCAGTTTTATATGTTTATTTATTTATCCGTTTATTTCTTTTATTGCCGTTTTAAGGCGAGAAAATAATTTTATATCCGTTTATAACGTAGGAAAGGGTTATCTTCCCCAGCTCAAGCGCGCCGGAGCGGAGATGCTCGGCGAATAAAAACGTTTTTTCGTCGTCGGGGTAAAACAAAAAGCTTATGGTGACGCTCCCCGACGCGTCGGCTTTTTTTGGCGTGAGCGTGACGGACAGGCTGTCCGCCTCTCTCCCCGAATGGGAGGAAAAGATATATCCGGGAAAGGTAAAGACTGTTTCGGTTCCCGCGGTAAAGTCGCCGGGGTCAATGACAATTCTCAGCGTTCCGCCGCCGAGCGCCCCGCTCATAAGGCCGTAACTAAGCTCAAGCACGGGCTGTTCCGCGGGGAGGTATTCGCTTTGCTCCACCCTTAGCCTATGGGCGAGGATTCCCGCCCAAGCGGGGTTAGAGAGGCTGTCCTCCGTTTCCGGGCCGGAGATATCAATGCCTTTTTCTTCCTTGAACGATTCTTCTTTATTCTTCACGTCGTCCACGGGGCGGAAAAAAATTGAAGTGCTTAAAAAAACTACAAAACACAGCCCCGCCGCGACCCCGCCGTAAATTGCCCGGCGGAGTTTTACTCTTCGCCCGAAATGGTTTTTAACGCTTTCCTCGCCCGCGCCGCAAATCAAGTCGTCTCCGATTTGCCCGACGCTGTTCCAAAGCAGTTGATTCATACTGTAAACCCCTCCTTTTCGAGGTGTTCCCTAAGCTTTTTGCGGGTTCTCATAAGCCGCATGGCGATACCGTTTTTGCTCATTCCCGTGAGCGTTGCCAAATAAGCCAGCGAGTCGGCGTAGAAATATCTCCGCACAAATAAATATTGGGTATCCCTGCTCTCCCCCCGCAAAAAGTTATCAATCGCGCCGCCGAGCCCGTTTTCGTTTAAGAGAGCGCTTTCCCTGTCGGGGATAATCTCCTCAAGCTCGCCGTCAAGCGACAAAGTGTTAGCACTGCGCTTTTGGGCGGTGTTTTTATGGAACAGGTTATATGAAATATTCCGCACAATCCGGCAGAGATACGCGAAGTAATTAACCGGTCTTGTCGGCGGGATAGCGTTCCAAGCCGCGAGATAGGTGTCGTTTACGCATTCTTCGGAATCGGGGCGGCTCTCTGTTATGCTGTAAGAAATGCCGCAAAGCTTTTTGCCGTATTTTTTATCGGTTTCTCTAATCGCGGCCTCGTCGCGCCCAAAGAACAAATCAAGTATCGCGCTGTCTTCCATTTGTCCCCCTTTGTTTTACCGGCCGGGCAAACCGTCCTTTATAAAGGTTACAAAGCCCCTCACTATATAAGTACGGTTTCAGCCGCCGATATAACGCATAAGCTGAAATATTATCGGATTATTTATTATATCATTCATTTACAAAGAATTCCATTGTTTTCTAAAATGAGTTTTATAAACCCGATTTGCGTATAATATTCCCTTTTCACCCCCCAACAACAAAACTTCCGCCCCCGCGGAAGTTTTGTTGTTGGAATGTTGACCCTCAGCCAAAGTTTTTACCCCCCCGAAGCCGTCGGCTCGGCTATGTTTTGGGATTTTTGCTGTTCTTTTAACTTTAGCCCAATAACGGTGTCCCTGCCGCTTGTAAGCGAAATCAGGCAGTCGCCTTTTTTGTATTCCACATCCACGCCGATAAAATACTGCTCGACCAGCTCCACGGGAAAGTAATATTCGGCTAACTTTTTTTCATACATCACGGGATAAGTCAGCCTCGCGGGGTTGCCGTTTATATATAAAAACGACGAGTTTGTAAAGCAGTCAAGGGCTTCCCCGCTGTTCCGGAACATAACCGTAAGCATTTCGCCGTCCCCGGCGTAGGACAAATCGCAAAGCTTGTCAAGGGTAGAGAGCGAGACATACAAGGCGCGGTATTTGTTCGCGCCCTCGGAGTTTTCGGCCGCTATCGTCTTCCCCGTGGGGCTGATAGCTTTTACCGAGTAAAGTTTCGCGGCTTTGGGGGTAGAATTAAACGAATAATAATAATAAGCCGCGACAAAAAGACTAATAATAACATAAAAGGTTAAGAATACAAGCATGACGGCAAGCAACGCCTGACGGCGGTGTTTTTTAAGCCGGCGGCTTTCCTTAACCCTCGCGGGGGGTTTTTTGCCCGGCAAAGGGGGCGCTTTTTGGGGAAGCGCTTTTTTGGGAATAGTTTTCGGGGGATTATTTTTTTTCACGCCTTTTCACCCCTAACGCGATTATATTTTGGGTTTTACGCCTATAATTTACAATTGATTATAGCAAATAAACAAAGCTAAAGCAATGCGTTTTTCACCTTTTTTTATAAAAGTCATAATCTTAATAATGCCGGCGCAGTTACAAATCCCTGCCGTGGAGGGGAAAATGACAAACAGATTTACCGAAGAGGCCAAAAAAGTGCTTAACGACGCCGTGACGGCGGCGCGCGAATACGGACATACTTTTGTGGGCAGCGAACACCTTTTGCTGGCCATAACCATGACATCGCCGCGCTGTTTTGCCAACTCGCCCATAACATATGACAGAATAAAGCGCCAGCTCTATGAGCTCGCCGGCACGGGGGCGGATAACTATGTCGGCGGCGAGGACTTAACCCCGAAATGCAAAAAGATTCTTATCCAAGCCGGAAGGCACGCCAAAGACATGGGGAGCGAGGTGATAGCCATAGCGCATATCCTGATGGCAATTCTAACCGAGGAGTGCGTCGCCAAACGGATTATCGAGATGGAAGGCGTTTCCGTCTGTGAGATACTCATGTCGCTGGGGAGCGAAAACAAGGAAAACACGGAGGTTGAAATGGACCAAAAAAGACGGGATAAACAAAGGCCGACGCCTTTTCTTGATAAAAACGGCACAGATCTCACCGCCGTCGCGGAATCGGGAAAAATCGAAAGCATTATCGGCAGGGAAACTCAGGAAGAAAGAATTATCCGAATCCTCCTGCGAAAAAGCAAAAACAACCCCTGCATTATAGGCGACGCGGGGGTGGGGAAGACAGCCATCGCCGAGGCGGTGGCAAAGCGGATAGCCGAGGGCAAGGTCCCCGAGGCGCTCAGGGGAAAGCGCCTTATTTCCGTAGATATCCCCGGCGTTGTGGCGGGGACAAAATACAGGGGGGAATTTGAGGAAAAGCTGAAAAATATCATCGGGGAGGCAAAAGGCGGCGATATTATTTTATTTGTCGACGAAATGCACACCATTGTGGGGGCGGGGAGCGCCGAGGGCTCGGTTGACGCCTCAAATATACTGAAACCCCCGCTCGCCAGAGGGGAGATAAGGCTTATCGGCGCGACGACTCCGGGCGAGTATAAAAAGATAATTGAAAAAGACCCGGCTCTCGAACGGCGGTTCCAGCCGGTGAAAGTCGACGAGCCGAGCCAGCCGGAATGTATTAAAATGCTTTTAGCGACAAAAAAGTATTATGAAAAGCATCACGGCATTAAAATCTCAAACGACGCGGTCGAGGAGGCGGTTCGGATATCATCGCGCTTTATAAACGGCAGAAAGCTCCCCGACAAAGCGGTGGATTTAATCGACGAGGCCGCCGCGGGCGTTGTGATAAACGGCAGGGCGGCGCTGGGAAACAGCGACATTATAGGCATAGCGTCGGATATGACGGGGATCCCCGCCGCGGTGCTTGCCCGGTTCGGCGAGGGCGACGCGCAAAGGCTTAGGGATTGCCTTTACGACTCGCTTGTCGGGCAGGACGCCGCCATTGAAAAAATTACCTCCTGTTACCGGCGGTATATTCTCCGCACAAACGCCGAAACCCGCCCCGCCAGCATGATATTCGCCGGCGAAAAGGGCTCGGGCAAAACTTTCGCCGCGTCTGTTTTCGCCAAAGCCGCCGGGTTTTCAAGCGTTATTCGGTTTGACATGAGCGAATTTATTGAAAGCCACACGGTTTCAAAGCTTATCGGCTCCCCGCCCGGCTATTTGGGCTACGGCGAGGAGGCGGCGCTCGCGGAAAAAGTCCGCCGCGCCCCCTATTCAATAATTATTTTTGATTCCGCCGAAAAGGCTCACCCCGACGTGCAGTCAATCATCGCCAAAATACTTGAGGACGGCGAGCTCAGCGATTCTTCCGGTTCAAGCGTCAGCTTTGGCTGCGCGTTTGTAATCGTAATCGTATCCCCGCGCCCGGGGGGGAAAAGGGCGGGGTTTATTAATTACGGCGACGATTGGGTGAGGCCCCCCGACGTTTTTGAGGGAAAAGCGGATGAGATTATCGCTTTCGCCCCGCTGTCGCAGGGGAGCATTTACAAAATCGCCTCGCTCCGCTGCTTTTCAAGCGCCGCCTCTTATTTCAACGGCAGGCTTGAGTTTACTAAAGAATTTACCGAATTTTTAAAGGAAAAAACCAAAACCCTCCTCTCCGCCTCGGCGTCGGTTAAATACGCCGACAAGCTTATGAGCGAGGCTTTTTCGGATTTATCCAAGCCAAGCGAAACAGACGAGATTTTCGTAACGTCGGACGGCGACGAGGTTTTCTTTAAAATCCCCGAAAAAGCGCTTGACAAGCGGTGAAAATATATATATAATACCCCTGTAAAGCGTTTTGCTTTACAGGATTTTTTTATAAAAGACAAAAACTTTTATTGTATTGTATCGTCGGGCGAGGAAGACAAAAAATGGATGAAAAAGCCGCAAGGCGGGGCGAGATAGCGGGACTGTTTGACATTTATTCCCCGCTGCTTTCAGAAAGACAGCAGCAGGCGACTGAAATGTATTATATTGACGACCTCTCGCTGTCTGAAATTTCAGAAAACCTTAGCATAACAAGGCAGGGGGCGCGGAGTTTAGTCGCCCGAGGGGTGGAACTGCTGATGTTTTTTGAAGACAGCCTTGGGTTTTCCCGCAAAGAAAACGAGGCGCGGAGCGCGGCGCAAAAAATAAAAGAATGCGGAGTCAGCGGAACGGCGCTCGCCGAAGCTGAAAAAATATTAAAATTGTTCGGTTAATTGAAAGACAAGTCTTTCAATGTTTATCTGCATAAAAAGGAATTTTAATAAGCAAATTTTTGATTTTGCGGTTTAAACAACCGCAATTTCGACAAGTCGAAACCATCAAAAATATTGCGCTCCCTCAATTCGCAAGCAATTAAAAATGAATTTTATAACCGATTAAAAGCAAACTAAATATTAAAATTTATATATCGTTTGAAAGGACTATTTATATAAATGTTCCAAAGCCTTGTCGACAAAATGGCGGAGGCCTTAAAAAAGTTTAAAAACAAGGGCAAGCTCACCGAAAACGACGTCAAAGCGGGGATGAGAGAGATTAAATTAGCCCTGCTCGAGGCCGACGTCAACTTTAAGGTGGTCAAAGACTTTGTGGCGAAGGTCTCGCTTCGCGCGGTGGGGAAAGAAGTGCTGGAAAGCCTTCTCCCGGCTCAGCAAATCGTTAAAATAGTCAATGAGGAACTCATAACCCTTATGGGCTCTGACGCGGCAAAGCTTGAGTTTTCGCCAAAACCGCCCACGGTCATACTTCTCTGCGGGCTTCAGGGCTCGGGGAAAACAACTCACGCGGCAAAGCTTGGCGCGAGACTTAAAAAGTCGGGCAAAAGCCCCCTCCTTGTCGCCTGCGACATCTACCGCCCGGCGGCGATAAAACAGCTTCAGATAGTGGGGGGTCAGGCCGGCGTGCCGGTGTTTGAAAAGGGCGAATCCCCCCCGGCGCAAATCGCCGCGGAGGCGGTCAAACACGCGGTTAAATACGGTAACGACACCGTTATCATAGACACCGCCGGGCGGCTCCACATTGACGAGGCGCTAATGGCGGAACTGAAAGCGATAAAAGAAAAAGTCAACCCGGCTGAAATCCTCCTTGTCGTGGACGCAATGACGGGGCAGGACGCGGTAAATGTGGCGCGGACGTTTAACGAAAAACTTGAACTGACCGGCGTTATTTTGTCAAAGCTTGACGGAGACGCCCGGGGCGGCGCCGCGCTGTCGGTGAGATATATCACCGGAAAACCCATTAAATTTATAGGAACGGGCGAAAAGCTCGACGCTCTCGAGCCGTTTTACCCCGAACGAATGGCGTCGCGGATTCTCGGCATGGGGGATGTGCTGTCGCTAATTGAAAAGGCGGAGCAGGCGTTTGACGAAAAACAGGCCGCCGAGCTTGAAAAAAAGTTCCGCGAACAGTCTTTTACCCTTGACGACTACCTTGCGCAGTTCAAGCAGCTTAAAAACATGGGGAATATGGAATCCCTTTTGGGGATGATGCCGGGGATAAAACCCGCCCAGCTTAAAAACGCCAATATCGACGAAAAAACCCTCGGCCGAGTGGAGGCGATAATATTATCCATGACGATGAAAGAGCGGGTCAGGCCGGAGATTTTAAATTTCTCCCGCAAGAGGCGGATAGCCGCGGGGAGCGGCACCAGCGCCGAGGAAATTAACCGGCTTTTAAAGCAGTACGAGCAAACAAAAAAACTCATGAAACAGTTTATGGGGAGCGGCAAGAAGAAAAATAAGATGAGACTGCCGTTTTAAACCAAGTCCCGTTAAAAAACAGTTATCAATACGGTATTTATTAAAGTAAATATAAAATTTAAATTTTTCCGGAGGTCATTTATAATGGCAGTTAAAATCAGGCTTAGAAGAATGGGCGCGAAAAAAGCCCCCTTTTACAGAATCGTCGTGGCGGACTCGCGCTACCCCCGCGACGGCAGGTTTATAGAGGAAATAGGGACATACAACCCCATGGCAAACCCCACGGCGGTGACTATTGACGCCGAAAAGGCAAAGAAATGGCTCGCCAACGGCGCCCAGCCCACCGACACCGTGAGATATATCCTTAAAAACAACGGCGTCATATAAGAGAGCCCGGCAAGGGCTTTGCCGGGGCAACCGATTAAAACGAAAGGAAGACCAAAATTGAAACAACTTCTCACGGATATAGTAAAGCCGCTGGTGGACAACCCGGACGAGGTTTCGGTCATCGAAAGGGTCAGCGGGGACATGTCGATACTTGAGCTGACAGTCGCCAAGGGCGACACGGGAAAAGTTATCGGGCGCGGGGGCAAGATCGCCAAATCGATCCGCCTTGTGATGCGCGCCGCGGCGGTTAAAGAAAACAAACGCGTCATTGTAGATATCAATTAAATATTGAAAGACAAGTCTTTCAATGGCATATTTTGGAAAGAAACGGTTTTAAAGTGAAACATTTTATCGAGGCGGGGAGACTTAACTCCCCCCGCGGAATAAAAGGCGAGATAAGATTCACCTGCTATTGCGACTCGCCGGAATTTCTTCGCGGGGTTAAAACTTTATACCTTGACGAAAAGGGCGAGAAAAGCCTTGAGGTTGTATCCTACCGCCCGACTATTCCCACCCTTATTTTTAAAGGTTATGAGAGCAGGGAGAACGCTTACCTGCTGGCGGGGAGAACAGTTTATTTTAACCGGAATGACGTCGCTCTGCCGGACAGAGCTTTTTACTTCTGCGACCTTATCGGCGAGGACGCATATGACGGGCAAACGGGGAAAAAAATCGGCGTGGTTAAGGATGTCGAGGAAATCTCCGGGAAGTTTTATTATATTATTACCGGCGAAAAATCCTACCGCGTCCCCGCTGTGGAAGACTTCGTGCCGTTCGCTTCCCCCGGCGAGGGGGTAAAGGTTAAGGGGATTGAAGAGCTTGAAATATAAGGAAAGATAAGAGATAAGAGAGAAGAGAGAAGAGAGAAAAGATATGGACAAAAAATGAACTTTGAAATCCTGACTTTGTTCCCGGAAATGCTGACCGGATTTTTTTCGCAAAGCATTGTTGACAGGGCGGTAAAAAAAGGGCTAATATCGGTTAACCTCACAAATATCCGGGACTTCACCAAAGACAAGCACAAAAAAGTTGACGACGCCCCTTACGGCGGCGGTTACGGAATGATTATGACCTGCCAACCCTCCGTGGACGCTATCAGGGCGGTTAAGGATGGCTTAAAGGGCAGCGTCATAACCGTATACCTCACCCCTCAGGGGAGCCTTTTTAACCACGCCAAGGCAAAGGAGCTTTCCGCGTTTGACAATATCATCCTCTTTTGCGGCCATTACGAGGGGATTGACGAGCGAATCATAACCCTTGAAATTGACGAAGAAATTTCAATCGGCGACTATGTGCTGACGGGCGGGGAACTCCCTGCGGCGGTGGTCACCGATTGCGTTTCGCGCCTGATAGACGGAGTGCTGCCGTCGCCCGACTGCCACGAGGACGAGAGTATCGCGAGCGGGTTGCTTGAATACCCCCAGTACACAAAACCGCGGGTGTTTGAGGGGCTTGAAGTGCCGGAAATTCTTTTTAGCGGCCACCACGCCAACATTGAAAGCTGGAGGAAAGAGCAATCGCTCCTCCGCACGCGTGAAAAACGCCCCGACCTTAAGGTGTAAAGGCAAACAAACGGCGGATTTATTGGTTTTATTACAAGACAGGAGGCAGACAGTGCAAAGAGCAAGACGCCAAGCGAAAAACAAAGGCTTTTTCGGCAGGCTTGTCCGTAACAGCGCCATAACTTCCCTTCTTAATTTTTACTCGGCAAAACTGCATATGTTTTACTCGGAGGGAACTTTCGCCTCGCTGTTCGCCCCCTCGCATAAATTAGACAAAGCAAAAGAAAACGGCTTTTTTGGCCGTATGGTCAAAAAACTGCGCTTGACGGACTTTTTTTCGCTTATCCGCCACAACTTCGCTAAGAATGTAGAGGAAAGCCGAATTGTAAAGGGCTACCGAAATATTCTTGACTTGACTTTTGCCTCGCCGGGGAAAACATTCGGGGTGTTTTTTCTGTCCGCGGGGCTTTACTCGCTCTTGGGCTATTTTATTCGGCTTTACGCCGTCGGGAACCTCCCCCGAACCCATGCCGATATCACCGCCATTATAATTCTGCTCTGCTTCGCGCTCGTGCTGTTGTTTTCCAAAAAAACCTTTGGCAGGATAATAGCCGAAAGCGGTATTTTATCGTTTATCCTGTTTGAAGTCTTCGGACTTTGGCGTTACGCGCTTGAAAAAGAGACAACCCCCAAAAACAATTTCGCCGCCGCGTTCTTCGCGGGGTTAGCGTTTGGGGCGGCAGGGTTTTTCACCTCGCCGACGGTCGCTCTGCGCTTTATTTTTATAGCCGTTTTGTTAGGCATAATCATCTACTCGCCCGAAAGCGGGTTTCTGTTCACCCTTGCCGCCATTCCCTTCGCGGGGGAGACGGCTTTGTTTTTTCTTTTGCTTTCTTCTTTAATTTCGTATATACTGAAACTGTTCAGGGGAAAAAGAAACCTAACCTTTAAGAGCGAAGACATACCGGCGCTCTTTTTCGCGTTTATTTTCGCGTTCGCTTACCCCGCGTCGCCGCCGGTGCAAGCGATTGTCGCCGTTTCGTCTTATTTTATGGCGGCAAACCTCCTGAGGAGCGAATACTTCCTTAAAAAAGCCGCTTTTTCGCTCTCGTTAGGGCTGATGATTAACATGATCGCCCAAGCGCTGTTTTTTATTTTTTCGATGACGGGGAAAGCTTTCCCCTCCGCGCCGGGGGTGGCGGCGGGGTTAGGGGTGTTCGGCGGATTTGATATTAAGAGCTATATCCACTACGGGGACTTAATGATTGTCGCGTCGCTCCCCTTTTCTTGTTATCTCTTTTCAGAGAAAAAAAGGGGCATACCCCTGCCGCTGAAGCTTGTTTTTATCCTCACCACGGTTTTTAACGCGTTTGTGTCGCTCTCCGGCGAAGTTTGGCTGTTTGCCGCCCTGACATTGTTTATTTTTCTTATTTACTCAACCGCAAAGGTTTTTAACGTGCTGTTTGGCTTTATAGTCGTCATGCCGGCCGCGCTCCAGATCAGAAGCTATATTTTGCTCTTTAACCATACATGGCAGGCGGGCGAAACTGTCTCTCAAACTCAAAGCCTCGCTCCCGCCTCTTCCCCGATTTTTAATATAAAAGCCTTTTTATTCGGAAGAGCGGGGGAGCTTTCGGGCAACCTTTACGACTCGCTTATGAAAAACCTCGGGCTGTTTGGGCTTGTAATGGGGCTGGCGGTTCTTGTGCTTTTAGTTTTACGCTCGTTCACCTCCTCGCTTTACGCCAAAAACCAGAACATCCGCAAGCTTTGCGCCGTTTTTGTCGCGGGAATTTTAGCTTTTTTTCTTTTGGGGTTTAATTTAAACACCCTTGAGTCGGGAAACCAAATAGTGCTGCTCTGGACCCTCTTTGGGTTGGTAAGCGCCACCGGTAACGCTGTAGGTCCACAAACACAATATCAATAAACCTAAATTGTCATATAGCTTAACAACCTTACGGAAAGGAAAAGACATAAAAGTGCTTAAAAAGTTAAATCTCCTTGATATGGCAATACTGATTTTAATTTTAGCGGTTTGTTTCGGCGGGTTTATTTATCTTGTCAAAGCGGCGACGGCAGATATGAGCCTTGTCACGGTGGCAATATCGGTGGATGACAAAACCGCGGAGCTTTTCTCACCGGGCGAGGAGATTTATCTCACCTCGGGGGAAAACCTTGGCAAAATAACCGTCATAAAGACTTTAGGAGATCAAAAGGCGCTTGAAATCACCCGGAAGCGGGAAACGGGGAGCAAAAATATAAAAATCGGCCAAACGGTGGAATTCCGATCTTCAAAAGCCCTCGCGTCAGGCGTGGTCTACTCCGTAAAACAACAAAAAGATAAAGAAAAAGAAACTGAAAACAATAACAACAACAGCGAAAACAACAGCGCCGAAGCGTTCGGCGGGGAGGGGAAATGACAATATGAGCGCTAAAAAGTTCAATTTGTTTGATTTACTTATAATAATCGCACTCGCGGGGGTAATAATAGGCATGGCGTTCCGCGCGCAGATAAAAGACGCGCTGTTTTCCGGGGACAGGGTTCAGATAAAAGCTGTCCTTGAAGTAGAAAGTATGTCAAACGACGCTGCCGCGCTTATAGACGAGGGCGTGAATCTGTATGTCTTTAAAAGCGGAAACCTTTTCGGAGAAGTGATATCCGCCGAATACACCCCGGTTTTTGAGACGGTATTTGTCGGCGACCGTGAAATCGAGGCGACAAGCGAATTTTATTCCTCGGCCGTTATTGTTATTTCCATAGACGGGTATACTAAGGACGGAACGTTTTATACTAAAAACAACGATATGCTGCTTGTAAAGTCGGTTTTCAGCCTTATTACCGACGAAACCTTTTTTACCTGCAAAATTAAAAGCCTTGAACCCATGAAAAACCCCTAAAACCCGCAAAATGATTGATTATATTGCACAAAGTAATCAATTGTTTTTCGTAATTTTTATCAAATAAACGCTATTGATTTATTATCCCCGTTTTGTTATAATGATTTATAACACACTTGGCATACTTAACACACTTAGGGGATTTCGCTTGAAAAAGGAGTCTGATATGTTTACAAAAACAATTACCGTTCAAAACGCCGTGGGGCTGAGAGCCCGGCCGGCAACTTTCTTTATTCAGAAAGCAAACACTTACAAATCCTCTATTTGGATAGAAAACAGCGACCGGCGCGCAAACGCCAAAAGTCTTTTGGGCGTGCTCTCGCTGGGAATTAAAAAAGGCGACACCGTCACCATTATCGCCGAGGGCGAAGACGAAGAATCCACCGTCGAAGGTCTTGTGGATCTCATTTTAAGCATTGAATGACCCTTTATTGTTATAACGCCGCCTTGGGCTCGCCGTTTGCTGTGAGTTCAGGGCTTTTTTCAAAGAGTTTGATTTCGCGGTTTACAACCGCGGCCTTTATAAGAAGTAAAATTTAAAAATGACAAAAGAAAGAGAAAAACTTTTAGAAAACGCGAAACTTCTCCCGCCCACCCCGGGGGTTTATATAATGCGCAACAAAGCGGGGGCTGTTATTTATGTCGGCAAATCCAAGGCGCTCCAGCACCGAGTTTCAAGCTATTTCGCCTCTTACTCAAAGCACGGGGTGAAGACCCAACACATGGTGGACGCGGCGTATTCATTTGAGGTTTACCACACAAAAACCGAACTTGAGGCGCTTTTGCTGGAAAACCAGTTTATCAAGCAATATATGCCGAAATATAACATTAAGCTGAAGGATTCCAGCGGCTACCCGTATATTGAGCTTACAAACGGCGAATACCCCGCGTTTAGCGTGGTGTACGACAGAAAAAGAAAAGCCCGGGACGCCAAATATTTCGGCCCGTTCAGCTCGGCCGGCGCGGCGCACTCAATCCTTTCCGCCGCCAGAAAAGCCTTTAAGCTCCCCTCCTGCAAAAAGGTTTTCCCGCGGGATATCGGCAGGGGGCGACCCTGCCTTAACTACCATATCAAGCAGTGCGCGGGGCTTTGCGTTAAAGATAAAGTTTCAAACGAGGAATATTTATCGCTCGTCGAGGACGCCTCCCACTTTTTAAAGGGCGACTACGCGTTCCTTATTAAAACTCTTGAACGAAAAATGGAAGCCTTTGCCGAAAACCTTGAGTTTGAGAGAGCGGCCAAAATAAGGGATACGATTGCCAACGTCAAAAAAATCAACGACCGCCAGCACATAGTGGCTTCCCCCGACTTTAACGCCGATGTCATAGGCATATTTTCCGATGAGTTGGGCTCTGCGGTAAATATCTTTTTTGTCCGTAACGGCGCTGTCGCCGACAGAGAGTGTTTGTTTTTCGGGAGCGATGAGCTTATCGACTCGGAATCCATCACTTCCCTGCTGTTTAGGTTTTACGCTCTCCGCGGCTGCTTTCCGCCGAAAAATATCTTAATCGGCTTTGACCTAACGCCGGACGACAAAGAACTAATTTCAACCAAGCTTTCGGAGGACAGGACAAGCGTAAGCCGCCCGAGGAGGGGGGAGAAAAAACGTCTCCTTGACCTCGCCGAGGAAAACGCCAAAGAGCTTTGTCTCCACAAAAGAGAGGCCGAAACAAAAGCCACGGCGTTTTTAGCGAACCTCGCCGGCTTTTTAGGCCTTGAGGTGCTCCCCGAACGCATCGAGGGCTACGACATCTCCAACCACGGCGACGAGCACATAGTGTGCGGGATGGCGGTCTGGGAAAAAACCCGCTTTGTAAAAAACAAATACCGCTCTTTTACCATGAGGACGCTTGACTTCCGCGACGACTACGCCTCAATGCGGGAGGCGGTCTCAAGGCGGATCACCCACACCGTCGGCGAATGGGAACACCCCGACCTTATCCTCCTTGACGGCGGGGTGGGTCATGTGAGGGTGATAAAAGAGCTGCTTGACGAAAAAGGCATAAATATCCCTGTTTTCGGCATGATAAAAGACGAACACCACAAAACGCGAACCCTTACCGACGGTCAAAACGAAATAAGCCTGCTCAAGCGGCAGGATATGTTTAACTTTTTTTATAAATTCCAAGAGGAATGCCACGCCGCCGCCTTTAAACAAATGGACAGAAAGCGCAGGAAAAACCTGATTTCCTCCTCCCTTACCGAAATAGCCGGGGTCGGCGAAAAAACCGCCGAAAAACTGCTTAAGCATTTCAGCGGGCTTGCCGCCATAAAAGCCGCGAGCGAGGACGAGCTTACGGCGGTGGGCGGGCTAAGCCGCCAAACGGCGCAAAACATAGTACGCCATTTCGCCAAAAACCAAAACCCGCGCTAAGGGGAAAATTAATAAAACCAAAGCGCCGCTTAAGTTTTTTAATTATCATCCATTAAAAACGAGGTTAACATAATGCGAATAATTACCGGTTTCGCGCGGGGAACAAAGCTTTTGACCCCCGAGGGCGAGGACACCCGCCCCACTTCCGAAAAGGTTAAAGAAGCGATTTTTTCTGCAATCCAGTTTGAGATCCCCGGAAGGTTAGTGCTTGATTTATTTGCCGGCTCGGGGCAAATGGCGCTTGAGGCGCTGTCCCGCGGGGCGGAAAAGGCGACGATTGTCGACAACGCCAAGCGGCCGATAGAGCTGATTAAAGAAAACGCCAAAAAAACCCGGCTTATGGATAAATGCGTTATTGTAAATTCCGACTGGAAGGATTTTTTAAACCACGCGAAGCCGGGCTACAACCTTGTTTTCCTTGACCCGCCGTACAAAGCGGGGATTCTTGACGAGGCGCTCACAAAACTTGCGGAAAAAAATCTTCTCGGCGGCGACGCCATTGTAATTTGCGAGTCTGACATTGAATCTCTGCCGAAAAAAGAGTTTTCCGCGGAAAAATCGAGAAAAAACTACCGCTACGGCAGGACATATGTCACGGTGATAAAGTTTTAATTTTAAACACAACGGGGGTGAAGTATATGACAGCCATTGTAACGGGTTCGTTTGACCCAATAACCATAGGTCATGAGGATATAATCAACCGCGCCTCAAAGCTTTTTGGTTTTGTAATCGTCGCCGTCGCCAATAATCCCGAAAAAACGGCGATGTTCTCGGCCGACGAGCGATTTGGGGCGGTTTCTGCCGCTTTTGAGGGGAGAGCCGACGTTAAAGTAATAAAATTTTCGGGGCTCGCGGCGAGCTTGGCGCGAAAAGAGGGCGGGGTAATTGTCCGCGGGGCGCGGGGAAGTTTTGACTTTGAATATGAGAAAACACTTTTTGAAATCAACCGCGAACTCTTTGGGGTTGACACCGTCGTACTCCCCTCAAAGACCGAGTACAGTTTTATATCCTCGGCGTTTGTGAGAGAGCTTATTTCCCACGGCCACCCATATGAAAAATATATCCCGGAAAGCGCCGCCGAGTATCTGAGCGAAGCCAAAAACGGCAAAAGGCGAACTTAAAATGAAAAAACCTCTTATCATAACAAATACCTCCCACGCCGTAATACGGGAAAAGCTAAAAGGCCCGTTTGGCTTTAAGGGAAGGTACATAGACGAGCTGTGGCAGGTTTTGTCCCGCGTCTCCACCGAAAACCACACTTCGGTAACCCCCTCCACCCAAAGCGTGCTGTGGTCAGATTCGCGCGTGTTCGCGGAACACACCCCCGACGAATCAAACGGTCTTATGTATAAAGTCACCCAAAGAGCGCTTGGGGAAATAACCGGAAAGACGCTTACCCGCCCCGATTTTTTGATTGACGAGATACTCCCCGGCCTTTTGGAATACGCCGACTTTATTTGCGGCCGCAAGGTGAGCGAAACCTTTGTGCTCAACTCCCTTGTGGGGCTGGATATTTCGCTGTGGTCCCTCTTCGCCGAAGAAAACGGCGCGTGTTCCTTTGACGATATTATCCCCGACTCCGCGAAAAATGCGTTGTCGGCGAACAATCGCCGCCTCGCGCATATCCCGCTGATAAGCTATAACGTTGACGAAAAAGCGATAAAAAGCATACTTTCCTCCGGCAGCGGGCTGCTGAAAATAAAAATAGGCGCCACAGTCAATAACACATCGCGGGATACGGATATGAAAACCATGCTCGAATGGGATAAAAAGCGGGTTTTGGATATCCACCTGCTGTCGGACGGACACGAGACAAGCCTTACAAAAAGCGGCAGGGTGTGCTATTACCTTGACGCGAACGGAAGATATGACACCAAAGAGCGGCTTTGGGAACTCCTTGACTTTCTTGATAAAAAGGACATCCTTAAATATGTCGCGCTTATCGAAGAGCCTTTCCCCGAAGAAGACGGGAGCGACGTATCGGATTTCCCCGTTAACCTTGCCGCCGACGAATCCGCTCATTCGGTCGCCGACCTGCAAAACCGCTTGTCGCTCGGCTACCGCTGCGCCACGCTGAAACCTGTGGCGAAAACGCTGTCGATGTCGTTTAAAATGGCGGAAGCGGTGAGTAAGGCCGGGGGCGAATGCCTTTGCGCCGACCTCACGGTAAACCCCTTCCTCGCCTGCTGGAACAAGCTCTTCGCCTGCCGCCTTAAGCCGTTGGAACTTATGAACGCGGGCTGCGTGGAGGTCAACGGCAACCAAAACTATAAAAATTGGGAAGAACAAATAGCGCTCTTGCCAAAAGGGCTTGATTACACCCGCGAGACAAACGGCTACTTTGATTGCGGCGGCGGGTTTTCACGGCATTCAAAGCTTCTTTTCGGCGAAAACGGCTATTTTAAATTTGTTTAACAAACTTTCGCGTATTTTGAGCCTTTTGTGTATAAAGACAAGTTTTACTTGATTTTTCCCTCCGTTTGAGTTATATTAATTATATAAAATATAAGCATATCCGCTTAAGCAAAAGCTTTAAAACAAAAATCCTCCCGGCGCGATGCCCGGAAGGCAAAAAATTTGCGTACTTATTAAAAGGAACGGTCATAAAAAGTGAAAACAGCATTTTTAATGGGGGAAAAAACCCTTGATACGGTTTTTAACCAAAAGGCACTGGATTATTTTTATTCGCTGGGGGAGGTTTCTTTTAACACCGGCAGTCTCCCCACCGCAAAAGAAAACATAATATCCGCAATCAAAAACGCCGACATCGCCATAACAAGCTGGGGCAACACTTCTCTCGGCGGCGATATACTCTCCGCCTGCCCGGCCCTTAGGCTTGTAGCCCACGCCGCGGGGAGCGTAAAACCCGTGGTCTCGGACGAGCTCTGGGAAAAAAATATCAAGGTGCTGTCAAGCGCCTGCCCGCTTGGCGAGGGGGTCGCCGAAACTGCGCTTGGCTTTACCATTTCCGCCTGCAAGAATTTTTATAACGTCAACAGCCACATACACGCCGGGGAATGGAACAAAGGCCGCGAAGATATAAGAGAACTGTTTGACCTGAATATCGGCGTGATAGGCAGCGGCTGGGCGGGGCGCCACTATATAAGGCTTTTAAAGAATTTCCACGTCAACATTCTTTGCTATGACCCGTTTGTGAGCAAAGAGGATCTCTTGGCTCTCGGCGCGAAAAAAGCGGAACTAACCGAATTACTTAAAAATAGCGACGTGGTCTCAATCCACGCCCCAAGCATCCCCGCCACCCGGCATATGATAAACCGCGAAACCCTCGCGCTTATGAAAAAATCCGCCGTGCTTATAAACACCGCGCGGGGAACCATTATTGACGAGGCGGCGCTGTTCGAGCATATGGCCGCCGGAAATTTAAAATACGCCTGCCTTGACGTGTTTGACCCCGAACCCCCAAGCGTAGAAAACCCCCTGTTCGGCCTTGAAAACGTAATCGCCACCCCTCACTTGGCGGGGCTTGCCCAAAACGGCCTTAAACGAATCGGCATGTTTGTGCGCGAGGAAACCGAAAAGTTTTTAAAAGGCCTGCCCATGAGGGGAGAAGTAACAAAAGAAATGCTGGCCAACATGGCTTAGCCCCCTTAGAATAAGGTGATTGTTTTATGAAAACCAAACTGCGAATATTGTCCGCCCTTGTTGTTTTTCTTGCCGTCGGGTGCGTTTTGCTGTCCGCCTTTTTAATAAAGGCCGTCAAAAACCCCGAAGAAAACGGCGGCAAAATAAAAGTCACTTCCCCTCTGCCGGCAGGGGACGGGAGCGAGGATATTCAGTTTAAGCTATCGCTTCTCCATTTGTATTACGAGAGCAAGGACGTCGTGTCCACCCTCCCGTTTACCACCATACAGGTGACTCAGGGCGCGCTTATAAAAGCCTTTATGACCGGCCCTTCCGCGGCGGAAGACGCCGAGGCGTATTTAAACCGCTACGCCGACCGAACCCTAAACTCGGCTTTTGACACCATGGACGAGATAATAGCCAAATATCAAAGCCTTTTGACAAAATATAATATTTCAAGCTCGTCTTCCTATACCGCTAAGTTTAACAAGCTGAACAGCATGTTCGCGTCGCTGAAAAATTCCTCAAAAGAGCTTATCTCGCGGGCGAGAACGCTTATTAAAATGTCAAAATCCGCCGATTATGACAGCTATTACACAAATTATATCGAACAGCTATCCGACCTGACGGGGAAAATCGAGGCAAACTGCAGCGTTATTATGGCCGAGTATGACTCGCTGCTGTCCTCAATCAGCAGGGATTACAATATAATAAGCTAAAAAAACCTGCTATGTACTATACTTTTCCCCCGATATGTTCCTTTGGGTTTCCGGCTGTTTTCACCCTTGGCAGGTTCCACCTATAACGCGCCGCGAGAATACGCAGCGCAAAAATAATAACTCCGCCGACCGCCATTGAAGCGCTTCCCCCAAATGTGTCCCACAAGAGGGCGCACGCCAACGACCCTCCCAGCGCGGCGCTGGCGTAGATATGCTTTATCATTATCACCGGCACGCTCCCCGATATTATATCCCTCAGCGCGCCTCCGCCCACGGCAGCTATCGTGCCGATAAGCGCCGCCATAAAAGCGTTGCTTTTGTACTGACCCTCAAGCGCCATGCGAACGCCTATCACCGCGAAGAGCCCCAGCCCCAGCGAATCGGTTAAAAGCATAACCCTGTCATATATCAAGCCGGCCATTAAGGTCGGCTTTTTTGCCGCTATAACAAAACAAATAAGCGAGCCCGCGATCGCCGCCGCGGCGTAAAGCGGGTTTTTCAGCGCCAGCGGCGGGGAGTTGCCGAGCAGCAAGTCCCGCGTTATTCCCCCGCCTATCGCCGTGGTCAGCCCCAGTGTCGCGATTCCGAAGATATCCATGTTTTTTTTAATTCCCAAAGCCGCGCCCGACACGGCGAAAGACAGCACCCCCAAAATTTCAAGACAAAACATAGCGGTGAACATATTTGCCGAAAGTCCCCTTTGCTGTTTTAATTATAATTTTACCCTCACTACTTAGATTGTAGAAAAAACCAATGGTTCCGTCAATATCTAAGTTATATATATTATTTGGTTTTTACTCCCCTTTACTGGTAGAATAAGCTAAAATTCGGCAAAACCGCCCCTTTTAAACCCTTTACATTTTGGTTTTTTCGTTATATCCTTAATATGGTAAATATATAAAGCCGTGTTATAAAAGCAAATACCGATAAATCATGTTTGACGCCGGTCGTTTCGACGCGTGAAAATCCCCGAAAAGTTACGCCAAAACGTTTCTTTTCGGGGAGCTTTTTATTTTTTTTGTTTATTTATCCCTGCCGAGATAAACCCTTTTTCTCTCTTTGCCGGACTCATATATGGCGCAAATCATTTCCTGAGTTTTAAAGGCCTCCTCAATGGGGATAAACGGTTTTTCGCCGGTCTTAAGGCAGTGATAAAAATTATCTATCTGCTTGATATGGTTGACCCCCCAGTAGGACTTGACGTTGCCGTAATCAAAGTTTTCGGCCGGGTTGCGCTCGGCGATAACGGTTCTGCCGTCCTTGAACTTAACCGTCGAGGTGTCGGCAAACATCTGCACAAGCGCTTTTTCGCAGTCGATCTCAATTTCCACCGGAGCGTCATAGGAATAATAGTTAATGGCGTGGAACGCGGTGAGAAGCCCCGACTTGTACTTAATAACCCCTTCGGCGGAATCCTCGACGTCAATAATGGCGTGGCCGCGATTGGCTATGCTTGCGTCCACATAGTCAATTTCCTCGTTAATAATATACCTGAGCATATCAAGGGTGTGGATAGCTTGATCTATTATCACGCCGCCGCCCTCTTTTTCCCAAGTGCCTTTCCAGTCGCTGCTTGAATAATAACTGTCCGACCTGTTCCAAGTGACGGCGCATTTGGCGGCTTTTATCCTGCCCAGCTCGCCCGCGTCATATAGATCCTTTACCAAAACAGTGCCTGCGTTGTAATGGTTCTGAAAAATACATTCCAAAACTCTTCCCGTTCGCTTCGCGGTTTCCATCATGGCTTTAGCCTCGCCGAGAGTTATGGACATCGGCTTTTCGGTAAGCACGTTAACGCCGTGTTCCATGGCGTAAATCGCCACCGGAGCGTGGAGATAATGGGGGAGACAAAGGTGAACCACGTCAAGGTTTTCTTTTTCAATCATTTCCTTGTAGTCGAAATAGTACTTGCACCCGAATTCTTCCGCTTTCCGCTTCGCCCTGTCTTCCTTAACGTCGCAAACGGCGACAAGCAAAGCGTCCTCGCTTTTTGCGACGCTTACCGCGTGCATGGGGAAAATGTTGCCGCACCCGATTATCGCGGATCTGAACTTTTTCATTTGTTTTGCCCTCCTGTTAGCTGTTACTGCCTGCCCAAAGCGCGGGACTTTTGATTCTTGGTACATAGTATCACTTTTTCTAAAAAATACAAGCCTTTTTACTAAAATTAATTTTATTTATTACCCGAACAGGAAAAAGTTGTCGGAAAAACGCAAAAAGCTCTTGACATATCCCCGCCCGCGGAATAGAATAAAGGCGCAGAGTAAAAAAATTTGCGTATGGCGTATGGTTTTATTCAAACTGTATTGTAGTGCTCCGCGAACGGGGAGTTGACGCGGGGACGAAGTGAAGCTTACCACAAAAAAATGGTTGCTTCCGCGGTAAATTTTTTGCATCCCGCTGTAAAAGGCGTGTTGTTTGTCAACACGTCTTATAACGGATATTTGCTCTCTGCACCATCGTAAAAAAACGAAAGGTGTATTTTTTATGGCAAAATTCACAAAGCTTTTCAAAAACAAGAAGACGCTCCGAGGTATAGGCGGCTGGGCTGTCTTCTTGGGGCTGGCTTACGCGGTTTCAATTGTATTTCTTATGGAAGGCAGTTCCCTTTACCTCCCGCTCGCCGTCAGCTTGGGCGTGGCGGCGCTCGGCATTTTGCTGATTGTGGCGACATATAAAGCAATCCCCGGGGAAATGCCTAAGGCGGATATTAAATCCGCCACCAAAAAGCTGACAATAACAGCGGTTCTGTTGGGGCTTACCGCCATAACAAAGTTTTTTTCGTTGAATATAGTAATTTTTGGCGGCAGCGGAATGAGAGTGGGGCTCGGGGGCGTTTTTACCACTTTCCCCGCAATCCTCTTCGGCCCCATTTACGGGGGAATGGCGTCCGCCGCGTCGGATATTTTAGGGTGTATTATCTCCCCCATAGGCGCCTACAACCCGCTTTTTACCCTCACGGCGTTTTTAGGCGGGCTTATCAAGGGGCTTGTCTGGTTAGCGCTTAAAAAGTCGTCACCCCGCCGCCTGCGATTGAGCGTTGCCGCCGCTTTTGGGGTGGTGGCTATCTTAGGCGGCGTGTTTTACGCCTCGCTCGCCGCCGACGGCGTGAGCTCTTCTGTCATCGCAAGGTATGACAGCGTTAAGTCAAAGGCGTATGTTCAGGAAACTGACGTCAGCTTTTTTACCGGGCTTATAACAAAACGCGTAAGGTCGTCGGACACCTATACGCTCTCCGAAACTTCGGGGGAAACCGTTTATATTCCCTCATCAGCCCTTGTTGACGGAGTATCGGCAAAGGTTGCCTTGAAAATATCAGCTCTCGGCGAAAACTCTGAGCTTAAAGAGGTTTACATACCCGACTCTTTGGCAAAACTTGATATTACCCCCCTTAAGGAAAAAGGGGTAAAGCTTTATCTTACCGAAAAATCAAAGCTTTTTGACGAGATAAAAGATTCGGGGATAACCTTCGCGCTGGTTAACGAAATTGCCGAAACCCAAGCGGTGATGGATTCCGAAAACCCCGTCTTCGGCGGCATGAGGTTTGTCTCTGACGACAACTACCGCAAAAACCTCGCGGGGTATATCAATTTCGCCACTTTCGGCCTTATGGCGGTGGGGGTGTTCGGGCTGTTTATGGCGCTTGCGGAGTATATCTGGTCAAGGCTTAAAAAAGACGGGGCGCTCCCTTCGCAAGGGGTAAAAATCTTCGCGGCTATTTTCATAGCGGAAATGGTTCAGACGACAATAAACACCTATATACTTAAGGTTATGACAATGTCTTCAACTTGGGCGGCTTATCCTTTTCTTATCGTCTGGATCCCCCGCGCCGCCGAGGGGCTTATTATCTGCCTGATTCAGGCCTACCTCATCACCCTTTTATACTCGCTGTTGAAATCGCGTTTTTCTGAGCTAAAAATAAGCGGCGGGCAAAAAAGTCCTTGACAAAATAAGATTTTAAAGTATAATATAATACGCCGCCTTGACACGGGCGGCGTATATGCGGCTGTGGCGGAACTGGCAGACGCGCACGTTTGAGGGGCGTGTGGGCAACCGTATGGGTTCAAGTCCCATTAGCCGCACCAAAGGGAGCTCGCCGTACGGTCGCCGTACGGCGGGTTTTTTAACGACAATCTTATTATAATAATGGTTGATACAGTAATGGCTGACTTACCATAACGGCGGGGCTATCCTCACTTAAAAGCCAAATCAAATAAATACGCGATATGCGGGTATGGCGAAATTGGCAGACGCGCTGGACTTAGGATCCAGTGGGCAACCATGTGGGTTCAAATCCCACTGCCCGCACCAGAAAAAAGCGCCAAAAGGCGCTTTTTTCAATTATATTCGTCCTTGCGGACGAATGATATTCGCTGCGGCGAATGATATTGCCGGAAGGCAATGATATTCACTTCGTGAATAAAGACGAATATAATATCATTCAGCGTTAGCTGAATATCATTACGCAGTAATATCATTGGCGAAGCCAATATCATTAAAAAGTGAAAATTCCACATCTTTTTAATCAAAGATTGCAGAAAATCCTATCAAAAGACAAGATTTTCAATTATATTCGCCCTTATTGGCGAAATATATTCACTTCGTGAATAAAGACGAATATAATATCATTCAGCGTTAGCTGAATAT
>JBAYZO010000006.1:0-68663 GCA_041672465.1 Eubacteriales bacterium
ATGTTTTAAGAAGCCGATATTTTACAATGCCCCGCGAAGAATAAAGCCGCGGGTTTAATTTATAACCAAAGCCTTTGCAATATCAAGCTTTTTTGTGTCGTTTAATGTAACAAAATCTCAATAATGATACATTATTAGAATTATTTGTAAATAAAAAGACTTTAAGCTAAAATCTATCCGATCAGTAAACCGTTTTTACGGGAAGTCTGTTTGACGCTTGTAAAATCATTTTTGTAAAGGGCGTTTGAGATGTTACAAAACAATCCGAAACAAAAAAATGGTTCTGTACACAAAAAAGACTTTTTTCAAATCCGCGCAACAGAACAAGTCTTTATATGCGCCCGGGAAGTGGTGGGAAAGTTTAGACTTAAGGATGCGTTTTTGCTTGACGAGCCCGCTGAAATGGTGGTCAGGACGCTGTCATGCTCGCCCGCCGAATTGAGAGAAATACTTTTTAAAATACAGTCGCGCCACAACTGGGTTTTTTGCCATATGATAAAAGTGGCGCTCATTTCCGCAGTTATTTCAGCGTTTTTCGGCTATGATGAGAAAAATAGGCAAACGCTCTGCGCGGGCGGGCTGTACCACGACATAGGCAAGCTTTTTATCCCCGCCGAAATTCTCCAGAAGACGGGTCCTTTGTGCGGCTATGAAATGGAAATAATGCGAAGACACAGCTCTCTTGGCTATGAATATGTAAAAACCCTTGACATAGACGACGAAATAAAAGATATAATCCTCACCCACCACGAACGCCTTGACGGCAGCGGGTATCCCGCCGGGATTACCGGGGAGAAGATTCGCGAGAAAGCCGGGATAGTAATGGTGGCGGATGTGCTTGACGCCGTCACCTCGCGCCGCCCTTACCGGGAACCCGGGAGCGCGGACGCGGCGTTTGAAATAATTTCGGGGGCTAAAAAAAGGTTTCCGCCGCGTCTGGCGGAATATTTTAAATCGCTTACAGCTATTCCTTAAATTTGATAAACCAAACCCGACAGCCGCCGTGCTTTAGTCTTCAAAGACTTCTTTTGCCGCCAAAAGGAAGTCGTTTTTTGTTTTGGCGGTGTTTAGCCTCAGCCTTGCCGCGGCCGAGCCGGGGAACCCCTTTGTGTACCACGCGATTTGCTTTCTTAAGGTCAAAAGGTTATCGCCCCCTTGGCGCGACCGGCTTTCTATATGTATTTTAACCGTCTCCCATATCTCTTCTTTGGGCGGGACAAAGCTTTCGGCCCTGCCGGTTTCAAAATAATTTTGCAGCTCTCTGAACAGCCACGGGCGGCCGAGACACCCTCTCCCCACCATAACGCCGTCGCACCCGGTGGTTTTTTTCGCCTTTTCGGCGGAGGACGCGGAAACTATGTCTCCGTTCGCGATAACGGGGATTGAAACGGCGTCCTTGACCCGCTTTATTATGTCATAGTCCGCTCTTCCCGAATACATCATATCCCGGGTTCTGCCGTGCACCGTCACGGCTCCCGCCCCCGCTTCCTCGCAGCGCAGCGCCACCTCGACGGCGGTTATATGGTTTTTGTCAACCCCCGCGCGGAGCTTTACGGTTACGGGAACACAAACGGCTTTTTTTATGGCTTTGACAAGTTCGCCGCATTTGTGGGGCTGGCTCATAAGGGCGCTGCCCTCTCCGTTTGAGACGATTTTTTTTACCGGACAACCCATGTTAATGTCAAAAAAGTCGGGTTTCAGTTCCATTAGTTTTTCGGCCGCCGCCGCCATATAGTATGGCTCGGAACCGAAAAGCTGGATCCCGGCGGGGCGTTTGTCGCCCTCAAGCGAGGCGAGGGAGCTTGTTTTTTTATCCCCGTAGCAAACGGCCTTTGCCGAAACCATTTCCGTTATCACGCACTCCGCGCCGAAAGAAGCGCAAAGCGCCCTGAACGGGGCGTCGGTCACCCCCGCCATAGGAGCTAAAAATATTCCGTTTGGAATGTTTATGTCGCCAATTTTCATATCAGTTTAAAATGTTCCGCTTAAAGCTCTTAACAAACAGCTCTTCCGCCGCGGAGTTTAGCTCGGCGTAGCCGTTTTCGTCAAGCAGTCCTTTGTCTATAATCATATCAACCAGCGCCCTTGTCTGTTTAATAAGCGCCATATCAGCTATGTTAGCGATTTTAAAACTAATTTCCCCCGATTGTTTTTCGCCGAAGAACTCGCCCGGGCCGCGGAGCTTGAGGTCGGTTTCGGCTATTTCAAAGCCGTTTTGGGTACGGCACATAATTTCCAGCCTCTCGCGTGACTTTTTTGATTCCTTGTCATACACCAAAAGGCAAAACGATTCCTCCCGCCCTCTGCCTATTCTCCCTCTTAGCTGATGCAGAGTGGAAAGCCCGAACCGTTCGGAGTTTTCAACAACCATAACCGTGGCGTTGGGGACATCCACGCCCACCTCCACAACCGTGGTCGACACGAGTATCTTGGTCTCCCCCGACTTAAAGGCCGCCATTATAGCGTTTTTATCCTTCCCTTTCATCCTGCCGTGGAGGAGCGACGCGGGGTAGCTTGGAAAATCCCTTATCACGGCTTCATATTTTTCAGCGGCGGAAAGCGCGTCGACAACTTCCGATTCCTCCGCCAAGGGGCAAACGACAAACACCTGCCTGCCGCGCCTGAGCTGACTTTCGAGAAGGTCGTTTATTTGTTTTCTGTCTGAGCCGTCTATCGCGTAGGTCTTTATGTTTTGTCTCCCCGGCGGGAGCTCGTCGAGAACGGATACGTCAAGGTCGCCGTACAGTATAAGGCTGAGCGTCCGCGGTATCGGCGTCGCCGACATTACAAGGGTGTGGGGGCTGGTCTCGCCCTCGCCTTTGGTAATAAGCGACGCGCGCTGGATAACGCCGAATCGGTGCTGTTCGTCCGTTATCGCGAGCCCGAGGTTTGAAAACTCCACATCTGATTGTATGACCGCGTTGGTTCCGATTATTACATCGACTTCCCCGTTTGATATATCGTCTTTTATCTTCTTTTTTGAAGCCGCGCCAAGCGAGCCCGTCAAAATCCCCGATTTTATGCCGTGGGGGGAAAGCATCCCCGACAATGTCGCGAAGTGCTGAGCGGCAAGGATCTCGGTCGGCGCCATAAACGCGGTTTGAAAGCCGTTTTTGGCGGCGAGATAAGCGGAAGCGGCGGCGAGCACCGTTTTTCCGCTCCCCACGTCGCCCTGAAGCAGCCTTGTCATAGGGGTTTCTTTTTGAAGGTCGGCGAATATTTCCTTAACGGCGTTTTTCTGCGCGTTTGTCAGCTCAAACGGGAGCGAGTCAAAAAACAGTTTTGATTTCGCGCCTTTCAGCGAAAGCGTTTTCGCGGCTTTTTTCGACTGCCCCGCCTTTAGCTTATACAGCGCGAGCTGAAACACGGCGAGTTCCTCAAAAGCAAGCCGCCTTACGGCCTCGTCGGCCTCTTTTTGGTTTTGGGGGAAATGCACTTGTTTTATGGCAAGGGTTTTAGTTATGAGAGAAAATTGTTTTCTTACTTCCTCGGGGAACGTCTCCGGTACTTCGTCCGCAAGCGCGAGCACGGACTCGACTGCCTTTGCCATTGCTTTTTGGGTAAGCGATTTTGTGGCGGGGTATACTGGGGACACGGCTTTTAAGTCGGGCGAGTATGGCTCGACAGCCGGGTTTATCATCTCATGCCCGTAAAGCGTGACCGCAACCCTGCCGTAAACCCTGAGCAGTCTTCCGGGCGATAACGCCGGGACTATCCATCTGCTGTTAAAAAAAGTCAGATACAGTACGTCGTCTCCGTCGGTGCCAGACGATTTAACATAGTGAATCCCGCTTTTACCCCTCCCCTCGCGGGGGGTAGAGTCGATTTTAATAACCGCCGAGCATGTTTCGCCGTCCCGCGTTTGGGCTATTCTTTTTATATCCCCGCGGAACTCATAGCGTTTGGGATAAAAGCAAAGCAAATCGCCCGCGGTAAAAACCCCGAGCCTGCCGAACGCTTTGGCGCGGGACTCCCCGACGCCTTTTATATAACCCACCGGTGTTTTAAGGTCCATGCCGGCACATCCTTTAAAATTATAAGCTAATCAAACGCTAAGGCGTTAAAACCAATGCCGAGTTCGCTCAGCATGCTGCCCTCGCGGGAATGACATGTCAGAATAAATATCTGCTGGGTTTCCGACAGCCCCGCAAGGGTCGCGAGAAACTTTTTAAGCCTTTTGTCGTCAACCCGCGACAGCGCGTCGTCAAGGACGATAAACGGCCGCGCCCCGCCGTAAAGAAGCGAGATAAGCGCTTGCCGCAAGCAGAGGTATGCCATGTCTTTGGTTCCCGCCGAGAGGTAATCGGCGGATTTTTCCCCGACAGGGGTGTCAATGCTCATTGCAAGGTCTGTGGAAAGCCTTACGCTTTGATATTTTCCGTCGGTGATACCCGAAAAGCAGGGAGACGCCAGCTTTGCGAGCTTTGGGGAAATGGTGGCTTTCATATAATCCCCCGATTCCTCAAGCACTTCGAGCGCGAGAGTTAGCGATTTAAATTTGCCGTTCAGCGAGTTCAGGCTGTTTTTTACCGCTTCATGCTTGCTATAAATCACAGCGGGGGAGACGGCGCTCACCCCAAGCGCGGATTTTTGCTTTTCAAGGGCAATTTCCTGCTGCTTTAAGCCTTGGTTCGCGTGTTTGTAAAAATCTATTTGCTGTTCCACGGCGGCTATGTCCCGCGCAGGCTTAACCGCGCCGGCGGCAAGGCTGACGAGGGAGTCCATATCCACGCCGTCAAGGTTTGCCTCAAGCTGGCGGGAGAGCGAGAGGTGCTCGGCTTTGAGCTCGCCCGCTTCCACCGAAAGGTTTAGCATTTTTTGAATAAGCAGCCCGTAAGTGGCCTCTTCTTCGGGAAAATAGCGCTTAACCCGCGTTTCTATTGATTTTTTCAGCCCGTTAAAACTCTTGGCGTCTTCCGAATATGACTTTTCAAGCGAGTTTAGCTGATTACGCGCTTCCTCCGCTTTAACTTTAACGATTGGAAAATCTTTTGCCTTTTTATAAAACTCCACTTTTCCGCTTATCCCGAGCTTTTTAAGGGCGGGCGGCTGTTTTAAAAACAGAAAAAACCCGACCGCGCCGAACACAGCCCCCGCCCCCGCGAAGATATGCGAAAACATGCCGAACAATTTAAAGCCATACCCCGCCCCCGCGAGAGACAGCCCCAAAGCGGCGGCGAGAAGAAGTACCCCGCTTAATATGTTTCTGATCTTCAGCGACTTTTTCAGCTTTTCAATGTCGGTTTTAAAAAACGGGGTTGATTTTTCAATGCTCTCTCGCTTTTCTTCTTGGGCTTTTATTTGGGTTTCGGTTTCGTCAAGCCGCTTTTTAATAAGCGAATACTCCGCGTAATCGTTTATGAGCCGGTTTACAAACTCCGTCTCGGGGATATTGCTGTCGGCAAAGCACGCCATCCGCTGTTTATATTTTTCCTCGGCCTTTAGCGCGTCGGCCGCTAAAGCGTTAAGGCGGTCAAGGCGGTCTTTCGCCTCGTATTTTCTGATATTTACAATTTCTTTTTCAAGGCTTTCAAGCTTTGACTCATTAAACGCGATCTTCTGCCTTTTTTCGCCGAGAGCGCTCAGCACCCCGTCAAGCCGGCGCTTTGTCTCTACCGAGTCGGTAAGTTTTTCCCCGTAACTTTCGAGCCGAGCCTCAAGGTCGGGGATAAACCCTCGGTTTTGGTTGTTTTTAAGGGCCGCTTTCGCCTCTTTAAGCCTTTTCGCGGCGCGTTCGGCGGAGGTTTTCTCGTCTGCCGAAAACATAAGGTTTTGAATTTGCTCGGCAAGCGCCCCGTCGCCGCCTTTCGGCTGGTAGAGCTGTTTAAAAAATAAAACCTTCTGGAACGATTCCTCGCCCACGCCGAAGAAAACCTCCCCCGGCACCATTCCCGTGAAAAGCGACTTCCTTGTAAAATAATCAAAAACATCAACCGTTTCCTTGGTGTCCGACTGGGTTCTTTCCACCCGGAACTTCCCATTTGGGGTGGTGATGGTTATGGCGCCCGCCGCTTTTCCGCCGCCCCAAGGCATTTGAAGCAGCTTTTCGTTTTCTGAAATCGACTGCTTGCGGAGACCGGAAAAGCCGTAAAAAACAAACTTAATAAACCCGGCAAGGGTAGACTTCCCCGCCTCGTTTGGGGCGCAGAGCAGGTTAAGCCCTTTTTGGGGGGAAATCGACAGGTTTTTTATCTTGCCGAAAGCGGCAATATCAATTCTGTCAATACACAAACCATGAATTTGGCTATCCATTTATGTTTATTTCCTCCTCGCCGAAATCAATTACATTTCTGTCATGCAGCGCGGAAATGCCGTATTTCAAGGCGGCGAGCGTAACGGCGTACTCGTCGCTGCCGGCGTCGCATTTGCCAAGCCTTTCGGTCATTCGGGAATAAAAAACCCCTCTGAGCGTTGTGTCCTTTTCAAGACCGGTTAAGTTAATCTCCGGGAAAGTGGAGTCGATAAGTTCCATCTGAAACGGATAGCCGTACCCCTTGCCGACTTCCGCGGGGGAAATCACAAAAGGCTCGCTCACGGTGCCCGTCATAATAATTCGTATAGCGGTATCGTTGCCGAACGGGCGGACTTTTGCCCTTATAATGTCAATTGCCGACGATTTGCTTACCGCTTTGCTGATGTCTACATTCAGCGTTTCATATCTCCTCCGCGAGAGCTGAATTGTCTTGAGGTTGACTTCCCCTTTGCCTATCGTGCCTATAAGGGCGCCGTGGTGGCCGGGCTCGTCAAAGCTCCTGCCCTCGATACAGCCGGGGTAGGCGTAAGACGTGTTCCCCTCTTTTAAAACGCCGGTTGGCATATGTATATGCCCCAGCGCGATATAGTCAAAGCCGGAGGCGGCGATTTCCTGTTTTGTTATAGGCCCGTTTTTAGACGACGGCGAGGATGTGTCCCCGTGACACACCAAAATATTAATCGCCGACATATCAAGCGGCCCGTACCCCACGACGGGGCTTGACATAAACACCATATCGGTAAAACCCACCCCATAGACGTTAACGCCCAGCTCGGGGATCGGCACTTTTTCTCTGTTCCCGCCAAAAATATGGACGTTGGGAGGGAAAGGGACGGTTTTATAAAACGATGAGTCGTTAATTGGGTCATGGTTCCCGGGGGAAATAAAAAACCTGCAGCTCGGGAAAGAGTTAAATTCGCTTATAAGCAGTTCCGCCGTGTCTTTTGTGACATATTCGGTGTCAAAAAGGTCGCCGGAAATGAAAAACAGCTTTATCATCTCCTGCTTTGCAACCATTATCGCCGAGGTAAAGGCGCTCCTTAGCTCTATCTTTCTCTGTTCGGCTTGCGCGGGGCCGGAAAGGGAAAAAGGCGAATCGAGATGGAGATCGGCGCAGTGAAAAACCCTGACGCTCAGTTGAACCACCGCCTTTCAAAAGTCGTGTAATTATTAATTATTTTTATCGCTTATCTATAATAATGATTTTTATGTTTGCTTTGACTTCGGGGTAATAAACGCCGCCATCGCTCCCCTGTTTACCCCCTGACGGCGGTGGGAGAAAAACAATTCTTCCTCACAACAGGTGCAGAGGTTACAGATCTCAATATTTTCTTCTCTAAGACCGGCGTTTATAAGCCGCTTTTTAATGGCTTTCGGGATATCAAAGAAAACGCTCCCATCGGTTTTTACAAACGCCTCTCCGCAGTCGGGGAAAAGCCCGTAAAATTCCTCCCCCACGCTAAAACAGCAGCTTTTGACCGAAGGGCCGAGCGCGGCTATGATTTCCGCCGGGTCTGCTCCCATGCCCGTCATGATTCCCGCCGCTTTTTCGGATATTCCCTTTTGCGTCCCCCGCCAGCCCGAGTGAAGAGCGGCGGCGGTGTTTGTTTTTTTGTCGTAAAGGAGAACCGGCACGCAGTCGGCAACCCTTACCGATATAACCATATCCTCGCGGGTTATAAGCCCGTCCACCCCGCGCCCGAACGGCGGTTTTGTTATCCCTATTCCTTTGTGGTAAAGTTCGGCGACCACAATTTCGTCCGTGTGAAGCTGGAACGTCAGGCAGGTTTCCTCGGGCGTCTTCCCAAGAAGCGACGCCGCGAGTAAATAGTTTTTATAGATATTTTCGGGGTCGTCTTTGGTCTCCCCCGCGTAATGGGCGAAGTTAAGGCTTGAAAAGCACCCGCTGCTCACCCCGCCGAGCTTTGCGGTAAAGGCGTGGGGAACGCCGAAAGAGTCAAACAGCGGAGAGGTGAAAAATAAAAACGGCTTGTCGTGACTAATAAAAGTTTTGGAAATACGCGCTTCTCCTTACGGGATATGTTTGAGGGAAATACCCTTCCTTTTGAATTATAGCAGAACGTTTTAATATTATCAAGCGAATAAAGTCATTTTCTGCATGATGCAAACGCTAAAATACCTTAAAATTTTATGCCTTTGGGCGTTTTTTCTATTGACAAGACGCGTCCGGCTTGCTATAATACACAAGTCACGCGGCGGAATAGCTCAGCTGGCTAGAGCATCCGGTTCATACCCGGCAGGTCGTTGGTTCAAATCCGACTTCCGCTACCATTTTTTAAAGCCTTTTAACTGCCGCCGCCTTAGCGCCGAAAAAGGCGAAAAGGCCCGTTGGTCAAGTGGTTAAGACACCGCCCTTTCACGGCGGTAACAGCAGTTCGAACCTGCTACGGGTCACCATAAAAGCACGCACACGCTTAACGCGGCGGCGTGCTTTTTGTCAAAAAAAGCCGGGGAGCGTATCGCGAAAAAACTCCCTCCGCGGCGGTTTTTGAACATTCTTTTACCTTTCCTTGTATATTTTTCCCAACAAACTAAACTAAAAGTGTTATAAAACATATATAATAACGCTTGTTTTTTTTTGTATAAAGTAGTATTATTAGGTTGTGTTTTTCTCTCTTCCGAAAAAAAGCGGAGTTTGACCCCCAAACACAGGAAAAAAACGGGAGAATTTCATTCATAAAACTCAACACGGCAATACGCCAAAAGGCAAGGATATAACAATGACTGAGCTTAAAAAGTTCCCGCCGTCGGTAGTGGCGTTCTTTGGGGAAAAAGGCATTCCCAAGGACGAATGTATCATAACCATGGAAAGCGACATGGGTGGGGACGGCGTTTATAAAAACGTTTACATACTCCTGACAAAAGAAAAAATAGCGGTTGCTGAAGGGTTTATCACTTTTGAGGGTAAAGCGAAGCAGGACAAAAGGATCGAATACTTCAACTGCAACCGTTTTGAGGAAATCCCCATAGAAAAGTGTGAAAGCTTTTCTGTGGAGTTGTTTATTTCCGGCGGCAGAGCAGTTTGCGAAACAAGCGGGAAGACAAAAGAAGTTTTCAGATTTACCTCGTCTTTTAAGCACGACGCCAATGTGCTCTGCAACGCCGCGAATCAGCTTAAAAAAGACGGCAAAGTAGACGAGGAAAAGCTAAAGGGCGAGAGCGAGGAATCAAGGTTTTGCCCCACCTGCCACCGCCGCTACCCCGACCCGGACCGCAAGATTTGCCCGAAATGTATGGAAAAAGCAAAGCTTGTAAAACGGCTCTCGGTGCTGTTTTTAAAGTACAAATACTATATATTTCTTATTTTTATCGCTTTCGGGCTTGTGGCGAGCCTTGGGATTGTCGCCCCCTATGTGTCAAACGACGTGTTTTACAACAAGGTTTTGGCAAAGGGCGGCTCCATGTACGGGAAAATAGGCACCGTTGTGCTTATGATAATAGGAGTGCGGCTGTTGTCGCTTGTCATTTCGGTAATCAACGGCATTTTGAACGCGAAAATTTCCGCCGAAGTCGTATATGACCTTAAAAAAACCATTTTCAACACTATCGGCGGGCTTTCGCTGCGGTTTTTTACCAACCGTCAGACCGGCGGACTTATGACGCAAATCAACTCGGACGCCACCACGATATACTGGTTTTTCTGCGACGGTTTCCCTTATCTTGTGACAAACATACTTCAGCTCCTCGCGGTGCTGGTTGTCATGCTGACCATGGACCCGCTGCTGACGCTTTACACTTTTATAACAATTCCCATTTTTGTTGTCGCCTTTAAACTCACCTTTACCATGTTCAGCAAGCTCCACGCGCGTTCTTATTCAAAACGCCGGTCGTTTAACTCGTTAATCTCGGACGTGCTCAACGGGATGAGGGTGGTCAAGTCCTTCTCAAGGGAAGAGGCCGAAATAAAAAGGTTTCAGGACCGCTCGCAGGCTCAGGCGGACGCGCAAACCACAATAGGAGTCACCGCCAATAAAATATTCCGTATGCTGGGCTTTTTAATGAAGATAGGCATTTATGTCGTCTGGGGCGTGGGGGGCTGGCAGGTTATGAAGCACACCGGCAGCCTTAACTACGGCAAGCTTATGACTTTTATCGCCTATGTGGGGATGATCTACGACCCGCTTGACTTTTTCGCCGACGTCTCAAACTGGTGGTCGGAATGTCTTAACGCCCTCCAGCGGCTGTTTGAGATAAGCGACTCCATACCCGAGGTAAAAGAGGCGGAAAACCCGGTGGTGTTTGACAAAATACTCGGCAAAGTGGAATTCAAAGACGTTACTTTTTCCTATGAGGAAAACAGAACCGTCATTGACAACATATCTTTTTCAATCCCCGCCGGCGATACCCTTGGCATCGTGGGCAAAACGGGGGCGGGAAAGTCAACGCTCGCCAATCTTCTCACCCGGCTGTACGACCCGAATATGGGCGAGATATTTATCGACGACGTTAACCTTAAAAACCTTTCGTTTGACTCGCTCCGCCGCGCCGTTGCCATTGTGTCTCAGGAAACTTATTTGTTCAGGGGAACGCTGATGGAAAACATTCGCTACGCGCGCCCCGACGCCACAAATGAGGAGGTTATCGCCGCCTCAAAAATCGCCTCCGCCCACCAGTTTATAATCAAATACCCCGACGCCTACGAAACCATGGTCGGCTTTGGGTATAAGGAACTCTCCGGGGGCGAAAAGCAAAGGGTGTCTATCGCCCGCGCGGTTTTAAAAAACCCGAGCATTCTTGTGCTTGACGAGGCGACCGCCGCCATGGATACCCAGACCGAAAGGCAGATTCAAACGGCGCTTGACAACCTGACCAAAAACCGCACCACCATAATTATCGCGCACAGGCTTTCAACCCTCCGCGACGCCGACAGCCTTATTGTCCTTGAGGACGGCAAAGTGCCGGAAAAGGGCTCGGCTACCGAACTGCTTAAGAAAAAGGGCAAATACTTTGAGCTATATAAAATGCAGGCGCAGGCGCTAAAGACTATTGGAATTGAGGAATGATTTTTTACGAGCAACTTTTTGTCTTTGCAGTTTAATAAACTGCAATTTCGCTAAAGCGAAACCGACAAAAACATTGCGGTTCTCTAAATAAATAAGTACTAAGCGTAACCACAAAAAGCTTGTATACCGATAGAAAGAAAGGACTGGTTATAAAAATGCCGGAAAATTCAATTAATGCTAAAAACGATTATTTGGAAATAATTGAAATAATATACCTCTCCCCCGAAAACGCCGAGTTTTATGAGACCGAAAACGGTTTTCCCTGCGTCAAGGCCTTTATTCCTCCTGTCAAGAAAGACGACCTTGAGGAAGAAGCCTCCAAAGACCCCGTATGGCAGGACTTGGGGCGGGCGTTTTTCCACCGCGCTTTTCCCTTTGACGACGCCGAAAACTTTATTTCCGTCACCGACAAGGACGGCAACGAGTACGGAGTCATAAAAAGCCTTGACCTGTTTGACGGGGCGGGGAGAGATATTATTGAAAAAGAGCTTAAGCGAAAATATTTTACCCCTGTTATCACAAAAATACTGTCTTTAAAAGAGCGGTTCGGCTATTCCTACTGGGAAGCCGACACCAATCACGGCAGAATGTCGTTCGCCATGCACGACACTTACAGGAATATCGCCAAGGTTTCTGAAAGCCGGCTAATTTTAACCGATGTTGACGGAAACAGATTTGAGATCCCTGACGTCTTCGGGCTTGACAGAAAAAGCTTTAGAAAAATAGAGCTTTATTTGTAACCCCAACCGCAAAAACTTTTGCAAATTTGATAAGGAATGATAACTATATGCCTCCCAAACTAAAAACAAACCGCCATCTGTACGACGGCGTTTTGGAGCGGGTGAAGGCCTCTTTTGACGCCGAACCGCAGTTTACCTTCAGGTACAACTTGTCAAGAGACAACATATATATCGTCGGCGCGGGCGGGGTGGGGAAAAATACCCTTCACTTGTGCGGCGATAAAAAGAATGAAACGGGAAAAACAGAAATAATAACGCTTTCCATCGCAGATATGGACGATATCGAGTATATTCAGTATGTCGGCTGCGCCGCCATTGAGTACACCTCCGGCGGGGTGAGAAAAGAGCTTTGCCGAAGCGATATGAAAAACGCCGTCGCCCTTCAAAACACCGTTAAGCGGCTGAAAGCCGTCCGCGACGGCAGGGTTATAGGCGCTATCGACGAAAACGAGGACTTCACAAGCTGCCCGAACTGCGGCACGCCCTACCGCGCCGGGTCAAAGACCTGCGCCGTCTGCGCCAACCGTAAAAAGCTGTTTATGCGGGTGATTCCGTTCGCGAAGGACTACAAGTGGCCGATCGCTCTGTCGCTGGTTTTGTTTTTCGCAGTCACGGCAATTAATATTTACGCTCCTTATATAAGCAAGGAGCTTATCGACGGGTATCTAAGCGTTAAGGACGGACTGCCGGGCCCGGACAGCGGGTTTTTCAAGCTTATTGCCGCCATGGTGGGGGTGGCGTTTTTGCTGACCCTCCTCCCCATGCTGAGGCAGATAATTCTTGTTAAGGTCGGCAACAAAATTTCGGTCAACCTAAAAGAGGCAGTTTACCGCAAGGTTCAGGAAATGTCGCTGGCAGGTATCAGCAAAAGGACGGCGGGGGAAATTATCACCCGGATAACACAGGACACCGACGTCATGAGAGACTTTTTGGTGGCTGTGCTCCCCGACGTTTTGCGAATCGGGCTGACGTTTATCGGGGTAAGCCTTGTGATGTTCTTTATGAGCTGGCAGCTCACGCTTCTCGTACTCCTCCCCATTCCCTTTATAATGATAATGTTTTATTTCCTGCGGACCTTTATGCACTCGATTTTTGTAAGGCAGTGGCATTCGGAATCGGCGGTGAACTCGCTGCTCCACGACGTGTTTTCGGGGATACGCGTGGTAAAAGTCTTCGGCACCGAAAAATACGAATCCGTGCGGTTTGACAAAGCCGCCAAAAAGGTCGCGGATATATCTAAAAAGAACGAAAAGACTTGGAACACAATAATGCCTTTCGCTTTCTTTCTGCTTGGAATCGGCGAGTACGCCGTGCTGTTTTTCGTGGGGGGAAAAATTATCGACGGCGCTATGACGCTGGGTCAGCTCACTTTGTTTATGAGCTATGTCTATATGATTTACGGCCCGGTAAGACAGGCCGCTTTCTTGCCGAGGCAGTTCGCCAGAGCCATGACGTCTATGTCAAAGGTGTTCGAGCTCCTTGACGAGCAGCCCGAAGTCGCCGATATAGAAATACCGGTCGAAAGGGATATCATAGGCGACATTCATTTTGAGAACGTCCGATTTGGGTATAATAACTATGAGGACGTGCTTAAAAACATCACCGTCGGCATTAACAAAGGTGACATGGTGGGGCTTGTCGGGCGAAGCGGCGTGGGGAAATCCACCCTTATTAACCTTGTCATGCGCCTTTACGACGTGACGGGCGGGGGAATAAAAATTGACGGCACCGATATCCGCGAATACGAACAGCACTGCCTTAGGTCGCAAATCGGCGTGGTTTTGCAGGAGACATATCTCTTCCGGGGGACGATATACTCAAACATCGCCTACGCCCTGCCGGGCTGCACAAAAGAGGACGTTATAAAAGCCTCCAAGCTCGCCAACGCGCACCAGTTTATAATGAAGCTCCCCGACGCCTACAACACCCTTGTGGGGGAAAGAGGGCAGACGCTCTCGGGCGGAGAAAAGCAAAGAGTGGCAATCGCCCGCGCCGTGCTCCGCAACCCGAGAATACTTATTCTTGACGAGGCGACGGCGTCGCTTGACACCATCACCGAAAAGCTTATCCAAGACGCCCTTAACCAGCTTACCTCCGGGAGGACGACTATCGCCATCGCTCACAGGCTCGCCACCCTCCGCAACGCCACAAAGCTTATAGTGCTTGAAAGGGGCGAGATAGAGGAAGTCGGCACCCATGACGAGCTTTTAGCGAACGGCAAGAGGTATTACAAGCTTGTAATGGCGCAGAGACAAATGTCGCGGATGTTAAAGACAAAAAAGCGGTGATAAGTTAAAGGCGAACCTTGCAGTCCGCCCTTAAAATAAAACAGGAAGAAATATGGAGTATGACTAACAAAGAAAAAACAATGGACAAAATCGTTGCCTTTTGCAAAGGCAGGGGGTTTATTTACGGCGGGAGCGAAATATACGGCGGGCTCGCGAACACTTGGGATTACGGCCCGCTTGGCGTTGAGCTGAAAAACAACGTAAAAAAAGCCTGGTGGAAGAAGTTTGTCCAGGAATCCCCTTACAACGTGGGGATTGACAGCGCCATACTCATGAACCGCGAGGTTTGGGTGGCGTCGGGGCATATCTCAAGCTTTAACGACCCGCTTATTGACTGCCGTTCCTGCAAGATGAGGCATAGAGCCGACAATCTGATAGAGGCTTGGGCAAAAGAAAAAGGGGAAGAAGTCAGCGTCGAAACCCTTGACAACGACGCGATGACTGAATTTATAGCTAAAAACAATGTCGCCTGCCCCGGCTGCGGCAAGAGCGACTTCACCCCGATAAGAAAATTCAACATGATGTTTAAAACTTTTCAGGGTGTTACCGAGGACGGCGCAAACGAGGTATACCTCCGCCCCGAGACCGCTCAGGGGATTTTTGTAAACTTTAAAAACATAACCCGTACCACGCGGAAGAAGATACCTTTCGGCGTGTGCCAGATAGGAAAATCCTTTAGAAACGAGATAACCCCGGGCAACTTCACCTTCCGCACGCGGGAATTTGAGCAAATGGAGCTTGAGTTTTTTTGCAAGCCGGGTGATGACCTCGAATGGTTTGATTATTGGAAGAATTATTGCCATAACTGGCTTATCGAACTCGGGCTAAAGGACGAAAACCTAAAGCTCCGCGACCACGACAAAGCGGAACTTTCGTTTTACTCAAGGGCGACTACCGATTTTGAATACCTGTTCCCCTTTGGCTGGGGGGAGCTGTGGGGGGTCGCCGACAGGACTGACTATGATTTGTCCGCCCATATGAAACGCTCGGGCGAGGATCTCACTTATTTTGACCAAGACGAAAACACAAAATATATCCCCTATGTAATAGAACCGTCGCTCGGCGCCGACAGGGTCACGTTAGCGTTTTTAATCGACGCGTATGACGAGGAGGAAGTCCCGGACACCGCCGGCGAAACCCGCGCGGTGCTTAGGCTCCACCCGGCGCTGTCCCCGTTCAAGGCGGCGGTGCTTCCGCTTTCAAAAAAGCTTTCCCCAAGGGCCCGCGAGGTTCACGCTCTGCTCTCAAAGTATTTTATGACCGATTACGATGAGTCGGGCTCCATAGGCAAGCGGTACAGACGGCAGGACGAGATTGGCACGCCGTTTTGCGTGACATTTGACTTTGATTCCGAAACCGACGGGAGCGTAACCGTCCGCGACAGGGACACCATGGCGCAGGAAAGGCTTAAAATAAGCGAGGTCAAGGCGTATATAGAAGAAAAAATAATTTTTTAATATATTTAATAAAACAACCGGGCGGGTTTTGGCTTTTGCCGTATACCGCCCGGTTTTTTTACCGCTGTTCGCGTTTTAAAACTCAAAGGGCTCTTCGGGCGTAAAACCCGAAAAACCCTTTGGAAAACAACTTTGCCTTATATTTAAGGCGTATTCGCAAGCGCTTGGCTTGGTTTTATTACCTGCCGCCACCGCAGCGATCGTCGCGGGGGCGCGGGGGGTCCGCGTAGGGGTAGAACTCATCAAACGGGAACGCCATCTTGCCGAACACAGAGCAAGGGTCGGTGCCGCCGTGGGGGGTGGATTCTTTTTCCGGCAGACAGTAGTTGCAGGCCGGGAGTATGAGCTGAACGGGGCGCTCCATGCGAATGACGGTGAACATTCCTATTGTGACATACACTCTTTTTGAACCTATATCCTCGACAAAACACCCCTCAAAGCAATTTCTTATGCTGTCGGGTATGGCGTCGACGGAAATGCAGCAGTTCCCGAAAGGACGGCAGCGCTCGTGCACCTTGGTGTCAAGGCAAACGGGGGAGGCCGCTTCCACGGTCACTATGGGGAGAGTTGGCTCTACCTTGCAGTTAAACTCAATCGGAGGGGGGCAGAAGGTATTGTGATAGGGGTCGGACGTAAATACCGAAACGTTCTTTTCGCTTCCGTAGAGAATGATTTTCTTGTCGAAAACCGCGAGCCCTTTAACCATTTCAACCTTACCCATGCACATACAGCACTCAAGCTTTACGCAGAAGTAGAAACGGATGAGAACCTGATAAAACCCCTTGTTAAAGGGAATGGGTTCCAGGCTTATATGGGTGTTAATAACCTCCACGCTTTTGCAGCGAATAGCGGTGGCTCTGTCAATTATCTCCTGATAACAGTCGCAGAAGTGGACTCTGACATCTTCCAGACAATCCTTATCTTTCGCGGAATCAAAAACCTTATTCACGCTGATGCAGCAAAGCGGGTCGGAGGGCTTCCCGCAAAAGCAGCGGGAAGGCGTTTTGTCAACCATTTATATACCTCCTAAGTAATATACGGAAAATTCCTTCTCCTTGTAACAGGTTATGCCGTTACGTACGATTTGTGAAAATTTTGTAGAAAAGACAGAAAAGAAATTTATTTGTATAAAAATGGCGACAGGTTGTTTTTTATTATATATATTATTCGGTACAATACAATTTGCCTCGGAGGCAATAAAAAAATCGTCTAAGCAGACGATTTGTTAAAGAGCAGTAAAAAAATAACGGCGAGCAAAAGATAAACCAACCCGGCGAATATGAGGTGAAGATATTCCCGCTTTTTTTCGCTCATCGCCAGACGGTATTCATAAAAATCGCGGTAGGTTCGTTTTTCCTTTGAAATATCCCTTTTAAAGAGCAAAAAAAACGTTCTTATGCCGTAACGCAGCATATCAAACGTCCCCTGAGCCGAAATAACCGTCAACATACCTATACCGATAAACAAAACGCCGGGGATTAAAAAGGAATCCGAAAGCCGCCTTAAAGTTTGGGGCATGTCTTCCCCCCTGCCGCCGTACAGGGCGAAAACCCCCGCGAAAATAAGCCCGCCGACGCTAAGCGAGACAATAAAAGGAATAAGATTCTTTATTCTGTCTCTGATTCTGCTTTCGGCGGGTTTTGGTTTCATGGCTTGTCTTTGGCTTCCCGGGATTTTTTGCAAGCTTCCTCCTCGGCGGAGTTGCAGAGGACGAAATGCCCGGGCGTGACTTCCCTAAGCGTGGGTTTATCGGTTGAATAGTCGTGGTCAAGGGCGGGCTCGTATTTCAGCCTGACCCTCTTTTTTTCATACAGCGGGTCGGGGAGGGGTATCGCCGACAGCAGCGCTTTGGTGTAGGGGTGGTACGGATGGGCGAAAAGCTCGTCGGTGTCGGCGAGTTCCACCATTTTGCCGTAGTACATAACGGCGATTCGGTCCGAAAAATACTTGACCACCGAGAGGTCATGGGCGATAAACATTATCGTAAGCCCCATTTTAACCCGCAGGTCGTTGAGCAGGTTTATTATTTGCGCCTGTATCGAGACGTCAAGCGCCGAGATAGGCTCGTCGGCTATTATGAGTTCCGGCTCAAGCGCCATGGCGCGGGCGATGCCGATACGCTGTTTTTGCCCGCCCGAAAACTCATGCGGATAGCGTTCGGCGTGTTCGGGAACAAGCCCAACCATATCAAGCATTTCTCCCACGCGCTTGTCAATATAGGCTTTGTCGTTTTTACCTTTAATAATCAGCCCTTCGGATATTATTTCCCTGACCGTCATCCGCGGGTTGAGCGACGCGACGGGATCTTGGAAGATCATTTGCATTTTAGTCATTATACCGGCGTTTTTCACCTCGGCGACTTCTTTTTTAGCCCTTGTTATTTCAAGCTGTTTTTCTCTCGCCTCTTTAGTTTTTCCCGCTCTGCGGAGCTTTGCCAGCTGCTTTTTCTTCTCGTTGATCCCGCTGCTTATGCGATGGCCTTTAAAGAAAATATCCCCGCCGGTGATTTCGTACAACTTAATGATATCCCTGCCTGTGGTCGTCTTCCCGCAGCCGGATTCCCCGACCATGCCGAACACCTCGCCTTTTTTTATAAAGAACGAAATGTCGTCGACAGCCTTGACCACCGATCCCCTGCCCAGCTTAAAATATTGTTTTAAATGCTCTACCCGGAGGATTATTTCTCTGTTATCATTGTCGTTATCACACATTTGAAATACCTCCCATTTTCTTCATCCTGTCAATGCGTTCCGTCACTATTTTAGGCGGGTTAACCTTTGGCGCGTTGGGGTGGAGCAGCCATGTCGCCGCTTTGTGGGTGGCGGTAATGTCAAAGAAAGGGGGTTCTTTTTCAAAATCTATTTTCAGCGCGTATTTATTCCTCTGCGCGAAAGCGTCGCCTTTGGGCGGGAATATCATATCCGGCGGAGTGCCCGGGATAGCCTCAAGTTTTTCCTTGGTGTCAAGGTCGGGCATCGAGGAGAGCAGCGCCCAAGTGTACGGGTGCGCGGGGGCATAGAAAACCTCCTCGGTTTCGCCGTACTCAACTATCTTGCCCGCGTACATAACGGCTATCCTGTCCGCCATATTGGCGACGACGCCAAGGTCGTGGGTTATGAAAATAACGGTGAGCTGGCGCTCTTTTTTAAGCCCGTTTATCAGGTCGAGTATCTGCGCCTGTATGGTGACGTCAAGCGCCGTGGTCGGCTCGTCGCAGATAAGGATATCCGGGTTTGCCGAAAGCGCTATGGCGATGACCACGCGCTGGCGCATACCGCCGGAAAATTGGAACGGGAACTGGCGGTATCTGCTTCTCGGTTCGGGGATCCCCACTTCTTCCATAAGCGATATCGCCCGGTCTTTGGCGATAGACTTTGTCACCCTGTAAACCATTTTTGAGGCTTCCCTCTGCAAATGGCTTATTAGGCTTTCCCCATAGGCGGTAAAATCCGCCGTTTTGGATTTTTCCACTTCTTTTATAAAGCTTTCTTTTACCCTTTGGAGGGTGAGCGACAGGTTATGCCGGTAAAGCGCTATGTTGGGGTTGGGGTTTAAACCCGCTTGATTTCTTCGCGCTTTCTTTTCTTCTTCTTTTTTAGCGGAAATAAAAGTTTTGATGGCGTTTTGAAAATTCGCGCCGAAAGTATAAGCGTAGCTGTCCTTGCTTATGTCAAGCCTGTCAATGGCGTTCTCAACGGCAAGAGTGGTGTCAGAACTTAGCTTTTTAAGCTCGGGATAGCTGAATTTGTCGGCGTTTACAGTCGCGCTCGCCCCGTCAAGCACTGCTATGGCTTTTTGTTTGTTTTCTATTGATTTGTCGTAAGAATGCTTTATTCCGGCTTCCACGCCTTTAACAAAGTTCGATAAAAACTCCTCGTCAAGCGTCTTTTCTGTTTTCGCGTCAAGTTCGCTAACGCTGCCGCCCGAGACATTAAGCTCGCCGGTTTGGTTTTTAAAACAGTAATAGCCAAGGCTGAAGAAATTAGGTCTTGGGTTTTTCTGAGCCGTCTCAAGAAGTTCCTTTACCTTAAGCAGGGTTTCTCTCAGCTCTTCTTTTTTGCCGATCTTTTTATAAACGGCGTTGTTTTCTTTAAGAGCCAAAAGCAGGCCGGGGAGACCGCCGTCTTTTTGGATAAAAAACGGGTTATAGACCTTAGAGGCGGATTTTGCCCCTCTTTCTATATCCTTTGCCACCTTTTTGGGCTCGCCGTTGATAATGTCGATAAGCGCGTGATTTATGGCGTTAAGAGAGGTTTCGGCATTGCCGTAACACTCGTTATATTCGTCCTCATATCTGTTGCCGACGGCGACAAATTTTTTAAGCAGTTTTACGCTTGAGTTAATTTCCTCCGGGGTAAGTGATCCCGGGTAGGCGTCGGCATAAGCGTTTTTCATCGCCTCCACAAGCAGGTCAATTCGGGTGAAGTATTCTTTTTTCGCCTCTCTCTGGCTGGCGCGGCCGTTGAGTATCATCGCCTCGGTGAGCTGTTTCCCCACCCTTATGACAGGGTTAAGCGCCGAGAGAGGGTCTTGAAATATCATTGATATTCGGTTGCCGCGAATATGGTGAAAATCGTCCTCCTCGATTTTCATAAGGTCTTTGCCGTCATATATTATCTCCCCGCCCTCGACAACGGCGTTGCCGGCGAGGATTCCTATGATTGCCCTGACGGTGACGGATTTGCCCGATCCCGATTCGCCGACTATCGCGAGGGTTTCGCCCTTTTTAAGGTCAAAGGAGACATCCCTCACCGCTTTGACGGTGCCGTTATTGGTACGGAAGGATATTATTAGGTTTTTAACCGAAAGTATTACTGATTTCAACACGATTTATTCCTCCGTTCCCCTAAGCGACGGGTTAAACGCGTCGCGAAGTCCGTTGCCGAAGAGGTTAAACGAAATCATTAGTAACGAGATAACGAGCGACGGCCAAAAAATGATATGCGGGAAGTTCATAAGCGACCCCTGACCGTTTGCCAGCATGGCGCCGAGCGACGTGGTGTTTTTGCCCTGTAGGTTTACGATCCCGAGATATGACAAAAACGATTCTGAAAATATAACGCCGGGGATAACAAGCACCGAGGAAGTAATTATGGTTCCGATGGCGTTTGGGAAGATATGCTTGAACATAATCCGCGCGTCGCCCGCGCCGAGAGTCCTTGCCGCCAGCACATATTCCTGCCCCTTAAAGCGGTAAAACTGAGTTCTGACGCGGTAGGCGGTTCCCAGCCAGCCGGTGAGCACAAAGGCGAACAGCAGCGCGGTAAACGCCGAAACCTTGCCGGTTCTGACAAGGTGGAGCTGGAACAGCGTCGCCACCACCAAAAACGGCACCTCGTTTAGGATATCCGAAATCCTTTCCATTATTAGGTCTATCCAGCCGCCGTAATAACCCTCGACAGCCCCGTAAATGGCGCCGATAATAAAGTTGATAATAGAAACAAAAACCGAAAGCAGCAGCGAAAGCCTGATTCCGTAAGCGAGGCGAACCATGATGTCGTATCCCTGCGTGTCGGTGCCCAAGATATATTGCGGCTCATTGCCGTTTTGATATATATAGTAATTGTAATAAAGGATCCTCACCCTGTACTGCTTCGGGGCGTCTTTTTCGCTTGAGGCAATCGGGGTTTCGTAAAGTATATCGCCGTTTTTGTCGCGCTTGTAGTTGTCAACGTAAACGCCGTTTTTAGCCTCCGTGTACCACATATTGGCGTCGTTTTCGGAAAGCGGGACGTCAAGCACGGGATAAATAATGGTCAGTCCGGATTCTTTCTCCCACGCTATGATGGCGTCATATTCTTTTTGAGTGATTTGTTTAAATTGAAATCCTTCCTGATAGTAGACCTCAACATCCACATTATAATATGTCTTGCCGGCGTCAACGGTTGCGGAATAACTCTTTACGGGGTTATATTTATTTGCGGCGGCTATATCAAAAGAAGCATTTTTGTCTGTTTCTTTATTAAAAGTGGCGGCTACGCCTATGCCATAGATATAATTAAATTCATTTTGGTTGACCGTTTTATGAGTAATAGCGGTGCCGAGCCCTATTTTTGAGAGCAGAAAGCTCCTCGCGGTCTTTTTTTTATAGGTTATGTCGCTCTCGTACACCGCGTGGTTGGAAAAAAGCGGGGCAAGCAAGCCGAAAAGCACTATTACAATTATTATAATGGCGGCGACGACCGACGATTTATTTTTTCTGAACCTTATCCAAGCGTCTTTAAAATATCCGATCGGTTTTGTCTCGAACTTTAAGTCGTGTATATTTTTATCAAGCTGGGCAAACTCAAAAGCCCCTTTTTCAATCGGTTCCCTGTATTCGTTCGGACTCATTGTTTTTTCGCCCCCATTCTTATGCGCGGGTCAATAAACCCATAACTTAAGTCAATTAGTATTGACGCCGCAAGCCCTATAAAGGTATAAAACATCCCCACCGCCATAAACACGTCATAGTCGAGAAGCGATATCGCCTTGACATAAATTGGCCCGATGCCGGGAATCGCGAAAATTTGCTCGATAATGATCGAGCCGCCGAGCACCCCGACAAACGAACCGATTATCGCGGGCAAAATCGGCACCATCGCGTTGCGGAGAGCGTGGCGGCGGGTTGCCTGCGATTTTGATAGTCCTTTTGTGCGGGCGAGCAGCATATAGTCGCTGGTAAGCGTTTCGGTAAGTTCGGCGCGGGTGAATCTGGTCAGCCCGGCAATACTGCCGAAAGACAGCGCGAGCACGGGGAGGATTTGCGACCTGAACATGATCCAAGTGAAATAAGACCCCCCCGCCTCCCTGAGGGATGCTTGAATAATCGGCAGAAGTCCTAATTTATACGCGATAAAATACTGGACGATAAAGGCGTAAACATAACTTGGCACCGAATAAAAAACCATAGTGAGGGTGGAAAGCGTGTAGTCCTGCCATTTGTTCTTTTTGAGCGCCGAATAAATGCCTATAAGAATACCTATGGGCACCGAGAAAATAAGGGAGTAGGTGTTTACCAGCACCGTCGGCAGCAGTCTTGAAAAAATAACGTCGTTGACTGTCGAGAGGCGGTCAATCTTCCATGAAGTTCCCCAATCCCATTTTGTTATTATATTTTTAGCGTATATTCTAAGCTGTTCCAAGATAGGTTTGTTATACCCCAGCGCCTCTCTGCGAGCTTCCTCAACCGCGGCCTGATCGGCATACATAGCGTCTTCCCTTGAGTTGTCAAGCGCTTTTATAAGAACAAAACATATTGTAAAAATAATAACAAACGTCAGCAGCATCAGCAGTATGCGCTTTAAGATATATAGTATCATATCGTTCATATATCTTTGTTTCTCCTGTTTCTGGTTCTACACGATTACGCCCTTTTTTACACAAACAGACAATCTAACGCCGGAACTCAGCTTAAAAACAATCTTATGTTATATGTTATATGTTATACTAAAGACGGCTTTTATATTATAAATTCCGCTAAAAGGCAATAATCAGGAAAATTTATCCGCAATGATAAGAAAAATTTGTTTTACTAAAGACAGGGCGTAAACATACGCCCTGTCTTTAAGCGTCTCGGTTACAAACAGTTTAATAGATTTTTACCGGGCTTCAGACCGACTCGCGGCAATAAAGCCGGCAATAGTAATAATCTAATATAAGTATCTGTTATGAGTAAACCTTGCCGCCGCCGGAAACATATGCGTCCCAGCCGGTGTCATCATAGTTATAGGTGAGGAAACGAATCCCGCCGTAACCGTACATGATGTTATATTCGGTGGTGGCATATTTTATTTTGTTTGAATAAGCGGAAACCGTTGCAAGACTGGTGAGAACGATAAAGTGGTATCCCTTGATGAGGTTATACTCAAGCGCGGCGAGTATTGTAAGCATTTTGCTGTAGTCGCCGGTGGTGCTGTAGTTGTCCCCGCCCGGGTTAATGGATATCGCCCATTCTTGGTAGGTTCTTGTTACGTCCTTGCCGTTAAGTTTGATCGTGACCGTTTCGGTCGTCGGGTCAAAACCGCACTGTTCGTGAATGGTGTTGACATGGCTCGGGTCGGTGTAGACGCGTATGAGCGCGAAAGGATAGAAAGAGGCCCCGCCCCACGCGCCCATCGCCATTTCGTTAACGCCGTTTGCCACGTCGTCATACCTGTTGGGGGACGTGGTGTAGGTAATTTTGATCTTACCCTCAAACGGAGTGTCTTTAGTAGCTTCGTCGATGTAGCCCTGGATAAGGGTGTTTCTTATAGACTGTTCATCGGTCAAAGACTCGTTGGCGCCGACCGAGCAGGTGAACTCAAAGACATCGGTATCGGTGAGGTCGCCCTCTGCTTTCGCTTCAGCGTAAACATCGGCGAACAGAGCCCTCGCTTTTTCGATATCAAAGCCGGTTATGGCGTTATAAGCCTCGTCAAGCGTGGCGTATTCTTTGCCCTCGCCGTACTCAATACCGTAAACATCGGTGATAACCTTTTTAGCCTCGTCGGATTTTCTGTAAATGGAATCCGGGTCGTTTTCAACATCATAATAGTACTGAGAATTTATAAGGCCGAGCGCGACTGTTTCGCCGGCGGTGCCCTTTTTGGCGTAGTCCGCTCTGTCAATGGCGAACGACATGGCTTCCCTGAACTTATCATACGCGAGAATGACTTTGTTTACCCTCTTGCTGGTGGAGGAAGCGTTGTCGGAAAGCGTCTCAAGCACTTCTTTGTCGGTCACAAAGAAGAAACGGTAGGTATAGGTTTCTTCTGTCCTCAAAAGGTTATCGGCAAAGCGATAGGTGTCCATATCCTCGGCGGTGAGCTCGACAGAGTCAAGTTTGCCGGTGTTGAACAGTTCGAGTTCCGTGTTGTGGTCGGAAATTACCGAGCAAATAATTTTATCGGTGGTGTAATGGCCTTTATGCTTGTCGTCAGAATAACCGTACCAGTTAAGGTTTCTTTCAAAAACAATTTCTTTGTCTTTTTCAAAAGAAGAAAGTTTATACGGGCCAAACGACTTGTAGCTGTCAACCGATTTGCCGTAAGTGGTGGCGACAAGCTCTCCCACGTCTTTTTTGTTCGCTTCGTATAATTCTTCATAGACAATCCAGTTGGATGTGCCGGCTGTGTTCATATAGAACTGGGTGATGGTGTTAAGGGTTATGTAAAGGAACGTGTAGTCGTCTACTACCTTAAAACCAACCTCATCCCAAGTGCCGTCGCCGACCGAGATAATGGAGACCGCGAGATAGGTTGACGCGTAAGCGGCGTAGACGGCATCCTGCGCGAGATAGGTTTCAAAGATATATTTGGCGGAAACCCAGTCTTCATCCTCGCCTTCCGTAACGGCGGCGTCGCGGTACATGGTGTCGTCGTTAATGTTGACAAAGTTAGGGCAGGCGTTGCCTTCCTCGTCGACACAGCCTTCACCGTCAAGACCCCAGAATTTCCACATATCGACAAAAACATCTTCGTCTTCGGCTTCTTCGGCAAAATCATAACCGGCGTCGCCAAGCGCTTTGTATGACACCGCCGGGCCGCCGGAGTAGTAGCTGAACGCGCCGTAAATGGCGGCGTCGCCGGAAAAATAGTTGTTTGCTCTGTAGTTTTTCATTGCCGGGTCAAGCAGGGCTTTGAGCGAATACTCATAAGTAGCCGCGTTAATAACCGTGCCGTCTTCCCATTTCGCGTTTTTGTTTAACTTATAAAGCCAAACGCGTCCGGTGTCCTCTTCGTCAATGTCCCAATCCGCAAGGTCGATGTCGTAATCCGCGGCGTTGGCGGTGACGTCTTTGATATCGTCGGCCATTTCAAAATTCCACTTAAAAGTTTCATTTTCCTTGTCGTAAATGGCGTCGACAAATCCCATTTCCGCGTAATCCGAGATATAACGATCCCCGTTTGTTTCCCAGGTATGCGGGTTCCAGTTCTGCGGGTTAGCTCCGATGTATTCGCGAAGTGTATAGTCTTTTTCATCGTCTATTCCGCTTTTACCGGGTGTCTCGCTTTTAGTGCCGTCCGATCCGCCGCCGCAAGCGCTGAGCGCTACCATGGCGAATACAAAAAGCAGCGATAAAGCGAGCGCAAGTACCTTCTTGTACATAATTTACCTCCTTAAATTTTACGAAAAAATCGTTTTCGCATTGAAATATAGCAGACATACTAATGTAAGATGATTATAACATAAAAAACTGCCTTGTCAAGCAAATATTTGTGCAAAACTCATATTTTGTGCTTTATTATTAATAATAAAGCCCCAAAGCGCAACTTTTTTAGTCTTTGCGACATAAATATAAAAACCGATACTTTTGGTTGCGCAACCGTATTTTGACGCGAAACGTCGAAAAAGCAAATAGGTTCAGCCGTAAAGGGCCTGATCCGCGTTCCATTCGGAAAGTATGTAAATGACATAGTCGGCGTTGTATCTCACAATATTATTAACGCTGTATGTGTAATCCCACATTTTCTGGAACAGAGTGTTGTTCAGGTTCCCCGCTATGAGGTCGGTCAGCTGGGTGCCGTAAGAGTCGCGGATAACAATGGCGTTCGGCAGTTCGGGGCGGTTCGCGGCGATAAAATGCCGATAGGTGACCTCCTCGCTGTAAACCCCGGTCTCTTTAAAGCGTTTTCGCTCTACCCCCGTCACGTCCGTTTTCATCGACCTGAAAAAGCTGTACTCAAGGCAGTCGGAATCGAAAAACCCCGGCGTGAGATACACGGGGGACGTCATTTTTAAATAGTTGAGCATATCCCCGGTTTTAAAATACCCCGAATACCAGTCAAAATAATCAAAGTCATACGGGGCGGCGGAGGGAAAATCCTCTTTGATTATGCCGAACAGCTCGCGATAAGCGACAAACGCCCCGTACTCTGTCCAGTGGCTGTCGGTTTTATAGTACAGCGGAAGCTCGTCATACTTATGGAGGGTAAAAACCTCGTCAAGGTCAATCGCCACCGCGCCGCCCTTGCGTATCGCCTCTATAATAAGCTGCCGCTTTGTCTTCCCCGCTCCCTGCGCGTATTCATCCGGGACAAGCTCGGGGTAGATTGAAATAACCGACGGCGCTATTATATATATGATTTTTGTGTTCATCCCGTTATTTTTCAATTCGTTAACTCGTGTTTTTATTCGGTTTGTAAGAGAGTTCAGAGCCGATTCTGAGGGGAGGTTTTGCCTTTTAAAATCCCTAAGGCATTTTTCATAGAAAAACTGAAAATTCCCCCCCGCCACCACGCCCTCGGCGTCGCCCGGACGGGTTGGCGGCTTGCCGTACAGGGTTTCGCCCTCCGCCCTTACGCCGCCGATTTCTTGGGTAAGCGTTGTTTCAAGACCGCTTGAATATTTCACCCGCACCGAAAACCACCCGTAAAACGACTGCGAAAAGACGCTTTGCCCGTCAGAGGTAACCGCCCTTACAACCGCGCCGTCCTCGCAGGTCCCCACCATCACGGCGTAGGGGCTTTGGTCATAGGCGAAATACATAACCGAAACAGGCGTTATAACCGGGGTTGGTATATCGGAACTCATATTGCTGTTCTCACTCTCGCCGCTTTGGCCGCTTTCGCTTTCCTCGCCGTTTTGGTTTGAGATTTCTTCCTCAGACGACAGGTCATCTGAGGAAGACGGGCAGGAACAAAGAAAAACCGACATTATAAGCGCCAAAGCGCAAATTACTAACCTCTTTAGCATTATGTAAACAACCTTAAAAATAAAATTTTCCGCTTATCGGGAACAAAACATTTTTAAAAATAGCGGGTTTCATGGCAAAGCGAGATAAAATCGCTGTCTTCGCTCTTGCCGCCGCCAAGCCGCGATACCCCGATACTTTTGATGTTCGCCGCCTGAACCGACCAGACATAGTCTAACTTATCCTCGCTCCAAGGCAGGCCGTCTATTTCAAGGTTGTCAAAAGATCCTTTTAAAAACGTGGAGTCGGGGATATCGTCTTCCCCCTTGCCGGTTCGCGGGACAAGGGAAATAAACCTGACAAGCCGCGCCAGCGGTCTTCCGTTTTCTCTCACAAACACTTCCCCCGCTTTGTTTTCCAAAACCGCGACAATCTCGCCGATTACGCTTTTGTCCTCGCTTAAAAAGCGGTAAGCACATTCCACTATATCGCTTTTTTCGTCGCAAAGCCCGATATTTAGCTCGGTTTCAAAATAAACCGCGTTTTTATAGTTGTCGGTGTTAAACCCCGCGATATCCTTATATGTAAGCCCCTTTGGCGTTCCGAGTCCGAAATCGCACAAAAACGCCGCCCAGACGTCTTTTTCCTGGTTATTGCAAAGCCCGGTGTCAATATGCCAGAGCCTGCCGCCGGATATAAAGCCCAAGCACAAATACGCGTTGCGGCAGGGCGCGCCGCCACGGTCGCGGCGGTTGATTTTAAGCCCTCTCAAATCGACAAGCGCCTTTGTCCGTGAATACATATTTGTATAGGGGCCATGCGCGTAGTAATGCGCGCCCGCCCTGTCTTCCACAATGCACTTTATATGCTCGCCGAAGCCCACCTCGCGCCCGAGCCGGCTCTCATAACTTTTATAGATATAGCCGTCCACGTTCCCGCTGACGACAAATCCGCCGCTTGTTACGCCGTCGTAATTTTTATCCGCCATTGTTTGCCTCCCTTAAAAAATATTGTTAAATACAACAAGGCGTTTGCCTGTTTTAGCAACGTTTGCATACGCCTTGTCGAAAATGTTATTCAGTTATAAATAGGGAACTTTTCGCAAAGCTCTTTTACCCCCGAAAGGATTGCCGATTTGTTTTTTTCGTAATCTCGCGCGGCAAGCCCCATCCATTCGGCTATCATCGCCATTTCGCCTTTTCCGAACCCCCGCGAGGTGACGGCGGGAGTGCCGACTCTCAGCCCGCTTGTGACGGTGGGGAGCTGGGGGTCGTCGGGGATGGCGTTTTTGTTGGCGGTGATATGCACATCGTCAAGATTTTTCTCATAAACCTTGCCGGTGACGCCAAAACGCCGCAGGTCAAGGAGGATCAAATGGTTGTCGGTGCCGCCGGAAACAAGGTCAAAGCCGTTTTCCGCAAGTCTTTCGGCAAGCGAAGACGCGTTTTCAACTATATGTTTCTGGTAAGATTTAAACTCGTCGGTGAGCGCCTCGCCGAAAGCCACCGCCTTGGCGGCGATTATATGCATGAGCGGCCCGCCCTGAGTGCCGGGGAAGAGCGCCTTGTCGATTTTCTTTCCAAGCTCTTCCTTGCAGAGTATCAGCCCGCCTCTTGGGCCGCGGAGCGTCTTGTGGGTTGTGGTGGTCACCACATCGGCATAGGGAACCGGATTCGGGTGAAGCCCTGCCGCCACAAGCCCCGCTATGTGAGCCATATCCACCATAAGGTAGGCGCCGGCCTTTCGGGCGATCTCGCCGCAGCGCTTAAAGTCAATCACCCGCGGATACGCCGACGCGCCCGCGAGAATAAGCTTTGGCTTGTGTTTTACGGCAAGGCGTTCCATTTCGTCATAGTCAATCCGCCGGTCGGCCTTGTCAACGCCGTACGGGACAATATTAAAATATTTACCCGAGATATTCACGGGAGAGCCGTGGGAGAGATGCCCGCCGTGGGCGAGCGACATCGACAGCACCGTGTCGCCGGGAGTCAGCAGCGCGAAAAAAACCGCGAGGTTGGCGTTCGCGCCGCTGTGGGGCTGAACGTTGGCGTGCTCGGCGCCGAAAAGCACTTTCGCCCGATCCCGCGCTATGTTCTCAACTATATCCACATACTGGCACCCGCCGTAATACCTCGCCGCCGGGTAGCCCTCGGCGTATTTGTTGGTCAGCACGCTCCCGGCCGCAAGCAGCACTGCTTTTGACACGATGTTTTCAGAGGCGATAAGCTCGATATTATAGCGCTGCCTTTGCATTTCAAGTTCGCAGGCGTCATAAACCTCGGCGTCATAATTTTTTAACTCGTCAAAAAAGAACATTAAATACCCCCACAGCATATAGCATTAAATTTTGTCGCGGCTTTTAAAGCCGTTGTCAATTATATAACAAGTTCCCCGATTTGTAAATAGCCCAAGGCAATTATAAAAGACTTTGGTTAAATTTATAAAGCTTTGCGCGTTGACTTTAGCGGGTGAGCTCCCAGTAAAAGCCTATCTCCCCCGTCGGCGGTGAAATAAAAGTTATGGTTATCTCGGTCGCGTCGGCGGTGGCGTAGTACTGGGCTTTCGCGGCGCCCGAAGTCGACGGCGTCAGGATAACGGTTTTCGGAACGGCTTTTAAGGAATGTTTGATTTTATACACGGTCTTTTCCCCCGTCGCGCCAAAGCTGAAACTGCCGCTGACTCTGTCGTTATACACATATGTTCCGGTTCGGTCATACACCTGAAGGTTTGTTATGGCGAGAACCGAGTTTTTATCCGAAGGAGATTTTATTCCGTCGTCGTTAACCACCGTGCAGGAATCAAGCGTCACCACGCCGACGGCGTTTGTCGCGTCGAGTAAAAAGTAATTTTTATTGTCGGCGGTCGAGTTAAGCATACAGTCGCGGAAGGTCAGGTTCATAACCCGCGTTCCGGTGTTGGTGATGTTCAGTATGCCATGAGAGGCGTTTTCAAACCATGTTCCGACAAAATTTGTCGGCCTTGTCCCGCCTTTTTTGGGGATAAGTATATCGGTGACGTTCGAGGCGAAGATCCCGCCTATGACATGAACGCCGTCAAAGGATTCGCCGTTGAGGTAGTCGAGCACAAGCCCCGCCTCGCAGGTGGCTATTCTCGGGTGGATAATTATGTTGCCCGAGCCGTACAGGTGAAGCCCGTATGTGCAGCTTGAGCAAAACACGTTTTCAAACATACAGTCGAAGATTCCAACCCCCGACGGTTCCGCGCCGCCGTCAATTCCGCAGTATATCCCCGAAAAAACAAGGTTTTTAAACGTGCCGATGGCGGAATTATATTTGTCAAGCGTAGAGCCACCCAAAATACCCGTTACCCCGCTCACGCCCGAGGACAGGAAAAAGAAGTTTTCGATATCCGTTCCCCAAAGCGCCTCGTTTGAGGTGTCTATCATCGGTGAATCGGGGTTCCCCGCCCAAATAAGCCTTGTCGACCACATTCCCTCGCCCGTAAGGGAGACTTTCGCCTTTTTTACAAGAGTTGACTTTAAAGTATAGCTCCCCGACGGGAAATAGACAACCCCTCCGCCCGACGCCGCGCAGGCGTCGATTGCGGACTGAATAGCCCCCGAGTCGTCCAACCCGTTCCCTTTCGCGCCGTAGTCAAGGATATTGTGCGCCGTCATTACGTTTTTGGCTTTTTCGTATATCACTTTCGGCTCCTCGCTTGTTTTTTCTTTTTCCGAGCTTTCGTTGCTTCCGCTGTTTTCAAATGAACTTGCCGATTCCCCGCTGTTTGTTCCCCCGCCGGCGCAGGAGGTAAAAGCCGCGAAGAGAAGCGCGGCGATAAGAGAAACGGAAATAAAAAGTATTTTCTTTTTCATTAATAAAACCATCCCTTAATTAATACGTTAATCAATCTAACCGCTAACCTTTTGTTTTTTCACCGGCGGTAATTCGGTTTACCCCAAGAAGACCGTCCATTATATTCGAGCAGCACCAGCCGGTGTAAACCGAATACATTCCGCCCTCGTCTATGGTGTTGTTTTGGTTTGCTCTCCCCTCCCAGCGCTTTGAGACCGGGTTATACGAGCCGCGCCACGCGCCGTCCCACAGTTTGCTCTCGCCCTCGCACTGGACGGACACCAAAAAGTCGGCCAGCTTTACCGCGGCGCGCTTGTATTCGTCTCTGCCGGTCAGATCAAACGCCTCGTTAAGCCCCATGAGCGCAAAGCCTTGGGTATAGACAAGGTCGCATATAAACATATTGCTCTGGAGCGACGCGGTCTTGCCCTCCTCGTCGGAATTCATTATCCCGCCGCTCTCATGCTGAAGCGACATTACATAATCTGCCGCTTTTTCAAAGGCGTTTTTATAAACGTCGGATTTAATATACTTAAGTATTCTCGCGAGACAAAACACGGCGATTGACGCTTCGGAGGAGGCGGGCCGCCAGTCTTCTCTTTTCATAAGTTCATATGAAGTGGTAAATCTGCCGTTTTCCTTTTGGAGCGGGAGTACATAACCAAGCGCCAAAACCGCGCTTGACTTATATTTTTCTTCCCCCGTCAGCCCATAGCACATGGCGAGCCCCGCCGCGAGCCAAAACACAAAGCAGGGGCCTTTATAGGGGCTTTGGGTGACGCCGTTGTCGTACCGCATGAAAAAGCCCTGCGGGCGCTGGATACTCATCCAGTGGTTCGCGAGCTTTAGGGCGGCTTCTTTCAGCCTTTCGTCGCCGGAAATTTCAAACATATCCAAAAGCGCGATAAGCACCTTGCCGTTGTCGTTCTGCCACCTCGCCTGACCGTTGTTCGCGAGAATTTCGCCGTCGTTTAAAAAGAAGGGGAACGAGCCGTACCACGCCGACATGGGTTCGTTGTCCTGAACCGAAAGCAGCCAGTTTATAATATTTTCGTATACGTCGGCCGAGCTTTCCCTGCCGCGCTTTAAATAGGCGCGGGCGATTTCGGAATTGCAGTCGGGGCGGGTCCAGTTAACCCGGCGGTTGACGTCAATTCGGATTCTCTCATACACTCCCACGCTCCCGCGGTTAAAGGAAAGCATTTGGCTTTCCATCCAGTCAAGGCATTTGTCAACGCTTTTTACATACTTATCCATTTTGCACTTCCTTTATCTGAATTTTTCCATGGCGTCGAAAAGATCTGTCATGACTTTCCCCTCGATCCTGTCGTAATAAGAGACAAAGTCCGAGGAAGACGCAATGTTCATGTTTTGAATGAGCTCCCCTATACCGCCGAAATTGTAAATATAACCCAAGTCGTACACGCGGGAGGAAAAGATAATGTCAAGCATTCTTTCCGATTCCTCGTCGACAAGGTCGCGGCCTTTTAAGGTTTTGTCGTAATAGGCTTTCGTGAGTGTTTCCACCGAGTAAAAAGCCATGGCGTCGAGCACCGATGCGGTGTTCTCGGGGCTTTTGCAGTTGGCGGGGATCACCACGCAGGGGACAAGCCCCGTCGAAACAAGACAGCGGTAGCTCTCCTGCTCCGAATCAAGCAGGGGATAGGGGAGGATCCCGAAGTCAAACCCCTCCGCGCCGCGGAAACCCTTGATATCAATCAGCGCGAAAGTGGTAAACATCACTTGGTCGTTTAGGAACATGGGGCAGATATCCTGAAAAGTGCCGCAGCCTCTGTTTTTATTTGTAAGCACATCGGGCTTAAAGGCAATTTCAAACACGCGGGAAAGTATAGACTGATTTGCCTTTGATGTTATTGAAATAACAAGGTTGCCCTCGGCGTCTGTTTCCGTTATCGTGCCGCCGCAGCCGAAATAAAACGAGTGCGGGGCGTTAAACGCCACATGAAGGCCGTAGTTGTCGTGGTTATCCCAAATATTCTCGTCGGCCTTGTTTTCAGAAAAACCCTTGCTTATCTCGTAAACATGGTCGAGCGTCCAAGTTTTTTCCTCCACCATTTTATAAACGTCGCCTATGCCGTAGTCGCGGGCAAGCTTTTTGTTGAAGAACATCACCATTGTGCAGTCGTTGTCGAGAATTGAAATATCGCCTGTGGAAAAAAACAGTTTTCCGTTTATCTCAAGCCCTTCGTTGGCTTTTTGGTCCCACCAGCTCTCGGCGAGATTGAGCTGTTCAAAGTCGTGCAGGTCAAGCATATACCCGTCGCCCGCGATCTTGGCGGCGTCGTTTATCATGGGCATATAGACGTCATATGTATTCAGCCCCGCGTCAAAATTAAGCCGCAGGTCGTTTGTCACATTGTTTGACTTGTCGGCGCGGATTAAACACCCCAGCCGGCTTTCAACAAGCTGGTTTCTGTTATAGACGGCGTCGTTGATGGTTTCCTCGGTGCGCTCTTCCGAATAAATTTCAAACGATTCGTAGTATGAGTACCCGCTCCCCGGCACAAGGAAGTTAAAAATAACTCCGCCGAGGTTAAGCTGTTCGGGCTCGTAAGGTATTTCTTCGCTGACGGACGACTCGTTGCTTTCGGGTTCGCCGGGGTCGCTGATTGCCGAAGACGAATCCCCCGGTGAGGGTTCCCCGCAGGAAGACAGAAACAGCGATGCGGAAATAAGCGTTAAAACAAAAAGAACCGATAAGAGTAAACTGACCCTTCGTGAAAACATATTTCTTCCACCTTTCTTTACATAGTCTGAACAGTTTTGGCTAAGTTTTAGGCTAAAGCCTGTTTTAACCTAAGAATACATTACACAAGGCTAAAAGTCAATGAACTTTGTTAAAAATTCCCGCCGGGCAAAAATAAAACAGACGTTCTTATTGACATACGGCGATAAGATATGTTATATTTTATATGTAAAAAGACAAACGATAAAAGACTTAGACTTAAAAGGGGATATTATCAATGAAAGTTAAGAGAATTAAAACCTTAAAGACCCGCGACTTATGCGTCAGCGCCGTAAAAGGCGGCTGCGGCGAATGCCAGACTTCCTGCCAGTCCGCCTGCAAAACGTCCTCGGGCGTGGCTAACCAGCCCTGCGAAAACCAAAAGTCAAAGCAGCGGTAAAACAAGTTATGCCTTTGCACGGCAGAGCATATAAAGGGCCGACGCATACGCATATGCCGAGGTCCTTTTAATTTGGAGATGGATTTAACAAATGATTCACATGTATAAGCTAAACGGCTATAACATAGTCCTTGACACCTACAGCGGGAGCGTCCACAGCGTGGACGACGTCGCGTATGATATGATTTCGCTTTACCAAAGCCTTGGCGGGGGCAAAGAAGGGGAGGGGGAAATTATACGCCTGCTGACGGAAAAATACGGCGCAGGCCATGGCGTGAGCCGCGGAGAGCTTGAAGAGTGTCTTTGCGATATAAAAGAACTAATAAACGAAAAAAAGCTTTTTAGCCCCGATATTTATAAAGACCTTGCCAAAACGCGCCATAAAAGCGACAATGCCGTGAAAGCGCTCTGCCTGCATGTCGCCCACACCTGCAACTTAAACTGCGAGTACTGTTTCGCGAGTCAGGGCAAGTATAAAGGGGAGCGGGCGCTTATGACGTTTGAGGCGGGAAAGCGGGCGATTGATTTTCTTGTGGAAAACAGTTCTTCCCGCCATAACCTTGAAGTGGATTTTTTCGGCGGAGAACCGCTTATGAACTTTGACACGGTCAAGCGCCTTGTCGGCTACGCGAGGAGTATTGAAAAGTCAAAAAACAAGAATTTTCGGTTTACCCTCACCACAAACGGGCTGCTTATCGACGACGGGGTAATCGACTTCTGCAACAGAGAAATGGACAACGTAGTGCTCAGCCTTGACGGGAGAAAAGAAGTCCACGACCGTTTCAGGAAGGATTACCGCGGCAACGGCAGCTATGAAAGAATTCTGCCGAAGTTCCGCGAGTTTGTAAAGCGGCGGGGGGATAAAAGCTATTATATCCGCGGCACATATACGCATCTGAACACCGACTTTACAAATGATTTGTTTCATATGGCGTCCCTTGGGTTTAAGCACCTTAGCATGGAGCCCGTGGTCTGCCCGCCCGGCGATATTTACGCGCTTACAAAAGAGGATATCCCGGTATTGTTCGGGCAATATGAGATTTTGGCAAAGGAAATGATAAAGCGGGAAAAACAGGGCAACCCCTTTACCTTCTACCACTTTACCCTTGACCTTGAGGGCGGCCCCTGCGTTTACAAACGGATAAACGGCTGCGGGTCGGGGAGCGAATACCTTGCCGTGACCCCTTGGGGCGACCTGTACCCCTGCCACCAGTTTGTGGGGGACGAAAAATTTCTTATGGGGAACATTTATGACGGGGTGACAAATACAAATTTAAGGGAAAAGTTTAAAAAAACAAGCGCGTATTCCCGCGAGGAATGCGAGAATTGCTGGGCAAAGCTTTACTGTTCCGGCGGGTGCGCGGCAAACGCCTACCACGCCACGGGGGAGATAAACGGGGTTTATGAATACGGCTGCGAACTGTTTAAAAAGCGAATGGAATGCGCGATAATGGTAAAAGTCGCCGCCGCCGATAGCGAAAGCGATGAAATTGACGGCCGCAACACGGAAAAAAGCCATAACCGCGGCGAGCGCAATAAAGCGGAAAGCTTTCCGGCGGGTAAAAAAGCGGGGGTTTAAAGTGGAAACGCCTATTGTGTCTTTTGTAAACGAATATATAAAAAATAAACCCTCGCGGTTTCATGTGCCGGGGCATAAGGGGAGGGTGAAGTGCGGCGGAGAGCCCTTTGATATCACCGAAGTCACGGGAGCGGGGAATCTTTACTCTTTTGAGGGAATTATCGCCGAAAGCGAAAAAATTGCCTCTCGTTTGTTTGGCTTCGGGGGGACGTTTTATTCGACCGAGGGGTCTTCCCAATGCGTCAAGGTAATGCTGTACCTCGCGAAAAAAGCCTGTCTTTCCGACGGAAGCGAGGGGGGGCGCATAATCGCCGAACGGGGGGCGCATAGGTCTCTCTTGTCCGCTCTCGCGTTCTGTAATATTGATGTAAACTGGGTTTATTCGGAAAAAACCAAGGACGGGAAGGCTGTTTTAAGTAAAGACGAGCTTATGGGCGCCGTAAACGGCTCAAAAGACAAGCCCTTTGCTTTGTTTGTCACTTCCCCCGACTACTACGGGCGCGCCCATGACATTGCAAGACTTGCGGCTTTTTGCCGCGAGAACGGGATGTTTCTCCTTGTCGACAACGCCCACGGCGCGTATATGAGGTTTCTTTCCCCCTCCGCTCACCCGGTTTCTCTCGGCGCTTTTATGTCGAGTGACTCCGCCCATAAGACGCTTCCCGTCTATACCGGCGGGGCGTATCTCCAGCTTTCGGTTCAGGCGAGCGCAAAAGTCTTTTACCTTGCCAAAAGCGCTATTTCGCTGTTTTGCTCCACCAGCCCGTCGTATCTCACGCTTTGCTCGCTTGACAGGTGCAACGCTTATCTTTCTGACGGCTACGCCGAAAAACTAAGCCGCCATATTAAAGAGATTGAAGCCGTTAAACAAAAAGCCGCTGAAAAAGGCTTTTGCGTTTTGCCGTCAGACCCGCTGAGAATGGTCATAGACGCCAAAGAAAGCCGCTTTGACGGGCGTGAAATAGCGGCAATCCTTTGTAAAAATCATGTTGAAGCCGAGCTTTATGACAAAGATTCGCTTGTGCTGATGACAACCCCGGAAAACACGCCGAAAGACTTTGAAAAGCTTTTATCCGCGCTTGACTTGTGTTTAAAACTAAAAAAGAGCGGTATCGGGGAACATACGGAACCCCACCGCCCGCTAACGCCAAAAAAACAAATGACGGTAAAACAAGCGCTTGAGTCGCGGCATGAGGAAGTTATAACGGATTTGGCGCTTGGGAGAACGCTTGCCTTCCCCCCGTTTTGCGGAACCCCGGAAACGCTTGCCGCGGTAAGCGGAGAGGTTATAGACCAAAGTATAATAGACTTTTATAAAGAAAAAGGCGTAAAAAGCCTGCTCATCGTTAAAGACCGCTGAATATAACAAAAGCCCCGGTTTAAATTTCGCCGGGGTTTTCATGTATCATAATATGTTTTACGTCGGGGAAGGCCTTTTCAATGTCGTCGTGAAGTTCCTCGGCTATTTTATGCGCCTGCTCAAGCGAGAGGCTGCCGTCGACTTTTATTTCGGCGTCAACGTAAACGCCCTCGCCGAACACCCTTGTCCTCAGCCTGTCTATCCCGAGCACCCCGGAATGGTCAAGTATCAGCCGCTTTATCCCCTCAGAGGTATTGCTGTCGCAGGCGCGGTCGGTCAGCTTACTCACGGAGCGCCGAAAGATATCAACCGCAACCTTTACGATAACGGCGGAGATTGCAACGCTCGCCAGCGGGTCGAGCACCCTCAGCCCTAACCTCGCGCCGGCGATTCCGACAAGAGACCCCACAGAAGACAGCGCGTCAGAGCGGTGATGCCACGCGTCGGCCAAAAAAGCCGACGATTTAATTTTCTTTGCCCTTGATTTTGTATACCGATACATCCATTCCTTGATTACAATTGAAATCAGCGCCGCGGCAAGCGCCAGCTTCCCGGGAATCGGGAGGAGAGAATTGGTTTTTGTAAAGATAAGAGTTAAGCCTTTAGCGCCTATCGCGATCCCGGTTGCCGCGAGAAGCCCGGCGAGAAGAATCGACGCTATACTCTCAAGCCTGTCGTGTCCGTACATATGCTCGCTATCGGGCGCTTTTTTTGACAGCCTGACCCCTATGTAGGCGATAACGGTGGTAAACATATCAGAGGCGGAGTGAACGGCGTCGGACACCATCGCCCCTGAATTTGAAAATATCCCCGCGAAGAGCTTAAAGACCGAAAGGGCGAAATTAACGGCGACGGTCATTATCGTAAGCGAGTTTAAAGCTTGCTTATTTCCGTCGTCTTTATTGGGGTTAAGCTTTTTTCCCATAGTTCTAACCACCTTTCAAACAGCGGCGGTTTTTAACCCTTATCTCCCGGCATTTCTTTACCAATATTATACAATATTACATCGCTTTTGTCAATTAAAAACACTTCGGCGTTTTAAAGTAAAAGGCAAAGCGGGAAATAAAAGCGTACCTTAAATGTAAAAAAATAAAAATCTTTGTTTTGTATATTGACAAGCCCGCTTTGCGGTGATAAAATATAAACAATCTTTAAGCGCAGTACGTGATACTGCCAAGACGGTGACAAAAACATACGCCATTTTCTTGGTTTTACGTCCTGCTTTCGCGGGGCTTTTTTTCGCGGCGGAGGGTAAAAATAAAAATGAATGAAGTTTTAAAAAATCGCCGTCGCGGCGAACCGAAAAGCGCGGCCGCATATGATTTTACAAAAATCATTGACGCTTTTAAAAAAGACAAATATTCGGAATACGTTGTTTTCCCCGGCTTCGCGGATGTTCATGTGCATCTGCGCGAGCCGGGTTTTTCTTATAAAGAAACAATCCGCACCGGGACTCTCGCCGCCGCGCGAGGGGGGTACACTTCTGTTTGCGCCATGCCCAACCTTAACCCTTTTCCCCATGACACAGAGGGGATAAAAAAACAGCTTCATATTATTAATACAAGCGCCGTCGTGGATGTATTCCCCTACGGCACCATAACATATCGGGAAGAGGGCGAAAAGGTTTCGGACATGGAAGCTCTCGCGAAATACGCGGTGGCTTTTTCCGACGACGGCAGAGGCGTTGCCGATAAAGCTGTGATGCGCGAGGCCATGCTAAGGGCAAAAAGCCTTGGCAGAATTATCGCGTCGCACTGCGAGCTAAACCCAAAACAGCCCGGGGAAAGCGGCGGAGAAGAGGAATGGCGGCAGGTTGAGCGGGACTTAAGCCTCGCGCAAGAAACCGGCTGTAAATATCACGTCTGCCATGTCTCCACAAAAGAATCGGTCAATCTCATCCGCGGGGCAAAGAAGTCCGGGGTTGACGTCAGCTGCGAGACCGCGCCGCATTATCTTATTCTTGATAAGACTTCGCGAAAAGACTCCGGCAGGTTTAAAATGAACCCTCCGCTTAGGACAAAGCAAGACCGCGAGGCGCTGGCGGCGGGGGTTTGCGACGGAACGGTAGATATGATAGCGACCGATCACGCCCCGCACTCGGAGGAAGAAAAATCCCGCGGGTTTAAGGACAGTCTCCCCGGCGTGACGGGGCTTGAGGTTTCGTTCCCGGCGCTTTACACTTTTCTTGTCAAAGGCGGGTTGATAACGCTTGAAAAACTTCTTGGCCTTATCACCCGCGCACCGAGAGAGCGTTTTGGGCTTAGCCAATCCCCCGATGACTTTACGGTGTTTGACCTTAATGAGAGCTTTACGATTGACCCGGGCGAATTTATCTCAAAAGGCAAATCCACGCCTTTCGAGGGGATTTCCGTGTTCGGGCGGTGCCATTTCACCCACGCAAAAGGGAAAAATGTGTGGGTTTCAAAAAGGGCGGAGGAAATTTTAAGGGGAATATGAAAGAAAACACGATAGAGCAAAAGTTTGAGATAACAGAAAACCGCAAAATCGCCGATATGGTCTACGAGACTGTCCTTGTCGGCGACACTTCCCGCGTCACTTCCCCGGGGCAGTTTGTGAGCGTCTCGCTCGGGGGTTTCTTCCTGCGGAGGCCGTTTTCGGTCTGCGATAAAAGCGGCGGCCGCCTGACGCTTATATACAAAACGGTGGGGAGCGGGACAAAATATATGTCAAGCCTTAAAAAAGGGAGCGTTTTAAACCTCTTAACCGGGCTTGGCAACGGGTTTGAGGTGAAAAACAGCAAAGACTCTCCCCTGCTTATCGGCGGGGGGGTGGGTCTGCCGCCGCTGTATTTTTTGGCTAAATGTCTTACCGCCGAGGGAAAAGATGTGGCGCTTATAATGGGGTTCGGCAAATCAAGCGAAGTATTCTATGAAGAAAAGTTTAAGGAGTTGGGGGTAAGGGTCGCCGTTACCACGGCAGACGGTTCACGGGGGATAAAAGGTTTTGTGACAGACGCGCTCGGCCTTTTTACCGGCTACACCTATACCTATGCCTGCGGCCCCGAACAAATGTTAAAGGCGGTTTGGGAAAGTACCCGAACGGACGGCGAGTACAGCTTTGAGGAGCGAATGGGCTGCGGGTTCGGCGCCTGTATGGGGTGTTCGAGAAAAACAGTCGGCGGGTATAAAAAAGTGTGCAGCGACGGCCCGGTCTTTAAAAAGGGGGAAATCCTATGGTGAGAAAAATCGAAAACGGAGCGCAAAACCCCATGGGGTACCGTAAAAATTCAACCGGACAGCCCGAGGGCAACCCCGACACAAGAGTCAGCCTTTGCGGGGTTGAGCTTGACAACCCGATTATCCCCGCCAGCGGGACTTTTGGCTACGGAGTTGAGTTCGCCAAGCTCTATGACATTAACATTTTAGGCACGTTTTCCATGAAAAGCGCTACAAAAGAACCCCGCTTCGGCAACATTACGCCGCGAATAGCCGAATGCGCGTCGGGTATGCTAAACGCGGTGGGACTTCAAAACCCGGGGCTTGAATCCGTGCTGGCTCATGAGCTGCCGGAGATTAAAAAGGTCTTTAAAAAAAAGATAATGGCAAACGTCAGCGGGTTTTCGGTGGACGAATATGTCACAAACGCCGCCGCCCTCGGGGACGACCCGCAAATCGGCTGGATAGAGCTTAACATAAGCTGCCCCAATGTAAAGCGCGGGGGGGAGCATTTCGGGAACAGCCCGAGCGACGCCTTTACCCTCACCCGGGAGGTTAAGCAAGCGGTTCAAAAACCAATTATCGTAAAGCTTTCCCCGAACACCGGGGATATCGCCGCGATTTCTGCCGCCTGCGAAGAGGCGGGGGCGGACGGGCTTAGCCTTATAAACACCATAAAAGGCATGAGAATTGATTTAAAAACTCAAAAGCCCGTCCTCGCCAACAAAACCGGCGGGCTTTCCGGCCCTGCCGTCTTCCCCGTGGCGCTGAGGATGGTCTATGAGGTCTACGAAGCGGTTAAGCTCCCCATTGTCGGTATCGGCGGGGTTTCAACCGCCGAAGACGTAATTGAAATGATGCTGGCGGGCGCCGCCGCCGTGGGGGTGGGCGCCGCGAATCTTATAAACCCCTACGCCTGCAGGGATATAATCGAGTCCCTGCCCGGCGTTATGAGGGAATACGGCATAACAAGGCTCACGGATATAATAGGAGGCGCGCATAATTAATGGGTAAAGACGTGATAATCGCCCTTGACTTTTCGGCAAAAGCCGAAGTGATTGCTTTTTTAGGGCTGTTCGGCGGAGAAAGACCGTTTGTTAAGGTCGGAATGGAGCTGTTTTACGCCGAAGGGCCGAAAATTATCGACGAAATTAAAAAAAGAGGCCACAAGGTGTTCCTCGACTTAAAACTGCACGACATTCCAAACACGGTCAAAAAAGCCATGAGGGTGATCTCGGAACTTGAAGTCGATATGGTAAATATACACGCTTCGGGTACAAGGGCAATGATGCGGAGCGCCGTGGAGGGGCTTGAGAATCAAAGCGGAAAAAAACCGCTGCTTATAGCGGTGACCCTGCTCACGTCGGTGAGCGCCGCGAGCCTGAAAGACGAGCTGTTCACGCATTGTACCCCGGAGGAAATTGTCATGGCTTACGCGGTTTCGGCAAAACAAGAAGGGCTTGACGGGGTGGTGTGTTCCCCGCTTGAGACAAAAGCCATCCGAAACGCCTGCGGAGAGGGATTTTTGACCGTCACCCCCGGGATACGGTTTTCCCCCGGGGAAAACGACGACCAGGCGAGGTTCACAACCCCGCTCGCGGCGAAAAATCTCGGCGCCGATTATATTGTCGTCGGCCGCCCGATAACGTCTTCCGCCGACCCGGTCGCCGCCTATAACGAGTGTAAAAAACAATTCATTTAAAGGGGAAAAGCAGATATGCAGAAAAATAACAGCGAAAAAGCCACGGGGCGAAAAGAAAAAGCCGCCAAACGGCTGCTTGAGATAAAAGCGGTGTTCTTCAGACCCGACGACCCGTTTATCTGGGCGAGCGGAATTAAAAGCCCGGTGTACTGCGACAACAGGCTGATATTATCCGAAGCGGCCGTGAGGGGGGAGATTGAGGCGATGCTTGCCGAACTCATAAGCGAAAACTTCCCCGATGTCTCTCTTATCATGGGGACGAGCACCGCCGGGATACCCCACGCGGCGCTTGCGGCGGATATATTGGGGCTCCCCATGGGTTATGTCAGGGCGGGCGCCAAAAGCCACGGCAGAAAGAACCTGATTGAGGGGAAGCTTGAAAAAGGGCAGAAAACCGTTGTGGTGGAAGACCTTATCTCAACGGGTGGGAGCGCGCTCGACGTAGCGGATATCCTCCGGCTGGAGGGAGCGGACGTGCTGGGGGTGGCGAGCATTTTTACCTACGGCATGGATATCGCGGGCAAGCGCTTTGCCGACGCGGGGCTTAAGGCCGTGTCACTTACCGATTTTGACGAGGTGACCAAAACGGCGGCGAGGCTCGGGTATATTAAAAGCGAGGACGTCGAAAGGCTGCTGCGGTTCAGGGACAACCCCCTTGACCAGAGCTGGGCGGAGGGGAGAGCATGAAGAGCCTTACCGATATAAAAGAGCTTTCGGTTGAGGAAATTGATTCTTTAATAACCGTCGCGCTTGATATAGCCGAAAACCCCGCAAAATACAGCGGCGTATGTAAGGGTAAAAAAATAGCCACCCTGTTTTATGAACCCTCCACCCGGACGCGGTTTAGCTTTGAGGCGGCGATGATAGAGCTCGGCGGGAGCGTTATCGGTTTTTCCACTTCGGGCGGGAGCTCGGCGGCAAAGGGCGAAAGCGTCGCCGACACGGTTAAAACGGTGTCTTTTTTCGCCGATATCATAGCTGTCCGCCACCCGAAAGAGGGCGCGGCGCTTGTGGCGGCGAAAAACGCCTTTGTTCCGGTGATAAACGCGGGCGACGGCGGGCATAACCACCCCACCCAGACCCTTGCCGATCTCCTCACCATCAAGCGCGAAAAAGGGGGTTTTGACGGGCTTAACGTTGGGTTTTGCGGGGATTTAAAGTTCGGCAGAACAGTTCACTCCCTCCTTTCGGCGCTGTCAAGATATGATATGGCATCGTTCACGCTTATTTCGCCCGAAGAGCTGTGTATCCCCGAATACCTAAAGAGCGAAGTGCTGCTGACGGGAAAAATTCCGTTTTTTGAAGTGAGGGATCTCGGCAAAGCTCTCCCGGAGCTTGATATTCTTTACATGACAAGAGTGCAAAGAGAACGGTTTTTTAACGAGGCGGACTATCTGCGGCTAAAAGATACCTATGTGCTGACCCCGCAAAAGCTTGAGTCCGGGAAGAGTGACCTTTGCGTCATGCACCCGCTGCCGAGGGTTAACGAAATTTCCGTGGCGGTCGACAGCGATATCCGCGCCTGCTATTTTAAGCAAGTGGAAAACGGCAAATTTATGCGAATGGCGCTTATTTTGAAATTACTGGGGGTAAACTAAACATATGGTAATAGGACAAATAAAAGACGGCATAGTGCTTGACCACATTACCGCCGGGCGGGGAATGGAGATATATGACGCGCTGGGGCTGGGGAGTCTTGACTGTATGGTCGCCATGATAACCAAAGCCCAAAGCACCAAAATGGGGCGAAAAGATATTATAAAAGTGGGAAAAGTCATAGCGTTTGACTTTGACGTTTTGGGGTATATCGACCCGGGGATAACCGTGAATATCATCCGCGACGGCAAGCTGTTCAAGCGCGACAAGTTAAGGCTCCCGGATTCCCTTGTAAACGTGCTGAAATGCAAAAACCCCCGCTGTATAACCTCAATCGAGCAGGAGCTTGACAATGTGTTCAGGCTGGCCGACACAAAAAGCCGCGTCTACCGCTGTGTTTACTGCGATACCGACGCGAAATAAAGCTTATGTCAACATATCAATGTCTTCCGGGGCGGCGGGTTAATGATTGACTTTTCCCGCCGCCGCGTTATAATGGTTTTAAGCAAAAGTATAAAAGGCGGGATAAAATAAATGGAAAAAGATAATGAAAAGACAAAATTTTACAATGGACTTGGGTTTGGACTTCATTCGCTGACGCTCCTCTCGGGCGCGAAGTCGCGCTCTCTCTCCGCCGAAAACAAAACGGGCGAAAAGGGTCGCGGCGGAGCGGCCGAAGACGGCACGGGAAGGCTTGCCGCGCGGGACTTGGGGCAGGGCTGGAAGGTTTCGCCCTCAATACTGTTAAAGGCGGGCGAAACGGCCGAAATCGCCGATATCGCGGGCGAGGGGGTTATTAAACATATCTGGATGACAGACTCGTCGGGGGACAAGCGCCCGATAATTCTTAGAATTTATTTTGACGGCTACAAAAAAGCCGCCGTAGAGACCCCTCACTGCGACTTTTTCTGCGCCGCCGACTACGGCGAATACAAGCAGATTTCCTCGCTTGCCGTCTGCGTTAACCCGCGGCGCGGCTTTAACTCTTACTTTGAAATGCCGTTTTTCAAAAACTTTAAGATAACGCTTGAAAACATAACCAAAAACGATATAACCGTGTATTATCAAATCGATTACCTGTTGACCGAGCTCCCGGCAAACGCCGGTTATTTTCACGCCCAGTTCAGGCGCGTCAACCCATTGCCGTATAAAACGCCGTACACAATACTCGACAACATAAAAGGGCGCGGGCAGTATGTCGGCACATATCTTTTTTGGGGATCTAACAGCTCGGGCTGGTGGGGGGAGGGTGAAATAAAGTTCTACCTCGACGGCGACTTCAAATACCCCACAATCTGCGGCACGGGAACCGAGGACTACTTTTGCGGCGCCTATAATTTTGACGTCAACGGCCGCTACACCGACTTTTCAGGCCCTTACTGCGGCTTTTTCAAAACAAAAACAGACGACGCCTACCGCTCCCAGTCAAGGTTTTCAATGTACCGATTTCATATAGCCGATCCGATTTATTTTGAGGAGGACATAAAAGTCACCATTCAGGCGCTGGGCTGGCGGGAGGGCGGGAGATATCTTCCGCTTATGGATGACATTTCCTCCGTGGCGTACTGGTACAGCGATAACCTTGACGACGACTACCCCCCTCTCCCGGACAGAGACGGGCTGGAAATTATATAAGACTTTTGAGACAGAAAATCACTCCACAAAAACCGCCGAATACCAGTTTTGGGTTTCGTTTTCGGGGTCTTTCAGGGTGTAAAGCGAAAGGCCGAACTTTGAAGCCGTTTTAAAAACGTCAATGCCAACCGAGTGAAAAGCGGGGCGCGCCTGACTTACAAAACGGCAGGGCTTGCCGTCGGCGGCGGCGCATTTTTCGCACTTCGCGCAATCGGAAAGCGAAAAGGCAAAGTAATACCCGTCGCGAAACGCCATTCCCTCTATGGCAAAGGAAATCTTCTGCGACAGCGTTTTGTCATGAGTGTGGATAATAATCCCCCATTTATAACGGGAAAACATTTCTTTGTATTCCGCCATTGACGGCGAGCCGGGCTTTGACGGGCAGGTGTGGTTGTTCCCGAAATCTGGGCAGCCGTACAGGCATTTAAGGTAAGTTCGGCTGTCAAAGCAAATATCCGAAATATCAAACCTCACGGCGTCAGAAGCGCCGTTTTCAAGCGCGTATTTTATGTATTTTTCCGGGTAAGATTTGTTTTCCATTTAATATACACCTGCTTTGCGTTTTTAAAGTTTTTGTTTTTTGAGTATATCACAGCGCCGATACGCTGTCAAGGCGGCGGGGTGTTGTGTTTTTGGGTTCCCCGTGTTATAATCTACCTCGCTCCCTTTTCCCCGTAAAACTTGCTTGGAGGATAACATTTGCAGCATTTGGATAATTTAAAAACCGCCCATATCAGGCAAAAGGTCGATTTCGCAAACGCCAAAAGGCTATACCCCGAACACACCATCGGACTTTCAAACGCCGAGGTTGAGGAACGGGTAAACGACGGATACGTTAACTTTGACTCGGCTTACAAGTCAAAGAGCGCGTCCCGGATAATAGCGGGGCATTTGCTGACGCTCTTTAATTTGGTTAACATTATTATCTTCGCCGCCCTTCTTTGGGTGGGGTCTTTTAAAAACCTTTCGTTTATGGCTGTTATCGCCGCCAATATTTGTATCGGGGTTATTCAAGAGATAAGGGCGAAAAAGGCGGTGGACAGGCTTTCTTTTTTATCCTTGCGGGACGCTCTTGTAATAAGAGAGGGAAAAGAGGTAAAAATCCCCGTCGGGGAGATAGTCCTCGACGATGTGCTCGAATATAAAGCCGGCGACCAGATAATGGTCGACTGCGAGGTGCTTGACGGGGAGTGCGAGTCAAACGAGGCTTTTGTGACGGGGGAGAGCGACACGGTTTTCAAAGAGAAAGGCGAAACACTCCTCGCCGGTTCGTTTATCGCCAGCGGCGCCTGCAGGGCAAGAGCGGATAAAATCGCGGGGAACAGCTATATTTCAACTATCTCAAAGTCGGCGAAAACCATTAAAGCCGCCAAAAGCGTGCTGATGACCTCAATGAAAAGGGTTATCACCGTTTTATCGCTTGTTATCTTCCCGCTCGGGGCTTTTTTGTTTTTGGATCAGCTTAAAATTCACGGCTCCGAAAGAGAGGCCGTCATAAACACCTCCGCCGCCCTTATCGGGATGATTCCGCAAGGGCTTATGCTGCTGACTTCAACCGCGCTTGCGATTTCGGTGTTAAGGCTTTCAAGGCGGAAAGTGCTGGTCAAAGATCTTTACAGCGTGGAAATGCTCGCCAGAGTGGACACCATCTGCCTTGATAAAACCGGCACGCTGACCGAAGGGATGCTGACGGTTGACAGGGTGGTTGAAATTGACTCCTCGGGTTACCACAAAACCCTTCTCCCGGCTTTAACATTGGCTCTGGGCGGCGACAACGCCACGATGACGGCGATTTCAAAGGCTTTTCCGGGGAGAGAGACAAAAGCCGTCGTTAAAAAAATACCATTCTCTTCAAAGACAAAGTGGTCGGGCATTATTTTTGACGACTTAACCGGCGCTTTTATAGGCGCGCCGGAATATTTGGCGGCGGGAGACGAAAAAATAATTCAAATGGCAAGGGAACTCTCAAAAGACCACAGGGTGCTCTTGCTTTCGGCCTCAAAAGGCGGCGCCGAAAATGGGAGTCTCCCCGAAAAGCTCACCCCGGCGGCTTTTGTGCTTCTTTCCGACAAAATAAGGGAGGGGGCGCCGCTCCTTGTAAAATACCTCGCGGCGCAGGGGGTTGATATCAAAATCATATCCGGAGACAACCCGATAACCGTGTCTTCTCTTTCGGTTCAGGTGGGGATAGCCGGGGCGGAAAAATATCTTGACTGCTCGGGCTTGAAAAACGACAGGGAGCTAAGAAAATCAGTGGGTAAATACACGGTTTTCGGCCGCGTCACGCCTTTTCAGAAAAAAATAATAATTCAATCGCTTAAAAAGAAAAAACATACCGTCGCCATGACAGGCGACGGGGTTAACGACGTGCTCGCCCTAAAAGAGGCCGACTGCTCCATTGCCATGGGGAGCGGCACCGACGCGGCGCGGAACGTGGCGAAGCTTGTGCTCTTAAAGCCAAGCTTTGACTCGCTCCCCGCCGTTATCGCGGAGGGGAGAAGGGCGGTCAACAATATCCAGCGCTCGGCGTCGTTTTTCCTTGTCAAAACCGTGTATGCCACGCTGATGGCGTTCTTGTTTCTTCTCCTCCACAAACCCTACCCCTTTCAGCCCATACAGCAGTCGTTTATCGCTTTCGCCTGTATCGGGCTCCCGTCTTTCGTGCTGGCTTTCGAGCCCAACAAAGACCGTATAAAGGGGAGCTTTTTTGGGAATGTTATGCTAAGGGCGCTGCCGGGCGGAATAGCCATTTCGGGGGCGATGACGCTGATAGCCTGCCTTAACGGCATCGCGGGGAGCATTGCCAAGGTTAGGTTTATATCTTTTTTGGCGGTGAGCGTAGACCCGGCGCATATACCGACAATTTCGCTTATCACCACAAGCTTTTTGTCTTTTTTAGTCCTCGCCGCCATTTGTTATCCCCCGAACGCGCTGGGGAAAACCCTTATGGTCACCGTCGGCGCGCTTTCGGTGGGCGGTCTTACGGTTTTGAGGGGCTATCTTGAGCTCTCCCCGCTTTCGCTGAAATCGTCGCTTATGACTTTATTTATCTGCGCCTTATCGGGGGGAGTAATGTTTCTTCTCACAAAGCTTTCGCGGCGGCTTACTCGGGAAACAAACAAAAAAGAGGTTGCCGCGCAATGAAAAAAAACCTTCTGAAAGTTTATAACCTTTACAGAAGATTTTCCGCCGCCTATTCATCGCGAAGCTTGGGGGCGTATTCCTCGCAGGCGGCGTTTTTTTTGTTTATTTCGTTTTTTCCCTTTTGCGCTCTCCTCTTCGGCACAATAAAGGCGCTACCGTTCAGGGGCGCCGACGCCGGCGCGAAAATAGCGCTCGCCCTGCCGGGAATTATGGGAAACGTTATAACCGAAGCGTACGCGTCGGCGGGGAAATACCCCGCGGCGGCCGTTATCCCCATAACGGCGATTCTCACGCTCTGGGCTTCCTCAAAAGGCGTGTTCGCGGTGGCCTGCGGGGTTGAGTCAGCTTATGGGGGAAAAGCCCCCGGGGGGCTTAAAAAACGCGCCCTCTCGATACTCCACACGCTGTTTCTTATCGCGTCGCTTATTTTATCCCTCTTCCTCCTTGTGTTCGGAAACTTTGTTTTTGGCTTTTTAACCGAGCTGTTTCCCGCGCTGACAAAGCTCGCCATTGCGCTAAAAGCGCTGAGAGCGGCGCTGACGTTCGCGACAATAAGCGTGTTTTTTATTTTGGTGTATATGTTTTTCCCCGCGCGAAAGCAAAGACTTAGGGACACCCTGCCGGGGGCGGCGCTGTCGGGGTTAAGCTGGATAGCCATTTCATACGGCTATTCTTTATATATTGACTATTATATGGCAAAGGGAAGCACGCTTTACGGCAGCCTTACCGCGGCGGTGCTGCTGCTTTTCTGGCTTGACATGTGTATGTCGGTAACGCTGGCGGGGGGGCTTTTAAACTCGTATTTATTACGGAATCGCGCCAAACGGCTGCTTTAGCTTTGGCACTTTAATAATTATTTCAATGGAATCCCCCTTGTCGACTTCCTCCCGCTCCACGTTTACCCCGACGTCTCTCACCATTTTAACGGCGTTGTCAATTGAGTTTATAAAAATCCCGATATCGGTTATTAGCCCCACTTTTCTGCCCCGAAACTTTACCCTCGCGCTCCTTGACTCCGGCGTGGCGAGGAAAAGGCTGACTTTTTTATCCGTCTCCTGCGCCGACCAGCCGCATATGACGGCTTTTTTTATAAATTCCCGCCGCTTTTCGGTGTTGTCTATTCTTATGAGCGCTCTGGCGTGCTTTTCGGTAAGCTTTCCCCGCAAAATGTCTTCCCGCTCGGAGGGCGAAAGCTTTAAAAGCCGCAGCTTGTTTGCGATTGAGGACTGGCTCACCGAAAGCTTGCCCGCAAGCTGGGCCTGAGTCTGCCGCGACGCCATAAGCATGTCCTGAAACGCGCCGGCGACGTCAAAGAAAGTCAGATCTTCCCTGAACACGTTTTCGGAAAAAGCGAGGTAAGCGGTGTTTTCGGCGTCACAGGCGGTTATAAGGCAGGGGACTTCCCTAAGGCCTATTTTTTTTGCCGCCCGCCACCGCCTTTCGCCCGCTATTATCTCATAACCCGGACCCGTGACCAACTGCCCGTTTATATTCATCTTCGGCACATAGTCGCGCCGCTTAACGGTTATGGGCTGGATTATGCCGAACTTTTTTATACTCTCCGCGAGGGAGTTTAAAGCGTCGTCGTCGAAATAACTCCTTGGCTGGTTGGGGTTGGGGAGCATTTCGCTTATCGGTATGTAAACGACCTTTTCTTTTCGCTTCACGTCTTTTCACCCTGTCCTTTCAAAAAATAAAAAAACGGTATACCAATATATACCATTTCTTTAATGTATAATTTTGTAAAAACAGGCTTATATAAATAATTTTTTATGCTTTAAAAGCCTTTTGCCGCCGGCCTCGAAAACCTCTCCTATGGCGAACATACTTCCCCCTGAATAAAGCCTGACAAACCCAAGCTCGGTGCAGGTAAACCCCAATTTTCTTGTCTCCACCGCGTTCCCCGTTTTTATTAAAGCGGCGAAAAAATCTTCGATATTGACCTTCCGCATATGTTCCAGCGCGGTGTCAATCGGTTTTACAAAGCTCTGCCTTTCTGTTTCAGAAAGGGACGTGAGGAACTCGGGCGTCACCGCGTTTGCCGATGTAAAACCCCCCACCCTTGTCCGCTCAAGCGAGCCCATACAGGCGCAGGTGCCGAGCTTTCGCCCGATATCCTCACAGAGGGTTCGGATATATGTCCCTTTTTGGCAGGTCACAGAAAGGCGGTATTCCCCATCCTCAAGCTCCGCGTCAATGTTTTCAATCCCCACAAAACGCGGCTCGCGCTCGATAACCCTGCCCTTTCGCGCCTCGTCGACAAGCTTTTTGCCGTTTACCTTAAGCGCCGAATACATCGGCGGAGTTTGAAAATAGCCGCCCTCAAAGCTTTTGGCGGCGGCGCGAACGCTGTTGTAATCGGGAACGGCCGGTCCGCTCGTCCTTGTCACTTTTCCGGTGATATCCCCGGTGTCGGTCTCAAACCCCGTGACAAGAACCGCTTTGTAGCTTTTTTCCTGAGTGACGATAAATTCGGCGGCTTTTACGGCGTTCCCCAAGAGAACAAGAAGCACTCCCGAGGCGTTTGGGTCAAGGGTTCCGCAATGCCCGGCTTTTTTACACGAAAAAAGCCGCCTCACCCTGTTTGTGGCGGCAAACGATGTTATCCCCACGGGTTTATATAGGTTTAGAATTCCGTCAGTCACGTTCAAAATCCTTTTTAAGCCTTGCGAGTATTTCATCTTTCGCCTGCGTCAACTCGGTATAAAACCTGCACCCGGCGGCGTGCTTGTGACCGCCCCCGCCAAACTCTTTGGCAAGCGACGCCACGTCATAGTAATCGTTGGACCTTAGCGAAACTTTAACTTCGCCGCCGTTTTTTCGTATCAGCGCCGAAACTTCCACCCCCGCCTGCTGCCGCGGGATATCGTTAACGTTTTCAACATCGGATAATTCCACAAAATCCTGTTCCGTAACGGATTCGGAAAGACAGGCAACCGCCACCTTTCCGCCAAAGAAAAACTCCAAGTTTTCATAGGCGTTCTTTTCAAGGGCAAGCTGGCCTTTTGTCTTGCGTTCAAAAATTCGCCGGTTTATTTTGGCGAAATCAATCCCTGTCTTCATAAGCTCCGACGCCGTCACCATTGTTTCCGGGCGGGTTGAGGAATATCTGAAACACCCCGTGTCGGAGGAAATGGCGGCGTAGAGCAGAAAGGCGGTTTTTTTGTCGTAGCTCACCCCAAGTTTTTTAAAAAGTTCGGCGATAATCTCGCCGGTCGCCGGGTAATCGGGGAGCAAAAGGAGTTTTTTTGTTTTAACCGTGTTAATCTCGTGGTGGTCGATTGAAAGGTCAAAGACAAGGTTTTTGAGATATTCTTCCCCCATCCCGCTGAGCATGGCGGGGGAGGCGATATCCACGCTGACTTTGAAAAATCTCCCTTTGGGAGGAATTTTATATATTTTCTCGCTCTCGGTTAGAAAGGCAAGGCGGGCCGGAACCGGGTCGGGGTTTATGACAAACGCCTTTTTGCCAAGGTCCTCAAGCGCGGCTTTTAACGCCAGCGCCGAACCCAGAGTGTCCGCGTCGGGGGAAGCGTGGGTGTAGAGCAAAAAGCCTTTTTCCTTTTCGCTTTCACTGCTTTGCAGGAAAAAAGCCGCGCAATCTTCAATTGATATTCTTGTCGTTTTCATTTTTATCGATGTTTTCATTGTTATTATTGTTTTCATTGTCCCCGTCAAGTGAGCCGCCAAGGCCGATGTCTTTTAAAATGCCCGCTATGTTCAGGGCTTTTTTAGCCGAGTCGTCCTTGATAAAAGCAAGCTTTGGGGTGACGCGGAGGTTAAGCCGGGAAGCGAGTTCCCGCCTTATATAGCCGCCCGCCGATTTAAGCCCCTCTTTAAGGTCGTTTTCGATTTTGTCATTTTCGGTATTACCGTTGTTCTCGGCGCCGCTTTTACCGTGACCCTCAAGCACGCTGTAATAAATCTTCGCCACCGAAAAATCCTTTGCCACGTCTGCTCCGGTCAGCGACACAAACAAACCCGAAACGCGGGGGTCCTTAACGGTGCGGAGTATATCCGCAAGGGTTTGGAGCACCTGCTCGTTTATCTGGTCGATCCTGAAACGGGCCATTATCTTTCAATTTCCTCCATAATATAGGACTCCAGCACGTCGCCCTCTTTGATGTCGTTGAATCTTTCAAGGCCTATTCCGCACTCATACGACTGGGCGACCTCCCGCACGTCGTCTTTAAAGCGCTTCAGCGATGAAATTTTATCCTCGAAAATCACCACACCGCCCCTGACGACTCTTATGAGCGAGTTTCGCGTAACTTTTCCGTCGGTGACATATGAGCCGGCTATCGTCCCCACGCTCGGCACTCGGATTGTTTGCCTTACGGACGCTCTCCCCAAAACCACTTCTTTATATATCGGGGCGAGAAGCCCCTTCATCGCCGACTCGACTTCCTCGATACACTCGTAGATAATCCTGTAGGTTCGTATCTCAACCTTGTCGCGGCTCGCGGCGTCGGAAGATTGTTTGTCCGGCCTTACGTTAAAGCCTACAATCAGCGCGTTCGACGCGGCGGCAAGCATGACGTCGCCCTCGGTTATCGCGCCCACTCCGGCGTGGAGCACCTCAACCTTGACTTCCTCGTTTGAAAGCTTTTCAAGGCTTGACCTGACCGCCTCCGCTGTGCCCTGAACGTCGGCCTTGACAATAAGATTAAGCGTTTTTACCCCGCTTTCGATTTGGTCAAACAAATCGGTGAGGTTTACCTTTGCCTCGCAGACGAACTGCTTGGTTTTTTCCTCATGTTTCCGTTGTGAGACAAGCTCTTTCGCTAACTTTTCGTCGGTCACGGCGCAAAACTGGTCGCCGGCGCCGGGAACTTCCGACAGCCCCATTATCTCGACAGGCGTGGAGGGGCCGGCCGATTTAAGCGTCCTGCCCTTGTAGTCGCCCATATGCCTTATTCTTCCCGTCGTCGTCCCGGCGATAATTGTGTCGCCGGTGTTAAGGGTGCCTTCCTGAACCAGCAGCGTCGCCACCGCCCCCCGCCCTTTGTCAAGCTTAGCCTCGATAACAAGGCCTTTCGCCGCTTTTTTGGGGTTGGACTTAAGCTCCATCATATCGGAGGAAAGGATAATCATCTCGAGCAGCTTATCAATGTTTGTCCTCTTAAGCGCCGAAATGGGTATGCAAATGACGTCTCCCCCCCATTCTTCCGGGACGAGGTCATATTTGGTGAGCTCATTTTTAATCCGTTCGGGATCGGCGCCGGGTTTGTCAATTTTATTTATCGCCACGATAATTGAAACTTTGGCGGCCTTGGCGTGGTTTATCGCCTCCACGGTCTGGGGCATAATTCCGTCGGCGGCGGCGACAACAAGCACCGCGATATCGGTGAGATCCGCGCCCCGCGCGCGCATGGCGGTAAACGCCTCATGCCCCGGGGTGTCAAGGAAGGTGATGTCCCTGTCGCCTATTTTAACGCTGTACGCGCCTATATGCTGGGTTATTCCCCCCGCTTCTCCCTCGGTGACGTTTGTGTTGCGAATGGCGTCAAGCAGCGAGGTTTTGCCGTGGTCGACGTGACCCATGACCACCACCACGGGGGCTCTGGGTTTTAAGTCTTCTTCTTTATCCGGGGTGTCGCAGCCGAAAAGCCTTTCCTCAAGAGAAATGACGATTTCTTTTTCAACTTTAATTTTAAACTCATCGGCTAAGAGAAACGCGGTGTCATAGTCTATTATATCCGTAACCCCCGCCATTACGCCCATGCCGAGAAGTTTTTTAACAACTTCTCCCGCAGCCGTCTTCATTCTTACGGCAAGCTCGCCCACGGATATTTCGTCCGGAACGGAAATTTTAAGCTGCTGGACGGGTCTCGGCGCCGACTTCGGTCTTTTGTCGCCGAACCTGCGCCGCTGGCGCGCCGCGTCCTGCTGGGCTTCCCTTGAGGGTTTCTTTTTTATTTTAACCTTTGAGCTCTTGGAGGCGTCCGTATCGGGGACAAAAGTGTCGAGTTTTTCGTCATATTTGGCGATATTAACCGTTTCTGTTCCCCTTGTGTTGACCACCCGCACGTCGCCCTTGGAGCGCTTTGGCGGCGGGGTATGCGGCTGTTTTTTGGCAGCCTGAGAAGACGGGGTTTTAATCGGTTTCATCGCGTCCCGCCTCGCCTTTGCCTCCGCCTTTTTCTTTTCTCTTTCTTCTTCAAAAAGCCTTTGCTTTTCAGCCTTTTTTTCTTCGTAAGACTTAAAGAAAGCTTCTATATTGGTTTGAGTCTTTTGGGTATAATGCTCGAACACCAAAGAGAGCTCATCCGTCTCAAGAGAAGTCATATAGCTCTTTCCCCTGTATCCGTGCTCACCCAAAAAATCAATTATTTCCTTGCTTTTAACCCCAAAATCTTTGGCAAGAGCGTTTACCCGTATTTTTTCTTCCGCCATCAGTTTACCTCCGCTGTGTTAAGTCTGCCGTTTTGTTTTAGTTTTATATGTTTTAACGAAACCTCTGTCGCAAATCGCCGCGCAGGCGGTGGGCGGTTTGCCTAAGGCTTTTCCGATTTCCTCCATGGAATAAGGTGAAAATTCGCATTCCACTCCGTAAAAGGTACATTTGTCCGTTAAATCTTTTTTGGTGTTTGGCGAGGCATCGCTTGCGACGATAACCAAAAACGCCTGTCTTCGCCTTATTTTTTCTAACGCCCCCCGCGTCCCGAAAGCTAAGGCGCCCGCTCTGTACGCAAGTCCAAGCAAAGATAAAGACAATATTTTATCCATTTTGTATACTCCGTTGCCGGCTTGACAAAATCAGTCTTGGAGCAAAAGTTCAAGCCGGGCGTAAACTTCGTCGGGGATTTGCAAGCCCAAAGCTTTGTCAAATCTCTTTGACTTCCTGCATTTCGAAAGACAGCTTTTGCTCGGGCAAATATACGCCCCGCGGCCGTTCGCCTTGCCGGTTTTGTCTAAGAAAACCCGACCGTCGGGAGCCCTCACCACCCGGATAAGGCTTGATTTTTCCCTTCCCTCGCCGCAGCCCAAACACTTGCGTTCGGGTTTTTTCTTTTGCGTATTCATACAAAAACCCTTTCTTTCGCCCGCCGAACCCCGCCGCGCTAACTGCCGGACTTTATATCTATTTTAAGCCCGGTAAGCCTTGCCGCGAGCCGCGCGTTCTGCCCTTCCCTGCCGATAGCCAGAGAAAGCTGCTCTTCCGCGACAATCACCCGGTATGCCCTGTCGTTTTCGGGGAGCTTTGTCACATCCAGCACCGCGGCGGGCGCGAGAGCCGACGCGATAAATTCCTCGTTTGATTCGGAATATTTTATTATATCGATTTTTTCGCCGTTTAACTCATCGGTAACGGCGTTCTTCCGCGACCCCCTCTGCCCTATGCAGGTTCCGATGGGGTCTACGTTGGGATCGTTTGAGACGACGGCCATTTTTGTCCTTGAGCCGGGTTCGCGGGCGATGGCTTTAATCTCCACCACTCCGTCTTTTATTTCCGGTACCTCAAGCTCAAAAAGCCTTCTCACAAGGCCGGGATGCGTGCGGTTTAAAGACACCGACGGCCCGCGGTTGCCTTTTTTAACCTCGGTGATATACACTTTTATTCTATCCCCCGGGCTTAGGCTTTCGCCGGGGATCTGCTCGTTGCGGTAGAGGGTCATATGGTTTTTGCCTATCTCCAGCACCGCGTTGCCGGTGACGGGATCGACGATTTCAACCACCGCGGTAACGATTTCTTCTTTTTTCTCCTCATATTCGCGGAGCATCATCCCGCGCTCGGCTTCACGGATTCCCTGAATAATCACCTGCTTTGCAGTCTGGGCGGAAATTCGGCCGAAGTTATGGGTTTTTACTTCTTCCTCGTATATATCTTCAAGTTCGTATTTTTTTGATTTTGCCCTCGCGTCGGAGAGCGAGATTTCCGTTTTTTCGTTTTCAACGCTTTCAACGACCCTCAGCAGTCTTAAAAGCTTCAGCTCTTTTTTAACCGGGTCAAGCTTTACCATGGCGTTGGGAAAACCGCCGTTGTCGCGCTTAAACGCCGAAAGAAGGGCAGCCTCTACCTTTTCGACCATATATTCTTTTGGTATGCCCTTTTCTTCAACTACGGCGTCGAGGGCGTCGAAAAACTCTTTGTTCATTAATTTGCTTTCCTTTCCGTGAAAATCGTAACAGCCAAAATTGTTGCGGTTGCGGTTTTTAATTTTACCCCAAAACCGCCCGGGCTTTCGCGATATTGTTTTTGTTTATTTTAACGCTGTCAAGCATAATATAATCCCCGCCGATGAAAGTTATTTTCCCCGCGTGGCTTTTTGCCCCGTCCGACGGGGTGAACAGCTTTATTTCAACCTGCCAGCCGCTCTTTGCCGCCGCCGCGAAGTGTTCGGGCGTTCTGAGGAGCCGAGTGAGCCCCGCCGAGGACACCTCAAGAAAATAGCTGCCGGGTATGAGATCCGCTTTTTCGACAATCTCATCTATCACCGCGTTTGCCCTGCCGAGGTCGTCAAACGTAACTCCGCCGTTTTTTTCAAGCTCAAAGACAAGGTTTTGGTCCTTGCCCTCTTTTTCATATCTCACGTCCCAGAGGGAAAACCCAATGTCAAGCAGGGGCCCTTCAACTTTTTCCCGCGCTATGGCCGCGACGGACTTTTTTGGTTTCAACTTCAAACTCCCTCCCGGCCGCCCAAACATTTTACGCTTGTTTCGGACTTTGAAAAAACCGATTTACAAACTTTAAGAGTGGGCCGACGCCCACTCTTAACCTTCTAAGATTATTATAACACGAAATAAAGTCAAATGCAATACATTTTTTGAATTTTTAAGAAATTATTAACCAAAATAAAGCTGTATTCGGCTGTTTTTCGCATGGGTTCGGCTTTTATTTTTCCGCCGGCGTAAAAATTATTGGGGTGACTCGTTTATATAGCCTTCTTTTTCAGCCTTTTCCCAGTTGACAAAAAGGACGTCTTTGTTCTGGCCTATTGACCGCTTGGTGATGATGCTCTCTTTTTCAAGCCTGTCGAGCGCGTCGGACAGTTCCTTTTTCTTTATGTTTTTGTTTTTCTTTATGACGCCGTCGATAAGCGTTTGGGCTCTTATCATCTTCGCGGAATTTTTAAGTTCGCCCAAAATGAGCCCGTAGTCGTTGCCGCGAACGTCTTCTTCGGTCGGGAGGGTTACGCACCAGCTCGCCGTTTCTTGGAGCTGACGCGAAAAAGAGCCCCGTATGGCGTAAATGCCGACTTCCTTGCCGCAAATGTTTTTTAAAAACGATGTCGCCGATGAAAAATGGCCGTCGCCGGAAAACAAAATAAAGACGTCGATGCCTTCGCTCAGCATTGCTTTTTGATAAATGTTGTCAAGAATAATAAAGTCGGTAAAGTCTTTTTTGACCCCCGTAGGGTTTCGTGTGTCAATAATCTTATTGGAAAACGGGCGGATTCTTTTAATCTCGTCCGCCAGCGATTTGTGGGAAAAGTCAGCGAAAAATACCGCTTCCGTCAGGTTTACTTTTCGCGAAAGGTCCTCAAACCATGCCTTAATGTTGGGTTTCATTCCGTAATTGACGCTCATGGACACATACCATGACTCATAGTCAATAAAGGCGATACCCTTTTTCAGCCCGTTAGAAAACAGTTCCGGAGCGAAGGGCTTTTCTTTTCCCCTTGAAAAAATGGATATTACTTTGTTCCTCCTCTCTTTTTTTATTATTGATTTATCTTTTATATTAACTTTTTTTCTATCTTTCCGAAAAAAAGTATATCATATAAAACCCGCTCTGTCAATATCCCAAACTTGCGGATTGTTTTGGGTTTTAAGGAAAAAATCAATAAGAGAGCTTGCCGAGTTCGTCTTTCAGCCTTACGATTATCCGCTTTTCAAGCCTTGAGATATATGACTGGGAAATGCCGAGTATATCGGCGACTTCCTTTTGGGTTTTTTCCCCCCTGCACCCTCCGAACCCAAACCTCAGCTCAATTATCGTGCGCTCCCTTTCGGGGAGCTTTCTCAGCGCCTGACTTATTATTTTTCTGTCCTCGCTCTCTTCTATGTTTCGGTAAACATAGTCGCTTTCGGTGCCGAGCATATCGCCGAGCAGCAGCTCGTTGCCGTCCCAGTCCACGTTGAGCGGCTCGTCAAGCGAAACCTCGCCGCGCTGTCCGGAGGATTTTCTTATATACATAAGTATCTCGTTTTCCACGCACCGCGAAGCGTAGGTCGCGAGCTTTATCTGCTTGTCGCTTTTAAAAGTGTTTACCGCCTTAATAAGCCCGATAGTGCCGATTGAAATCAAGTCTTCTATCCCCGCGCCCGTAGACTCAAACTTTTTGGCTATATAAACGACAAGCCTCAGGTTATGCTCTATGAGCAGCTTTTTTGAGCCCTCTTCCGATATGCTCTCGATAAGGCGCTGTTCGTCCTCGTGGGTGAGCGGGGCGGGGAGAGAGGCGGGGCCGTTGATATAAAAGACGTTGTTCTCAAGCAAAAAGTAGTTTAGTATCTTCTTTAACAAGGCTAACATGTCGCACTCCTTATATAAGGGACTTCGGGATAAGCCCGTCGAAGCCCGAAAAATTTTCAGTGTAGCTGTCCACCGCCACGATGGCGTCAATTTCAAACCCCGCTTTCCCAAGCGGCCTTATCGTTATCTTGTCGGGGGAAAAGCCATAGATAAGCCTTTCGCCCCCGCCGGCGGTTTTCAGCGGAATGGGGCGGGGGGTTTCGGGTTTTCGCCCCCCGAACGACTTTTCGGCGACAATTATCACCCGCTTTCCGCTGAACATGTCGAGCGCGAAACAGCCGCTGTCGATAAGCAGCCTTACTTTAAAGGTTTCGCCCCCTTTTTCAATGATGGCGTGCGCGGTGGTGACGCACGCCCTTTTCCCCGCGATAAGCGCGTAGACATATGACGCCGCCACGGCGAAAAACGAAAGGCAAAGCAAAAATACCGGCTCCACTCTGGCGTAAAACCCGCCGTTATACATATAATATCTCCCCGAAAGCGCGCAAACCGCGGAGAGCACCCCTCCCATAAGGGCGGCGGAGAGAATAAAAATAAGCGTCCGCTTTAGGAGAAGCCGAAAAGAACCGAAACCATACGCCAAAGCACACATGAGAAGCGATGCCCCCAAATGCGCGGGGAGGGCGAGCGCGCTAAACCCCCACCCGAGGTATAAAACCAAAAGCGACCAGCCCCCGCCGGCGGCGGAGGAGGCTATAAGCCGCGATGTTTTAAGTTTCGCTGAGACAATCGCCCCCGCGATATACAGGCAAAAAAAGTCAAGAGTGAAGTTTATAAGAAAAAAAATATCAGCGTATATTACATATGTCTCGCCCATAAGAGTAAAAAAGCACATCCTTTTAGCGTTTGCTGCCTTGTCCTCTCATTTTAAAACCCCTGTCTTAAAAAACATGTCAACTGTTAGGGTAAAATAAAAATTTTTTAAGTCATTTCCCGCAAGGCTGGCGAATAAATATATACGAGGCGATAATCTTGAAAAAACTGCTTGCTTTTATAATTTCACTAACGCTTATTATTTCGGCTCTTGCCCTGCTCGGCGAGCGCCCGAGCGACCTTGCGGCTTTCGCCGGTATTGGCGGGGAGTTCAAGCCCGTAAATATTGTTCAATTTTTCCGTCAGCTCCTTAAGTGAGCGGGCTTTATTTCCCGGTGTTCGGCGGGAGGGTGAGGGTAAACATATTCGCCCCCGCCTGTTTTTGGATAATTGCCGTCTCGGAGGGAGTGCCGGCTTTTTTTTGCGTTTTGGCGGGGGCTCTTGTGCACGAGGCGGGGCATTTGATACTCATTTATTCGCACGGGCAAAAAGTGACCCGAGTTGATATCGAGCCGTTCGGCGGGACGATAGGCTATACCTCGGAGGGTCTCGGGTATACCGAAGAAGCCTCGATTTGCGCTGCGGGAATTTTTTTTAACTTGCTTTTCGCTTTTTTAGGATGTTTGCCGCTTGGGGTTTTACGGAGCGAATATCTGCTTTTATTTATATTTTCCTGTCTTTTTTTTGCTTTTATAAACATCATACCGCTTAAGACAAACGACGGCGGACACTTGATTTACTTAAGAACAGCCAAAAACAAAGGGGAGGAAGCGGCCGAAAAAGCCTTGAAAACGGCGTCTGTTATCGGCGGGATTATTCTTGCCGCCCTTGGGATTTTTATCTTATATCTTTCGGACTTCAACAACGGTATGTGTGTTTTGTTCATACTTGCCGCCATACCGAAATAAAACCTTGATTTCGCCGGCCTTTTATGGTACAATATGCGCTGAAAGGTTTGGTTGCGAAATATGAAAAAACTGCTCTTTTTAGTTCTGACGATTTTACTTTCGCTGTCGCTTGGGTACTGCGCGGGCGGAAACGGTGACAATACCGGAAAAAGCGAAACCGTCAGCAACGCCCCGGCGTCTGAATACAATTCATCCTCCAATGGCGGTCTTACATACCCCTCGTCGCCCGAAAGCGCGGGCAGCGCCGATAGGTCACAGCCCTCGGGTCTTTCGGAAGAGACAAGCCCGAACGACAGCGTTCAGGTTTCGGAACCTGTCTCCGAAGAGCCCTCCGTTCCGGAGGAAAGCTCGCGGACAAGCGGTGAGGTTTCAATAAATTCACCTGAAGTATCAACCCCGGCGCAAGTGAGTTCTGAAGAACCTTCGGAAGAGCCATCTGAAGAACCGTCGGTTGAATCATCGGAAGAACCTTCGGAAGAGCCGTCGGAAGAACCCTCTGAAGAGCCGTCAGAAGAGCCCTCAGAAGAAGAGCCTCCTAAAAAAGAGACAGCCGCCACCCCGTCCGTTTACGGCTGCACAAAGCTTTATGACGGGGCGTTTGTGATACTCGGCACCTGCGAAAACAACGCAACCATTTATTTCACCGCAAACGGCGTTACCGATTCCACAAATTCGGACCACGGCTTTTTCTCGGTAAGGGTAAAATCAATGGCGTCTTCGCTTGGCGTTTCGCTCTGGGCGGTTGTGGATGGTAAAGAAAACAGCAAAAAGTTAAGCTACACCGCGGTGCCCAAAGCGGTTTCCACCGATATGTGGGATATCATTGCCGGAAAAGACTATCAGTTCCACCTCGGGCTTACGCTGAACGACCACCTGCGTAACAACCTTTACAGTCAGTCGCAGCTAAGTGAACTCACCCAGCGCCTAAAGGCAAGGCAGGCGTCGCTCGGCGACACTCAAATTATATATGTGCTCGTGCCCTCCCCCGCCGAAATTTACCCCGAGACCATGCCGGCCGAATACAAACAAATCGGCAGTATCTCAAGGCTTGACCAAGTAATGAGCGCTATAAAAAAAGCCGGTGTGTCTTGCATAAACTTAAAATCGCTTTTCACCGAGCATAAAAACGACGCTTATAAATTATATTGGAAGACAGACTCGCACTGGTCGGAATACGGAGCGTTTTTGGCTTATAAAGAAATTTTTGACCTTGTGTCCGAAAGATTCCCGAACGCCGCCGCGAGAAGTTTTGACGAGTTTAACTGGGTGAGCGACTTTTATGTGGGGGGCGATATGTCGTATTACCTTGAGTACTACAACGGCGTGTACAGCCCGAACCTGCCCATGAAAGAGTACAGTTACCTCAGAGTGCCGAAATTTAGCATGCCGTCCGCGATAAAACAAATAAAACGGTATGTCAGCGATAAGATTTTAATATTTGACCAGACGGCAATGACGTCAAAAATGGTTATTGAGACAAACCGCCCGAACCTCCCGAACGCCATTGTTATGCGAGACTCTTATTCCACCCAGCTCTATGACATTCTTGCCGAACGCTTTAACCTCACCTGCTATGAGCCGATGTGGTCGTTCACTTTCAGCGAGCGGGAAATAAGCAGATATAACGCGGATTTTGTAATTTATATTATAGTTGAGAGAAATCTTGACTCCGTATTTAACTTTGGATGAACTTTATTTGGATTATGTGTTGACAAAACGGAAAAAGCATATTATACTTATTCTTAGATGGGTATAGAATAAGTTGCTATGAAAGCAATATACCGTAAACATCAATATACCACAATAATATTTTTAAGGAGTGTAAGACAGACATGAAGAAAATTTCAGCGCTTATTTTAGTTTTTCTCCTTGTTGCGGCAAGCGTTTCAACGCTTGTGGTAAATGTCTCGGCCGAAAACGCGGACAACAGGGAATTCACCGTTTACAGGGTTGAGACAGCTCCCACGATCGACGGCGTTATTGAGGAGGGCGAATACCCGCTTCTGACAAGCTGGCCCGACGACCAACAAATGTCCAACAGGGGCGACTACGTGAACAACATCTCGGCATACATATATATGTGCTATGACGAGGACTACCTTTACTACGCGGTCAAGACCGAATGCGACTCCCCCCACGTGGCGATGATGGACAACGACGCGCAGCATTGGGTGTTTAACGCCCATCACCTAATGACCCTTATTATCCCGGATGACCCCACAAACGGCATTTATCCCGACGGAAGCGCCGGCTGGGCCGACCTTTACAACGGCGGATTTTGCTATGAGTGGACAATGATTTACACAAGCGAAGCCACTCCGTCCCACGGCGAGGGCGAAGCTTTCGCCACCGACCACTTCGGCAATTTGATTGCCGGCAATTTAGCTACATACGCCTGCGGAAGCGACGGCGACTATGATATGTATGAAATTAAAATACCCTGGTCGTCAATGAAATCCTCAAAGCAAACCACCCCTCTTATCGGCGAGGAAGGCACTGTTTTCGGCATAGACCTGACAATCGGGCTCACCGACATCAATAACGACGCCGATGTAATTGCCAACGGCGGTTATGACGGCGGGGACGGCGTTTACAAAGGCAACTATCTGTATCTCGCCGACTGCTACGCACATGGCCCGAAAACCCTTAACGCCTGCGCGGTTATGACCCTTGGGGATCTGTATCAGGACACCATTGTCGATGAATCCAGCGAACCTGCCGAGGAAACAAGCGAACCCGCCGCGGAAACAAGCGAACCGGCCGAGGAATCAAGCTCTAAAGACCCCACCCCTCCCACCGGGGACAGCGGTTTTGCGGCGCTTGCGATACTAACTGTCGTCGCGCTTGCCGGAATTGTAATTGCTAAGAGAAAATAAAATAAAAACAAGTTTGTTTTTATAATAAGTAAAACCGGACAAAACCGCCTTTTTAAGGGCGGTTTTGTTATGGTCAGATATAAAAGGCTTTTATTTTGTCAGCCAGTCAAGCGCGGGTTGGATCTCATCGTCCCAATACTCCCAAGTATGCGAGCCGGGGGATTCTTTATAGGCGACTTCAAAACCCTTTTCGGTAAGGAATTTTTTAAGGTTTCTGTTGCAATCGATAAGCCCGTCCTCGGTTCCGCAGACAAGGTAAAATTTGGGCTTTTTCCCCCCGCGACTAAGCAGTTTTTCGGCGGCGTACTCGACAGTGTGGGCTTCGCGATCGCGCGGGGGGCCGAAAATTGAGTTCCAATAAGGAGTGTCGGGGCGCTTATCAACGTTAAAAGAACCCGAGAGCGAAACCGCTTTAGAAAAAGTATCGCTTTCCCACAGCGCGGCCTTGACGCTGCCGTAACCCCCCATGGAAAGCCCGGCTATCCAGTTGTCCTCCCGCTTTGGGGACATTTTGGGGAAGAAATCACGGCAAATTCCCGGGAGTTCCTTTGACACAAAGGTAAAATATTTTAAATACCCGCACTCCATGTCTGTGTACCAGCCCAAGTTTGTGGCCGGCATTACGACGGCGATGCCTTTATACGCGGCGTAGCGCTCAATCGAGGTCCTCCGCTGCCAGATGGTGTGATCGTCGCTCATGCCGTGGAGGAGGTACAGCGTGGGATAGGTTGCGGAGGAAGTTGTCTCCAGCCCTATCTGCCCGGTAGTCGACTGGGGTATAATCACGTCCATATTCACACACATTCCCAGTACGTTTGAAAAAAAGTTAACATGCATCAGCGCCATTTTTCTTCTCCTTGTTATATGAAAATTTATCCTGTAACCTTTGTAAAATTGAGTAACTTCAAGTTTTTAACGCTTTCGCTGTAACTGTTTAATTCAGCAATTCACCCTTTAAGCTTTATAAAATTGGGTAATGCAAGTTTTTGATGCTTTCGCTGTAATAAATTAACAAATTGTCTTTCAATTGTTGTAAAATCAAAGAATGCAAGTTTTTGACGGTTTCGCTTTAGCGAAATTGCAGTTGTTTAAACTGCAAAATCAAAAACTTGCCGGCTTAACTGACAATTCACCCTTTAAGCTTTATAAAATTTGGTAATGCAAGTTTTTGATGCTTTCGCTTTAGCGAAATTGCAGTTGTTTAAACTGCAAAATCAAAAACTTGCCAGCCCAATTGAAACTTCCCCGCTGTCAAGCGCCATTATTCCCTCCGGGGTTTTAACAATTAGGCGGAATTTTTTATCTATATCAAGAACCCTGCCCGAAAAATTAATCCCACCGCGGACAAAGGATACATCCCTCCCCGTAAGGCAGGATTTTTTTCTGTATTCGTCCACGCGGTCGGGGTGCCTTAGAAAGTCAAGGTCAAAATCAAGTTTTTCCGCGAGGCGGGAGGCAAGCCTTTGCCTTTCCGCCGGAACCACCCCCGCTTTATTTTTAAGCGTATCCGGCAGATTTACGCCGGGGAGGTTTACCCCCACCCCCACGATAAAACCGTCATACCCGGGCGATTTCCCCGCCGCAACACGCTCGGCAAGTATGCCGCAGACTTTTTTATTTCCGTGAAAAATATCGTTAACCCATTTTACCCGGAGTTCCAGCCCCGAAACCTCTTCTATCGCCGACAGCGCGGCAAGCGCCGCCACGGGGGTGACAAGCGTAAAATCGCCGGGTTTTATGTCCTCAAAACAGTAATAGGCGGAAAAATAAACCCCGCCGTCAGAAGAATAAAAACTTTTGCCCTGTCTTCCTCTCCCCGCCGTTTGGGTTCTCGCAAGCACCGCCGTGCCGTGCTTTGCCCCCTCCCTCGCCAAGGACTTTAAATAATTGTTTGTCGAATCGACGGTGTCTATATTTATAATATTAAAGGCCAAAAAATCACCTCAGAAAATTATAGTCCCAAGGGGCGGTTTTGTCAAGATTCCTTGACAAAGCCGGGGCGCAAACGTATAATCAAAACATAAATTCAAAAAGGTTGTTGTTTTAATGTTCCCGGAAATTAACCTTGGCTTTTTGGGTAGTCTCAGGCTTTACACCGTAATGGCCGCTATAGGGGTCGCCGTCTTTTGCCTGCTTGTTTATAAAGAGGTAAGCAGGATACAAAAAACCTCGCCGTTCCCCGAAAAAGCGTATATATTCCCAAAATTGGCGTGGAGCTTGTTTGGCGGCTATTTCGGCGCGCTTTTTTATGACGCGGCGTTTAAATATGCCCAGCGGGGAGCTCTTGAGCTTAAAGGCATCGCGTTTTACGGCGGGCTAATCGGCGGGGTAATCACTCTGTACTTGTTTTTTGTATATTCACCAAAAGCCACTTCGCTCACCGCTTTAAAGTGGTTTGACACGCTTACAATACCTTTTTTAGCCTTTCATTTTGTTGGCAGAATAGGCTGTTTTTTGTCAGGTTGCTGTTATGGCAAGCCGACAGACAGCGCTTTTGGCGTAAGCTTTCCCGATCAGCCCGAATACGGGGTCTTCCATTTCGGGCAAAAGGTTTACCCCACTCAGCTGTTTGAGGCGGCGGGAATAATTGCGATAATTTTCCTCTTAGCGTTTGTTTTTAAAAAGAATAGGTTTAAACTTTACCTTATTTTTTATTCGGCGCTTAGGTTTTTTGTGGAATTCTTCCGTGGCGATGACAGAGGGGTATGCTTATTTAGCCTCTCCCCAGCTCAAAACACAAGCCTTGCGATACTTTTGGCGGTGGTTCTTTATTCCGTATTCCGGTTTATAAAACAAAAGTCAAAATAAATTATCCGAGGTATATATAACCCGCCATTAATCATCAAAATAATACTTTATGGCTTCTTCAAGGTTTTGGGTAAACATGGTCTCTTTGGATTCCCAGTTCGATGAAAAGTTTCTGTTTTTGGCGTTAATGCAGACGTTGAGCTGATGCGCCGGCCAGTTCAGCGTATAGGAATAGAGATAGCCGAAATTGCAGAGCACGCCGTCGCGGACGATGTCTATCATCTGCACCGAGTCCTCGTCGCTTGTATATCGCTCTTTAAGCACCAATGTGTAGTATTCCGGCACCACATACCTCGACGATTCCACGCACAGCGCTTCGGTGATGACGCCGATAAAATCAAGGTTTTCATCGCTTGTTATGGGGAGCGCGAGCACAGAGTAAAAGTCCGAACAAGTGGAGTGGTAATCGGTTTGGTTTACGTCATATTTCGGCATTGGGAGGATCCCGTACACGGTGTCATAGTTTTGGAGCATCGCGCCCGCCCCCAGCCAAAGCGGGGCGAAGAGCGCCCTCCCCTTCCCGAAAAAGTCAAGGGTTTCGTCCTGACCGTTAGCCTCGACGCAAATTTTGGAATAAGGGGAATCAATGACGAGGTCGTACAGCATATCAAGGGTGTTATAGATTTTAGGCTGATTTATTGTGAAACGCGGCCTGCCGTCCGCGTCTTTTTCGGTAACGGGGATATTAAAGGCGTCCTGATAGACGTCTATCTGAGTCGTCAGCGCCGTGGCGTAGCCGTAAACCTGCTCGTTCGGATCGGAGTTTTCGTTATATGTTTCTTTTATAACCGTATACATTTTGTCAAATGTCCAGTCCCCGTCCCTTACAACGTCATAAATATCGTTTAGGTTGTAGGCGCTCGCGAGGGTTTTGTTGAAAAACATACATTGCATGGATTCCCAAAAGGTCAGCGAGATGTCTCCGGAAAGAAGATAAAGCTTATTGTTGAGCGACATTTCGGAAATAAAGTCCTGCGCCCACCAGTGTTTTTCAAAGTTTATGTAATCGGACAGCTCGTACCAGTTAATGAAATAACCGTCGGAGATAAGCGTCGGCGTCACCGCGGCGTAGCCGGAAATAATGTCATAGCCGGCGGTTCCGGAATCTATGGTGTTCCTGACATACGAAATAAAGTCCTCATGCTTGCCCCAAATGCCCTCCTGCTCGATTGTCGTTATGACCACCCCAAAGCGCTCCTCAACCCGCCGGTTGCGCTCGGCGATAAGGATGTTCACTTTTTCGGTCGCCTGTTCGTCGCTCGCGTACTCGTATTTGTATTCCTTACGCTGGAGTATGGTAAAAAACCTGTTCCCGTAATTGATGTCGGGGAGCCCGTCAAAAAATTCATCGGAACTTGTGTTTTCGGGGGACGACAACGACAGGACTTCAGAATTTTCGGGGCCGCTCTCTTTTCCGCTCCCGTCAGGCGCCCCGTCTTTTTTGGCGCAAGACAAAGAGGCGAGTGTTAAAAAAATAAAAAGCATGGCTAAAATAAACGAGGATATAAGTTTCCCGGCTTTCATAACTCAATCATTCCTTTCGCTAAATCGGGGAGCGTTGTGTTTTTTTCAGGGTCAAACCGCGGGCGTTGCTTTCCCGCAAGCGCGAAATCGAATCTCTCCCCTTATTGATTTGCCTGTTAAAATTATACAAAACCAAACGCATAAAGTCAATAAAAATCCCCATTATTATAACAGCGGAAAAGCAAAGTCGTTTTGCTTTGTCAAAACCCCGGAGTATCGGCGCAGCGGCAAAAACGGTAAAAACCTCACCCCGCGGCTTAATTGGTTTTTAAATTGAGGGGCGGGAAAAAGGTGTTGACAACAAGGCGGCTATATGCTATAATCGCAAATGCCGCCGGGACAAACTAAGCTGTTTTTCGCCGGCGGTGGTAAAAACGCTGGTGTGGCTCAATGGCAGAGCAGCTGATTTGTAATCAGCAGGTTGGGGGTTCGACTCCCTTCACCAGCTCCAGCAAAATTAAAAATGGGGGAATTCCCGAGTGGCCAAAGGGGACAGACTGTAAATCTGCTGGCAATGCCTTCGGTGGTCCGAATCCACCTTCCCCCACCAGAAAAAAGCAAGTCGAAGACTTGCTTTTTTCAATTAAATAAATCCTTGCGGATTTGTGAAATGTGCTGTCGCACATGATATACGCCTGCGGCGTATGAAATGCCTGCGGGCATGAGTGGATTTATTTTATTTCATTTTATGCGTCAGCATAAAATTTCATAATGGTCGCAAGACCATTATTTCATATTGCGGAGCA
>JBAYZO010000007.1:0-66793 GCA_041672465.1 Eubacteriales bacterium
GCGGCGATTACAGCAAAGCGTATAAAGAATTTGTTTATTCCGCCATGGACTTCCTCCCCGCGGCAAGGCTTGGCAAAGCTGTCGTCGAGGCAACAAAAGCGGGAGTGGAAATGTGGCAGGATTATTCCGTCGAGTACGCCTACAAGGTTTATCTTGACCAGAAAATCTCACCGGACGGTTTAATTACCGACGACAGCTGGGATATGGTGTTCCATAACATGGGCAGCGGGCTCACCTCGCTGCAGATTCAATACAGGACGGCTTATGCCGCCGCGAACGGCAAGACTTTAAAGGAAATAGATAAAGACAAAACGCTGAAAGAAAAGCTTAACAACGCTGTTTTAAATGATGTGAAGCGAAAATTTATAAGGATATACACTCAAAACGCCGAAATAGAAGCGGAAAAAACAAGAATCGAAAACTTGCTCGCGCTTTTCGACAGTTACGGACTCCTTGACCCCGATTGCATTTTGAAGTTTTCTCACCATATAAGCCTTACGGATCGAATAAACTCGCTTATGAAAATCCGTCAAAACATCATCGACATAGCCGGCGGCGATTTGTCCGTTTTCGGGAACAGCGAGAAAAAGATTGAGGACAATCTGGTTTTCGCCGTGAAAATGTGGTTGCTTTACGGCAAGGACAGAGCCGGGTTGTACGGCTGGATGCGGGAACAGGGTTATCTTGAAAAAACCGCTGAAATCAGAGAGGGGTATTGGCAGTTTGTAAGAAGCTTTGAAAGCGACTATATAACGTATGACGATTCAAATCCTAATTATATCAGCGCTTGGAGCGGCGGAAACGGCACATATACTTTCAATTGCAAATTTATCGGACATTACTCCTATATCGGCAGCACACATGACGATTGTCACGGCGAGTTTGTAAATAACACCGCGATTGCCTCCATACCGAAAGACCGTTATTACGGCGGCGAAACGGTTGTGATTGACTTGACGGTATCGGCGGAAACTTCTTCAAATATATGCTTGCACCTCGGCGCCAGTTTGGGGGCGTATATTACTCCGGTAAATAAGGATAACGCTTTTGCTTCATACGGCACTGATATTACACTTTGCGATATTACCGGCGAGCATACGAAATCTTTTATAAACACTTATAAAAATGATACCAACACGGGTTATCTTGGAATGAGCGTGACGGTAAGCGGCGTTATGCCAAAAGGTTATAAAGACGGGGATAAAATCTATATTGTCACCGGCATGGGGGCGGGAAATCAATCGGTTGAAACCGCTTACGAATATAAGTGGCACTCGCCGTAAATAAAAGATAAGCAAAAAAATAAAACAAATAGCGCGCTTCATAAAAATGGGGCGCGCTTTGTTTATGTTAATTTTTAACTTTGATATAATGAAGAGGGGTTTTTTATTAAGTCAGCCAAAAAAGCAGTCTCGAGCGCGAGGTATTTTGCTGATAGAATTACCTCAATATTTAAAATTATTTATTCGCCTTTAATGCTTTCAAGCGCCTTTTTAAGCGCGGTATAGCCGTCTTTCGGGTCGCTGATGTTTTTAACGGCGGTTTCCATTGGGCAGACGCCGTCGCCGCTTCGATTTTGAATAAATTCCGCGAGCGTTTCATACCCGGCGCCGATACCGTGGGTTTTTAAAAGCTCTTTCGCGCCCTTTGACATGACGACGCCGTAACAGCCCTCCGCGCCGCCAAGGACCAGCAGCATCGCCGCCGCCCTGCCGATAATTTTATCCACCACATACGCGCCCTTCAGTTCGCCTTTCTCGTAAAGCTCCATAACGGGGGCGACTCCGCGCTCGTTTTTAACCTTGACGATTTTGCCGTCTTTAATAACCACACAGCCCGCGCCGCGCTCGATAAGGCTTAACGCCGATAACCTGACGGCGCATTTATGCTGTTTTGGCGACTTTTCAATTATTTTAACGATTGGGGGGATAAAAACCAACTGAACCGCCACTCCCGGCAGCCCGGTGGCAAAAGTCTGGAAGATAGCGAGGAATTTAAGGTCGGCTATAAAGAGCGAAAAGATATAAAACACGCCCATGTAAACGGCTCTCCCCGAAAACAGCGCTATTATAAGCGCCGGGTAAACGCCGTATTTATATCCGCCAAGCTTTGTTTTATAAAGTAAAAGCCCGCTTATAAGACCATAAGTGACAAGCTCGCACACCATCATCGGCAGGGTCGGGAACATCGCCGGCATGCCTGTCAGCATAGTGCTTAGAAATGGGATAAGCCCCCCGCCCATGGCTCCGTACATCGGGCCGCATAAAAGACCCATCAAGAGGACGGGAATATGCATGGGAAGGAAAATAGTGCCTTTAACGCCGAACGAGTGAGAGGTGGCGTAGGGGAGAATAACCCCCGCCGCGACGAGAAGCCCCGCTATGGTTAGCCTTTGAATGTTGATTTTTTGTTTTAACATTGAACCCACCCTTTTTATTTGGTAGAAATTAACTAAACATACGCCGCCGCTCTTTGTTTTTGTGACACAAGTGACATTGCTTTTTAAAGTCCGCGATGCTATAATCCGCTTGAGAGGCAAGAAAAACGAATACAGCTAAAGCGGTCACAACTGTGAGGGAAACTTATGGCGGACAAACAACAGACAGGTTCGGATATACACAAAAAACACTCCGCGGAAAACGTGATACCCGACTACGAGCATTTATTTACCGACGAAACACGCCCTAAAAAGGGAAAAAGCGGCATACTATATAGGCTTTATAAAATGAACAGCAAAAAGCTTATAGCCGCTCAGTTTGTTTACATAATTAAGGCGTCGCCGGTGTGGATAATACCGCTTATCACCGCGCAGATAATCACTCTCGCAATGGGTAAAACCGAAAGCAATCCGTTTGGGAAAATTATAATTTACTGCGGGGTGTTGGCGGTTGTTCTTTTACAAAACGTCCCCACCCATGTCCTTTACGCCCGGATAATCAACGGCGTGATGCGACGGGTCAACGCCGGGCTAAAGAGCGCGCTTGTCCGCAAACTGCAGCGGCTTTCAATAACATATCACAAAGAAATGGAATCGGGAAAACTCCAGTCAAAGTTTATCCGCGACCTTGAGGCTGTCGACGCGATGGTTCGCAACTTTGTGCTTGTGCTTGTCCCGGCGCTTATCGGGGTGATTATTTCCGTGGGTATTTCCACTTTCAAAGCCCCTGTTATGACCTTGTTTTTTATCGCCGTGGTGCCGCTTAACATAATTGTCGCCAAGGCGTTTGAAAAACGCATAAGAGCCGAAAACCGCGACTTCCGGCTGGCTAACGAGGACGTCTCCGCTAAGTTTACCTCAATGCTCACGCTTATCCCCGTCACCAAAGCGCACGGGCTTGGGGAAACCGAGATATCTTCTTTTGAGCGCTATATGGAACGCCTTATGAGCAAGGGATTGAAAATCGATAACACCAACGCTTATTTCGGCTCATGGTCATGGGTTATCAGCAACATTGTCAGCGCGCTTTGTCTGGTTTTCAGCGCGTTTCTTGCCATCAGGGGCGTTATTAATGTGGGGGATATTGTGCTGTATCAATCCCTTTTCGGGGGGATCAACGGCAACGTCATGGCTATTATCAACGCCTATCCCTCCCTTATCACGGGCGCGGAGTCGCTTAGCTCGGTTTCGGAAGTTATGGTTTCGGGGGATGTCGAGAGAGAGGGGGAGCTTTCAGCCTGCTGCATAAAAGGCGGGGTGAGTTTTGAAAACGTGTCTTACAGCTACCCCGATGACGCCGAAAGCTATGTGATAAACAACTTTTCGCTTGACGTTAGCCCGGGCGAGTGTATCGCGTTTGTGGGTCCGTCGGGCTCGGGCAAATCGACTATAGTAAATATGATTATCGGGTTTTTAACCCCGACAGAGGGGAAACTCACCATTGACGGCGAAGATATAAAAGACCTTAACCTCACCGCTTACCGGCACCATATTTCGGTGGTACCCCAAAACAGCATTTTGTTCCCCGGGACAATACGGGAAAACATCACCTATGGGCTTGAGCATTATACGGAATCCCGGCTTGAAGAAGCGCTTGAGACCGCAAACGTAAAGGAATTTTTGCCTTTACTCCCCGAAGGGCTGGAGACGGAAGTCGGCGAGGGCGGGGGGAAGCTCTCGGGCGGGCAAAAGCAAAGAATAACGATTGCTCGGGCAATTATCAGGAACCCGAAAATACTTATCCTTGACGAGGCGACCTCCGCGCTTGACAACATATCCGAGTTTCACGTCGGCTCGGCGATAAACAAGGGCAAGCGCGGGAGAACCACGTTTATAGTCGCTCACCGGCTGTCAACAATCCGTTCGGCCGACCGCATTGTTGTGATGGAACGCGGGCGAATCGCCGAATGCGGCACTTATGACGATCTTATAAATAAAAAAGGGAGCTTTTACAATCTTAAAGAGCTAAGTGAGTCAAAACTTGAGGATTTTGCCTGAACCGCATATTAAAATAATTTCAAAGCCGTAAAGAGTGATTTACGGCTTATTTTTTTACCGCTCTTTGCCCCTTATTGCTTTATCAATGGCGAGAGCGGCTTTTTTGCCCGCGCCCATGGCGAGAATAACTGTCGCGGCCCCCGTAACGGCGTCGCCGCCGGCGTAGACGTTCTCACTTGAGGTTTTACCGTCATCGTCGGTTATAATTCCCCCCCACTTATGGGTTTCTATCCCGGGAAGAGCTGTTTTTATAAGCGGGTTAGGGTTTGTCCCGATCGCCATTATCACGCAGTCAACCTCAAGGGTGTGTTTGGTTTCGGGTTTCGCCGCCGGAGCCCGCCTGCCGGAGGAATCATGTTCGCCGAGAACCATGTTCACGCAGACAAGCCCGTTTACAAAGCCTTTTTCGTCCCCCGTTATCTCAACCGGGTTTGTAAGGAAATTAAAAATAATTCCTTCTTCTTTAGCGTGGGCGACTTCCTCCGCCCGCGCGGGGAGCTCGTCCCCGCTCCGCCTGTAAACTATACGCACTTCCTCGGCGCCCATTCGTAAAGCGCATCTCGCGGAGTCCATGGCGACGTTCCCGCCCCCCACCACGGCGACTTTTTTTGGCCGCAGCACGGGCGTGGAGGAATTTTTATAGGCTTTCATAAGGTTTACCCTTGTTAGGTATTCGTTGGCGGAATAAACGCCGTTGAGGTTTTCGCCGGGGATGCCCATAAATTTCGGCAGTCCCGCGCCGCTCCCCAAAAATACCGCCTCAAAACCGTCCTCAAAAAGTTCTTCCACCATAAGCGTTTTGCCAATTATCACGTTTGTGACAATTTTCACGCCGAGCCGGATAAGGTCGTCGATTTCTTTTTTAACAACCGATTTGGGGAGCCTGAATTCCGGTATTCCATACACAAGCACCCCGCCCGGGGTATGGAGCGCCTCATAAATCGTAACGTCCCAGCCTAAGTTTGCCAGCGTGCCGGCGCAGGCGAGCCCCGCCGGCCCCGACCCGACAACGGCGGCTTTATGTCCGTTTGGGGTGGGTTTTTCCGGGTTAGCCGGGTTATTGGCGTTATGCCGATCGGCGGCAAAACGCTCAAGGCGGCCTATTGCGACAGGTTCGCCGTTTCTCCCCCTTATACACTCGGCCTCGCATTGGGATTCCTGCGGGCAAACCCTGCCGCAAACGGCGGGGAGGGTGTTTGTTTGTTTAATTGTTGAATAAGCGCCCTCATAGTCACCGTCGGCAATCTTTTTTATAAATTCCGGGATTTGCACGTTAACGGGGCAGCCATCCACGCAGTAGGGTTTCTTGCAGTTAAGGCAGCGCTCGGCCTCTGATTTTGCCAGCGCTTCAGTGTAGCCGAGGGCGACCTCATCAAAGGTTTTATTTCGCTCTTCGGGGTTTTGCGCCGGCATCGGGTTTTTATTTTTAGACAGGTTGGCCATTATTGATCGGCCTCCTTTTTAAACAGGTTGCAAATGTCGTCGTGGGCGCTTCGCTCTTGATTTTTATAAATGGCCGAACGCGCCATCGCCTCGTCAAAATCGACGAGATGCCCGTCAAAATCGGGGCCGTCCACGCAGGCGAATTTTGTCTCGCCCCCCACGGTAAGCCTGCACCCCCCGCACATTCCCGTGCCGTCGATCATAATGGGGTTCATTGAAATTATAGTTTTTATCCCGTACTTTTTGGTCAGCAGGCAAACAAACTTCATCATAATCAGCGGGCCTATCGCGATAACGCAGTCAAGCTTTATCCCGCTCTCGATAAGAACTTTCAGCGCGTCGGTCACAAGCCCCTTTTCGCCGGCGCTTCCGTCGTCTGTCATTAGTATATATTTGTCCGAAATTTCCCGGAACCTATCCTCAAGTATCACAAGCTCGCGGCTTCTGAACCCCGCGATCGAGTACACCGCCGCCCCTTCGTTATAGAGCTGTTTTGCTATCGGAAGCGCTATTGCGCTCCCCACCCCGCCGCCGATAACGGCGACGCTTTTATATTCGGAAGTCTCTGTCGCTCTCCCCAAAGGCCCCGCGAGGTCTACAATATAGTCGCCGACGCCAAGCCTGTTTAGTTTTTCAGTAGTCGCTCCCACTATTTGAAAAATGATAGTGACGCTGCCCTCGGCTCTGTCATAATCCGCTATGGTGAGGGGAATCCGCTCGCCGTCTTCTTCCGCGCGGAGTATTACAAACTGCCCGGGCTTTGCTTTTTTTGCAACCAGTTCCGCGTCAACTTTCATTAAAGTGACAAAATCATTGAGGTTTTCCCTGTATATTATTCTGTTCATGAGAACCTCCCCGTAAAATTACTCATTTTATTATATCATTCGCCCGAGTTGTTGTAAATAGCTTTTTTATGTAAAACTCTCCGCGCCATTTTAAAAACTTTGTGTTGTTCTACAAAAAATAAGCTTATTATAAACAAAACAACATTAAAAAGAGCCGCCACACGGCGGCCCTTGGCATAACTTTTATTTTTTTATCACCCCGCATGCAATTTTTTTACCCGCGCCTCCGCTCGGCTGGGTAGTAAAATCGTCCTTGCTCTCATGTACTACCACGGGAAGACCTATGACTTCCGTTAATTTAAACCTGTCGGTGAGGAATACCAAAAAGGCGTAGCCCCCCGCAACAAACAGCGGCGGCATATCCCCCGCGTGGGCGGGGTGGGGGCATCCGTAGGGGTTGTAGTGGCTCCCCGCGTCTTTAAAAGGGTCATCTGTATCCCCCGCGCAGCCTTTGCCGTCATGAATATGGAACGCGAGAATGTTTTCCGAACAACGCCCCGGCAGAAACGGAAGCCCTGTGAGGTATGTGACCACCACCACGCCGTTTTGGGTTTGCCAAAACTCTGCTCTTCCGGATATTCGGTTGTATTCGGGGGAACCCAAAATCAACGCGTAAGCGTCGGGGTTTCTTCTAAACAATTCGGAAAGCTGTGACGCCATAAAACTGCGGCCGGCCATATCTTCACCTCATTAGCAATATATGCCGGTGAACTTATTTTGGCTGTGTTCGCGGCAGGGTTTTTAAAATCCTATCCGCTTACATTTACCTTTTTTGTCATTATTATTATTCTTTCGATAAGGTCCTTTATGTAATCAAGGTCAAGCTCCAACCCCTGCTCCTTGGCGTAAGCGCCGATATTGTCAAGGACATAGCTTAACTTTTCCGAGCCGCTTTTATGCGTTGCTTCCGCTTCGGTTATAAACTGAAGTATCATCGGATAAAGCAATTTATCTTTTGAAAGCCGCAGTATCACCCTGAAAGTCTTCCATATGGATATGGTCAAAACTATCAGCGTTAAGGCAACTTCAATGGTAACTCTTAATCCCATTTTTCACCCCGCCTTATGTTTCGCGCATTAGCTGAAAAGAATTTAGCAGGTTAAGGCTGCCGTACCCCCAGCGGTTGTTCGGGTAAACCATGTTTTCGCTTCGGTTGCACCCGCGTATTAAGTACGCCCTTATCTGATAAGAGCTTATAGTCGGGTCGTTGCCTCTCACAAGCCCCCATTGCAAAAGCAGCGCGGACGCCCCAGCCGTTATCGCCGCCGCGACGCTCGTTCCGTCCATTGCTCCCAGCCCATACGGGAAATAACCGCTTATATTCACCCCGGGCGCTACAAGGTCGGGGGCTAACTCGCCGGTTCTTGACGGCCCCCACGAAGTGGCGGAATAAAGGCTGTTTGTCCGGTAATTATACGCCCCGCAGACAATCGCGCCGTTCATCGTCGCCGGGACGGTCACGGTAAAGTTGGGGTTGGTGGATAAAAATTCCACGTTTGGGGAGACAAATCCTGTCAGCGGAAGCCAAGAGTGATATGTGCCGTCAAGAATCAAGTCGCCAAAGACGGTAATTGTCCAGATCCCCTGCGTGGCGTTAATTATTCTGACGGCGCTTAGCTGGCTTCCCGTGCCCTCGAACGGGAAAAAATACGCTATTTGAACCGCGGCGTCTTCTAACTTCAGTTTTGTTTCGCTTGTTCTCCCCGCTATCGGGGGGACTCTCGGGACAAACTCGCCCGTCGGGGACCTCACCGCTACCGAAACCCTGTCGGAGACATTCGTCCAGACCCCGACAAGAAAATCCCCCGCGTTTTCCCCGACTTTGATATCAATGTTTTGGGTTTCGCCCTGAGCGCTTATCGTGCCCTCGGTATGATGTTTCGCTTGGCTTTCGTTCCCCGCGGCGATACACAAACACACGCCGGGGAGCCCGGAAATATCGCTTAAATATTCCTCAAACAAGGTGTAAGCGTCATGGCTCCCAAAATTCGAGCCGAGCCCGAGACAAATGGCGACCGGCTTTTTAAGCATTCGCGCCCTGCTTAATATATAATCCACGCCAAGCATTATCGCGCTTGACTCATAAGCGAATTCCTGTTCCGGCGGCACAGAAAATAAATTCAAATAATAAGGCCTCGCCTTTCTCAGCTTGACCATAATTATTTCCGCGTCGGGAGCGGCCCCCAAGAAATCCCCGACTTCCCTTCCCGCCGCCACTGAGGCTAAAAATGTCCCATGACCCGACTCGTCTGTATGCGGCACGACAGAAGCCGGGTTGTCGCTTTGCAACGCCTCGTTGATTTGCTCGTTTGTGTACTCCACGCCGATATAATAATCTTCGGGGGGAGGCCCTGTTTCGCTTTGGTCATAAATATAGGCTATTTTGCTTGTGCCGTCCTCATATTTAAACACGTCAAGGGTGTAGTCGATTCCCGTGTCCACAAAGCCGACAAGCACGTTCTGACCTTTAAGGTTTAAAAAGGGCTGTTCCTGAACCTGAACAATCCCGCTGCCTTGAAGACTGGCTTTCCCTAACAACCCGAGCACAATTGAGTTAAAGCTTGCCGAACCCGTACCCAAACTATGCCTTACCTCATTGTAAACCTGCTGGGTAGCGTAAGCTATGGCGTATCTTCCGTTTAGTATGTACGCGATCGCGACCTCGTGGTTTTGGAGAATCGATTCGGTAAAAGAGTTTTTTTGAACTATAAAATCAACCGTTTCCGGGTCGTGAAGCAACCTGCGCAAAAGCTCTTGATTTTTTTCGCTGTTTATTGATAGTTTATCCATTTAAGCGTCCGCCTTTCTGTTTGTTTTATTCGTTGACCCGGTATTTTTATGACATGACTTTTAATTAATACTCTAACAGGTATGACTATATAAAAATTTATAAATGTGTAATTTTGCCAATGTATATTCACGCTATTGAGGTTAACATACCTCGGCCTTTCGGCGGGAGCAAGCCCCCGCCCTACGCTGATGGATGCGGCTTGCGCGTTTAAATCAATATCGAAAATGCTATATAATCAAAAAGAAATATAATATATATATTTTGGGCGCCGCAACGTTTTTGCCGGTTTCGCGTTAGCGAAATTGTGGTTTCAAAACCACAAAGATAAAAACTTGCAGCTGAAAAATTTATTTTTCAGCATTTATTCACGGTATAATATAAGGTTATCCATCGTGGCTATCAGATCCAAAAGCCCATACCCCCATGATGAGTTGGGGTAGCTCACCGGGAAGGTTCTATTCGCGTTCCTGCAAAGGAAGGCTTTTACCTTCTGCCCGAATAAAAACACGTCGTTTTGGCGCACAATCCCCCACTCCATCATAAGAGCGGCGGCTCCCGTGACAAACGGCGCGGCAATGCTCGTTCCGGTAAACGTGTCGTACCCGCCGCCCACGGAAGTGGTCAGCACCGTGTCGCCCGGAGCGATAAGATCTGGCTTTTGGCCGTAAACAATATAAGGGAGCCCGCGGCCCGAAAAAAACGCGCAGGTGTTTTGTATCCCCGAATATCCGCCAACCGAAATAACGCTGAACGCCGTCGCCGGTATTGAAAGGGTGTTTTCGGGGTTCGGCACTAAAAAAGCGGTTTTTTCAGTCACCATATCTGTCATTGGCAGCCAAATATTGATCCTGCCGTCGACAATAATTATCCCTTTTACGGTGAGCCGCCAGATTTCCGGTCTCATGGGGCCGCCTATGCCCTCCATTGTTATATATATTTCCTGACTGAAATTATAATGCGTGGGCATTCCGAAAAGTACCGTCACCCTCACGTTGTCAAGCACAACGCGTGTGGCGCGGTTTACCGCGCTGATAACGCCCGACGATTGCCCAGAGGGGGATATCAGCTCTATTTCAAAGGTGTCGGCAAAATTCTTCCAAAACGTCAGGTAGAGCTGTCTTATGTTTTCACCTATGGAATACTCAATGCTTTGGGTGGCGTTTTGAGCAATTACTCCGTAATAGTGATGCCCCGCGGAACGCTCGTTCCCCGCCGCCACGCAAATAACCGTTTTCCACCGAGTGGACGCCGAATCAAGGTACCCCTCAAACAAAGACGTGCCGTTATGAGCGCCGTCGTTGGTTCCGTAGCTTATGTTAATGGCGATGGGCATTTCAAGACCGACCGCCATATCAATGCAAAACTTAACCCCCCGCATTATCGCGGTGCTTCTGGCGAACCCGGGCTCGACGTCTTCTTTTAGCTTAACCACCACAATCCCGGCTTGGGGGGCGACCCCGCTGTCCTCGCCGTTGCTTGAACGCCCGTTTCCCGCCGCGACTCCCGCGACTGCCGTCCCGTGGCCGAGGTTGTCAACCTCCGGCACAACAGCGGCGGGGTCGTCGCTTGTAAGGGCGAGGTCAATGTCTTCTTTTGTGTAGAGATGCCCGCTTATAAAGCCGTGCGGAGGCGAGCCTTCCGCGTTTTGATCCCACATATAAAGTATTCGGGTTTTTCCGTCGGATGTCCTGAAGTCGGGGTGAGTGTAGTCGATACCCGAATCAATTATCCCCACAAGCACTCCCGCGCCGTTTAAATTATATCCCCTCTCCTGCTGAACGTTTGTCACCCCCGTCAGGTTAAGGCTCCGCCTCAGCTGAAAAGTCAATGTTTTGGGGAGTTCGTAAAACTCCACTTCGTTTATGGTTAAGAGCTGGGGTAATTTATAGACGGGGATAACAATTATGGCGTAATTTTCGTTAAGCTCTTCCGCTTCCGCGGATAGCGACTGCGCGATATTGGCAAGACTGCCGTGATATTTAATGATTACCTCCACTTGTTCTTCGGGGTTAAGCCCCGGCAGCTGCCTGAGCAGGCGTTCTTGCGTATCCATTTTCAGTCTCCTTCGGCGCGGTTTGGTTTAACGGAATAAAATAACGGGTTGGACATATTTATATATATGTAAGCATATTACTTTTTTATAGAGGTGATTTTTTGAACAATCAAATAAACTTGACAGACACCGGACTTCTCAACGTAAACGTCACCGCCGTCCGCAATTCCATGCCCGTTCCGGAGGCAAAGGTGCGGATATACGAAGCCGACAAGCTGCTTGAAGAGCTCGACACCGATTCCGCTGGGCAGACGGTCACGGTTGAGCTTGGCGCCCCGCCGTTTGAGCTCTCCCAAGAGCCGTCGGAAATCAAGCCGTATTCCGTATACAACGTCGATATTGTGGCGCCCGGTTTTGAAAGAGTGTTCGTCGACGGCGTTCAAATACTCCCGCGGACAACGGCGATTCAAGAAGTGAAGATGATACCGATTCCCGATACCGAAGACGAGGAAACTCAGCTTATCAACATAGCGCCAAACACGCTTTTTGGCGACTTCCCGCCTAAGATTCCCGAAGAAGAGGTTAAACCGCTCCCCGACGGCAGGGGATTTATTGTGCTGTCCGAACCTGTTATCCCCGAATTTATGGTGGTGCATTTGGGAGTGCCCAACGACGCCACGGCAAAAAATGTCTGGGTGCCGTTTAAGGATTATATCGCGAACGTCGCCTGCTGCGAGATATACTCGACTTGGACTCCCGAAACAATTAAGGCAAACATTCTCGCCATTCTTTCATTCGCCCTCAACAGGGTGTATACCGAATGGTACCGCGGAAAGGGATTTTCTTTTACAATCACAAACAGCACCGCTTATGACCAGTTTTATGACCACGGGCGGAACCTTTACAGGAATATCCAAAGGATAGTCGACGAAATTTTCACCACTTACATAACGCGGCCGGGAATCCGCCAGCCCCTTTTTACCCAGTTTTGCGACGGAGTAAGGTCAACATGCCGGGGAATGTCGCAGTGGGGTTCAAAGCAGTTGGGGGATTCGGGTCTTGACGCGCTGTCGATACTCCGCAACTTTTACGGGAACGATATTTACCTCGCGCAGGCGGCAAAAGTTCAGGGCGTGCCCATGTCTTACCCCGGCGAGCCGCTGAGGGTGGGTTCGGAAGGCCTTGACGTAAGGCTTATTCAAACTCAGCTCAACAGTATTTCAAACAACTACCCCATGATACCCAAGCTTGCGGTCGACGGAATTTACGGCCCCAAGACCGAAGAATCGGTGAGAACCTTCCAGCAGATATTTTATCTCCCCCTCTCCGGGGTAGTCGACTTTGCCACATGGTACCAGATATCAAATATTTATGTGGCGGTGACAAGGCTTTCTGAGTTTGGCTGAAATTTATTTCATACGCAGTCTTCGCTCGGAGAGATAAATATTTGTCCTTAAAACCCTTTCGTTTTTAACCTTGACCCATTGGTTTTTGGGTAAAAAGTGTTCGTGCCGCACGCAAACGCAAAACATAAAAGGCGGTTTATCTTCCTCGGAGAGGTTGAGCGGGAGCTCTATGGGGATTGATAAACCCCTTGCGTTTGTCTTGCCGCGGTAAACGGGCATATGCCTGCCATGAGTTCCGTAATACACAAGCAGGTCGGCGTTTGAAACGCCCGAAGTTTTATCGTCTTCTTTTCCCACAAACACATATAAATTGCAAAAATTTCTCCTCCCCTGCGGGTAAAGCTGGAAGAACGGGCTTCTTTTCAAGGTTTCCTCACCTCCGGGCGTTCTCTCAAATGTTTCGGCAATGCCTTTCGCGATCCCGACAGCGCATTGTTCCGGGTTGTTTGACACAAAAGTAAAATCTCTCTTATTTGTAATAAACCCCATGTTCAAAGTCATCGCGGGCATTTTAAGTCTATGTAGCAGAGCGTCGCCCCTTGCCTTAACGCCGCGGTTTTGACATTTTGAAACTTGGCTGAACCCCTCAAGCACGTTTTTGGCGAGCTTTGTTATCTCTCCCATCGGTTTTGCCACCATTGCTTCTACACCGTTGGCGTATGGGTCGCTTGACGAGGCAAGTCGAAGACTAATAAAATAATCGGCGCCCCAGTCGTTGGCGTCCGCCGCGCGGGAAGCGAACGAAGTCTGTTTTGCCATTACCGGTTCGGTAGCGGCATCCGAGCGCGACAATTTTATCTCATACCCCCGCGCCTCCAGCGAAGCGGCGAGGTGAACGCCGATTTCATAGGTTAAATCTTCTTCTTCCCTGCCGTCGGGCGACGATTTCGTATCATACCCTTTTGGGTTAAACCCTTGGTCAATGTATATTTTCACTCAAATCGCTCCTTTATTTCTCTATAATTGAGTATATGGGAAAACAGCCCAAACTGACAAAGACGGGAGTATATTGTCAAAGAATGATTAATAACGCGCTTAAAAAGCCAAAATACAATATAACGAAAAATTATAACGCTTTTAATAAGCGGAAAGGAAAATTGAAATGGCAAAGCAGGGAATGAAAAGACCCGAAACAACAAATGACAAAAGCAAAAGCAAATCAAATAAATCCCCCCCGAAAACAATTAAAGCCAAAAGCGGGGGAAAAAGCTAAAAAAAGCACCCGTCCGAGGGTGCTTTAATATTTATATATTTAAATACACTTTTACGAGCTTGACCTTGTGAGGTTTACGTCATACGCCGGGTTATAGCCGTAGAAGTTCTTTGAGTTAAGGTTATCCTGAATCACCCTAAGCCCGTCGCCAAAGCGCTGGAAATGGGTTATCTCGCGCTGGCGGAGAAAGCGGATGGGGTCAATTACGTCGGGGTCGTCCGCGAAGCGGAGGATATTGTCATATGTGGTCCTCGCCTTTTGCTCGGCGGCCATGTCCTCAAATATATCTGTCAGCGGGTCTCCCTTTGACTGGAACGCCATGGCGTTAAACGGTATGCCGCCGGCCGACACGGGGTAAATTCCGGTGGTGTGGTCAACAAAATATGCGTCAAAGCCGGCCGCCATTATTTCCTCCGGAGACAGGTTCCGCGTGAGCTGATACACAATGGTGCAGACAATTTCTTGATGCGCCATTTCCTCCGTGCCAATATCGGTAAGTATGCCGACAACTTCTTTATACGGCATTGTGTACCTCTGCGACAAATACCTCAGCGCCGCGCCAAGCTCGCCGTCGGGGCCGCCGTACTGCGTCATAACTATCTTCGCGAGCGCGGGGTTTGGATTTTTAATGTTTACCGGGTACTGCAATTTCTTTTCATATTCCCACATTACTCATTGCCCTCCCTTTCGTTCTGCCAGGGCCAGGGCTCGTTTATCCAAGTCCAGGTGTCCTGTTTTACGTTCTCGGCCGTAACGGGCCCGAACTGCGTGGCGTATTGGTTGTAGATTTCCTTTTGTTCTTCCTGAACTGTCTTGTAATAGTCAAGTGCCTTTTTATTGTTTGGGTGACCGTCTAAATAAAGCACGGTTTCATGTATCACAAAGTCAATGTCCATAAGCTTTTTTAAAAGCTCTCTTCTTGTCATGTTCATCTTCGTATCACCTTGCTCCCTGAAAATGTTTTTACAAGGTTTCTAAACAGCGACCCGTTGTCGAGCGCGTCCGAATAAGAAGTAAAGAGGTCGTCAAACTCCTGATACGGCACATACGCCATCGCCAGCGACTGCCCCGGTATCATTTGATTGTTTTGATTATTCGGGTCTCGGTCTCTGTTTTGATCCGGAACGTTGTTTTTGGTTTTATCAATTCCTTGATTTTTGTTTTCCTGTTCTTTCGTCAGCTCCTCCGGGCGCGGGCATTCTATTCTTTGCGCGGGTTTTAGGGGGCCTAAATCTTCCTCAAACCCGGGCTGTAAATCAAAAAGCGTCATCTATGCGATCATATCCTTTCATTTTACTTTTCGTTTTTGCCCCTGCCTTGCGGGGCACGGGCAAACATAAGCGCGGAATCGCTTTATTTCTCCGCTGTTAAAAGGATATGCGAAGCTGTCGAAAAAAGTCAAAGAAAGCGCAACTTTGTGGCGAATTTCAAGTTTAGCGGCGCTTTTTTGGCAAAGCGTATCAAACCGAGGGATTTTGGGAAAATAAGAAAAGCGCGAAGCGCCAAAAAAATGTGTAATAAAAGAAAGGCAAATATAGATATGGACGAAGAAATTGTAAGAAAAGAACAGACAGAAAAAAAGTCAAAAGAATCAAAGCCCTGTCCGCACTGCGCTCCAAGACCTAAAAAAACCGCCACCGACAACGAGTGGACGCTGCAAAACGCCGGGGAGGGTTCGGGTTATCCCTTTAATAAAAATCAAACCGACGCTTCCCACGGGGAAAGACGGGACGGCCCGGGGGGAAACTAAAAACTTTAAAGCTCTTTAGCGAATCTTTTATCTTTTAACTTCCTTTTTTAAGTTTATAACGGTAATTTACGCGTTTTCCGAGTGGCCAAAAAGCAGGGAAACGCGTTTTTTTAGTTAATAAAAGAGGTTAACATACCCGATTTTCAAACAAAATTTGTTTACAAAAAAGCAAAAAAATAACCCTTTCGGGTTCTTGATTTTCGCTTTTCAAAGGAGTATAATCTGCCGTTAAAATAATTTATCCTGCCGAAACGGAAGTACATAAAACAAAAGCATGAATTATACAGTGCCAAGCTATTTAAAAAATTTTCACTGCAAGGGCGGCGCCTGCGGGCATTCCTGCTGTGAGGGGTGGACGGTTTCAATCAGCGAAAAAGAATATTTTTCACTTTTAGGGCTTAAAGCTTCCGAGAGTTTAAAATCAAAACTCGATTTCGCCCTTAAGGTCAAGGATTTTCCCACCAAGGCGTCCTACGCCATTATCGACAAAGACTATACCGGGGTATGCCGTCTTCACGGCGAGAATGGGCTGTGTTTGCTGCAAGCAGAGCTCGGTGAGGGGGTTTTGCCTGAGATTTGCAGGATTTACCCAAGAAAAGCCGAAAAAGCGGGGATGCTACTTAAATGCGCTTGCGCCAACAGCTGTGAGGAAACGGTTGAGGTGTTGCTCGGCAGCCGCGATGAAAACTTCTTTGAGGAAATTGATCTTCCGCTCTCGCCGGACGTTTTTACCTGCTTTTCGGAAGACGAAATATCCCTATCAAGGCAGTTTGCGGAAAAGTTCAGGGAAAAAGAAAATATCACGCAATGTAAAACCCAAATTAAAACAAAAACCATTGAGGAAAAGTTTTATGATATAGCCAAAGCTTTGTTTGGCGGGGTTTATGATATGCCGCAAGGATTTTCTAAGCACGACTTTTCAAATGGATTTATTAACGCGGTGCTTCTCACAAAATCTTTGGGGCTAAACAGCCCAAGCGTTTCGGAGTATTGCAAAAAAACGCTTGAGGTATTAGGATTAGATAAGGACGGCAGCTTTAGCGGCGGAGAAGAAAAATACCTTTTCGCGCGGGAGAGCTTTTACACTTCCTTTAAAAACTGGGAGACGGCTTTTGAAAACCTCTTTGCCAACCATATTTTTTATACCGACTTCCCTTTTAGCGGGGACACAAAAACCGCCGGTTTCGCCGAAGTTTCGTTCGGCGGTTTAGCGGCGGCTTACGCGATTGTTAAACTCAACCTTGTGTGCTGTTTTTTTGAACTTGGCAGTTCCCTTTCGGTTTCCGGGCTTATCTCGTCGTTCTTTCGGCTTATCGAACACACCGCGTTTGAAATCAACGCGATTAAAACGATCGGAAAAAACGAAAACACAAATAGCGAAGAAAGGCTTAAAACTTTTTTATCTCTCACTTGTATATGACATTATGTTAACAAGGTCGCAAGCATCGCGGCTTCTGGAACAAGTATGTCGGCTCCGGCGCTAATGAGCTCTTCCCTGCCGCCGTAGCCGTACAGCACCCCCGCCGATGAAACTCCCGCTTTTTTCGCCCCGGCTATGTCGTGGAACCTGTCGCCGACCATGACGGCGTTCTTCCCCGCTTTAACGCCGAGGTTTTGAAGCGCGAAAGCAATGAGTTCCGATTTTTCGGTTCGGCTGCCGTCGATGTTTGAGCCCGCCAAAAATTCAAAATATTTGTCAAGGTAAAACCTGCTTATTATTTTTTTCGCGAATTTCTCTGATTTTGTGGTCGCCACCGCAAGCCTTGCGCCCGACGCCTTTAATGTTTTAAGACAGTCTTCCACGCCGGGGTATGTCTTGTTTTCGTAAATTCCTTTTTCGGCGTAATATTCGCGAAACAGCTCTATTGCGCCGGTAACCTCCCCGGGCGAAACTCCAAACTCCAAAAAGCTTTCTTCAAGCGGAGGGCCGATTTTTGAACGTAATACTTTTTCCGGCGGGACAGGCAGCCCTTTAGCGTTCAGAGCGTATGTCAGCGAATTAATAATCCCCTCCGCCGAATCTGTAAGCGTGCCGTCAAGGTCAAAAATTATTGTTTCAAATTTTAATTTTTGAATGTTTTTCATTGTGTCTCGCTTTTTTATGTCTTTATAAAATCTTCCGGCAGAGCCGGAAGTTTTTTTATATTACTGCTTTTGCCGCCTCTTCTTTTTCAAGTTCCGTGTACGCTATTTTACCGACTAAAGTTTTTGGGAGGTCGTCCCTGAACTCAAGCTCGGCGGGGAGCGCGAATTTGGCTATATGCTTTTTACAGTGGTTTAAAATATCTTGCTTAAGCTCCTCCGAGGGAACATAGCCGTTTTTTAACACCACAAAAGCCTTCACCTTTTGGACTTTGTATAAATCCTTAATACCTATGGTGCAGGACATAGCGACAGCTTCGTGCGAGTCAAGCGCCGACTCCACTTGCGAGGGATACACATTGTAGCCGCTGGTGATGATAAGGCGTTTGAGCCGCTGTTTAAAATAAATAAACCCGTCGTTGTCCATAACGCCGAGGTCGCCTGTATGGAGCCAGACGCGGCCGTCTTTGTGAACTTTTAGGGTATCGGCGTTTTCTTCGGGTTTGTTTAAATAGCCAAGCATAACGGTCGGACCCGAAAGGCAGATCTCGCCCTCTGTGCCGTATTCGACTTCCTCGGTTGTTTCCGGCTTGCAGATGACAAAATAAGTGTCCGGGAAAGGAAACCCGATAGAGCCTTCTTTATGCGTGTGATAAGGGGTGAGACAGCACGCGGTGACGCTTTCGGTAAGCCCGTAGCCCTCGCGAATATGTACGGGAGAGGAGTGGTCATCAAGAAATTTGTCGAACCGCTTTTTCAGCTCCGGCGAGAGGGTGTCCCCGCCTGAAAAAACCCCTCTTAAAAAGTCAAGCTTCACGCCGTCAAAATAGCCGTTTCTGCTTATCGCTTCAAACAGCGTGGGAACTCCGGCAATAAAATTGGGTTTGTCTTTTTTAATGATATTAGCGAAAGTCTTAACGTTAAACCGCGGGACAAGTATTGAGGTGCCGCCCCCCATAAGGGCGGTATGTATGCACACGCCAAGCCCGAACCCGTGGAAGATGGGGAGCGCCGCCAAAACGGACATTCCCGCGATTTTAAAAGAAGACATAACTTCTGTCTGGAGCCCGAGCGCGTTAAAGTTGAGGTTTGACAGAAGTATACCTTTTGAAACCCCCGTAGTCCCGCCCGAAAACAAAATGACCGCGGGGTCGTTGCCTCTTTTGGCCGGGAAAGCGATTTGCTTTGCTTCCGGCGAATCCGCTTGCTTTATAAATTCGTTCCAGTTTAGCACGCCCGGCTTTTTGGGCGGGGCTTTGATTTTTCTTCCCGAAGTGAGCTTAAAAGCGGTTTTTTTAATTACCCCTAATTCGTCGGCGGCAGACGTGACTATAAGTGTGTTTAGCTTACATTCTTTTGCGGATTCCTCAAACTTGCCGTAGAACAAATCAAGCGTCACGGCGTATTTGCTGTTTGCCTCTTTTAGATAAAAAGTGATTTCCCCCACGGCGGACAGCGGGTGAACCATTGAGGCGATGCCGCCCAATCGGTTTATCGCGTAAAAGCAGTAAATCGACTGCGGCAGGTTGGGGAGACAAATAGTCACAACATCCCCTTCCCTGACTCCGGCGGCGTAAAACGCCCGAGCGGTCTCGTTAATCTTTTCGCCGAGCGTTTTATAGGTAATCTTTTTCCCCATGTATGACAAGGCGACGTTTTCCGGGTAAGTTTTAACCATTTCATAAATGGCGTCACACATTGAAAAGTCGGGATAATTGAGCTCAAAAGGAATGTCGCCGTAATTTTTTAGCCACGGAGCTTTTAGTGACATGTTAATTCTACTCCTTTCGATATGTCTGTGTCTCTCTTTATTTATTAAGGTTTGTGTCTATTTCAATAAATGTGCTCGCCGGCAAATCAAGCAATTGAGGGTTTTCAAAAAAGTGGCGGAACACCCGAAGACTCTTGGCAAAGTAAACGCCGTCTGCGATGCGTTCGTCAATCGTAAGCCCCAGCTCGATTGAGTCTTTCATCTCATATGTGCCGTCGTCATTGAAAAACGGACGCTTTTGTTTTGCGTTTATTACGCAAAACAGCGAATTTGTTCCCCAGTTTACAAGGTGATGATAACTGGCGTGCATTTTTATGCTTCCCAAATTGGTGACAAATGCCGTGACATGGTATGGGTCGTCGTCGGCAAGGGAGCTTGGAACTCTCCCGCGGTAGTCAAGGCTGTTAAGCACCCTCATGACTAACCTTAAAACAGGACGGGGGATTTTTGCGAGAAAGGCGATTTTATCCATTGTTGAGGAGGCTTCTTCTGTCTTCCTGACTTTTGTCACAACTTCTTTTACTTTGCTGTTGAACTGTTCAAGGGGTGAAACGCCGCTTTCCGGGTCGTATTTCATAATGACAAGGGTTTCCGCCGCGTCGTCGGTGAAAAGCTTTTTCACCACAAATGAAAAAGAAATGTCCCGCCTTTGATAAAGCCTGTGACCCGAGTAAAACCTGTTCAGGTAAGGCCTGAACTGAATTGTTTTGGCGATAGCGGCTAAAATAAAGTGGAACACCGTATATTTAAATTCCGGAGCAGACAATTTTTTTTCGGCTAAAAAATCGTTAACCTTTGAAAGGTCAAGTATCTCGTTTAAAACCGCTTCGTTATCGGCGCGGTTTGGCAATATGTACGGCATGAAAGCGTGCATGCCGTCAATATCTTTAACCAAAAAGGCGTCTTTTCTGTCCTTTCGGCTGGTTTTTTTTACTTTTTTCCCCGACATATTCTCCCCCGCCTGTTTTTAATTATAAATTAATTAAACCTTTTAATGTGTTTGTCAAAACATTAAGATTTCCTTAATTTTTCCTTTTCAAACAGCAGGATAACATACTTCTTCAGCGTTGTCAATGCTTTTTTCATATCTCGTTAATTATTAACTGTGGTTAACATTTCCTTTTATCCGCCAAAAAAAGCGGGAAGAACGCGTTCCTAAGCGTTTTTATCGGTGGGCTTGAACACCGCCGCCCAGACCGCGCCGAACACTATGGCCGCCGTGACGCCCGCCGCGGTTGAGGTAAACCCTCCCATTAAAACCCCGAGAAGCCCCTCCTTGTCGACCGATTCTTTTACGCCCTCGGCAAGCGTGAAACCAAACCCGGTCAGCGGCACCGTCGCCCCTGCCGAGGCAAAGTCGACAAGTCCCTTATAAACCCCCGCTCCCGTGAGAACCACTCCGGCGCAAACATAAAGCACAAGAATATTCGCGGGAGTTATTTTTGTTTTGTCTATTAAAATTTGAGCGATAAGGCAAAACATACCGCCAATTAAAAAAACATATAAATATTCCATTAATGAGTCAGCCATTATATTATACTCTCTCCAATCCTATCAAATGCGCGACAGAGGGGATCGGCAGCTTTTGAAGCACCGTTTTGGGCGAAAGCAGCGCGCCCGTGCCGATGAGAAGTATCTTTTTAACCTCGCGCCTAAGCAGCTTGTCAAAGTAAAGCGAGGCGGAAACACAAGCCAAACACCCGCAGCCCGATCCGCCGGAGTTGACGTCCTGCTTTTCATAGTCATAAATAAGCATTCCGCAGTCGGTGAGTCTGCCGCAAAGGTCAAGCCCGCACTTAGCGAACAGCTCGGCGGCTATCTCGCTCCCCTCTCTCCCCAAATCCCCGGTGGAAATAATATCGTAGTCGCAGGGGTTTTCTTTGGTCTCGTCAAAAAACCGAAGTATGGTGTCAACCGCCGCGTTAGCCATGGCGGCGCCCATATTGTTCGCGTCTGTTATGCCGTTTTCCTTAACCTTGCCGATAACGGCGGAAGAAAGCTTAACCTCCGCCGGAGTGTTTTGAAGCAAAAACGCCCCCGCGCCCGTCACGGTGTTTTGAGAAACGGGCGCGCGGAGACTTCCATACTCCAGCGGGAACCGAAACTGCCGCTCTGACGAGCAAAAATGGGAGGATGCCACGGCGACGGCGTTATTCACCTTAAACGATTCGGTAAACATGCCGCCTATTATTATCCCCTCCGCGATAGTCGAACAGGCGCCGTACAACCCGAGATAGGGTATCGGCAGGCTTTGTGCGGCAAAAGCCGTAGCGGTGCACTGGTTTAAAAGGTCGCCCCCAAGCAGTAAGCCAATATCTTTTGCCTTTAATTTTGATTTTGACAAAAGCAGGTTTATTACCCTTTGAACCATCTCGCTTTCCGCCTGCTCCCATGAATCCTGCGAAAAATAAGGGTCGGTTTCAAACAAATCAAAATATTCCCCGAGCGGCCCCTCGTTTTCAAGCTTTCCCACAACGCTCGCGGCTTTCGCTATATAAACATTGTTAAAATAAATAACCCCCATAACACATTACCCTTCAAAACATTTGCATATATAATAAATAATCCCGTACGCCACCGCGGTGAGGTTGCCGTAAAGTATAACGGGACCCGCGATTTTAAATATTTCCGCGCCCACCCCCATGATAAATCCCTCGCTTCTCGCCTCTATCGCCGGGGCGCCCACGGCGTTGGAAAACCCCGTTATCGGTACCAACAGCCCCGCTCCGCAGAACTTTGACACCTTGTCAAAGCACCCTATTCCGGTAAAAAGCCCCGCTAAAAATACCAGCGTCACCGAGGCAAGCACCACAGAAGGTTTTTCCCCCATCCCCGCCGATTTATAAAGGTCGGCGAAACCCCTCCCCATAACGCAAACAAGCCCGCCCGAAACAAACGCGAGGATACTGTTTTTAATCACAGGCGACTTTTTTTCGCGGTCTTCGACATATTTTACATATTCTTGCTTATTCATAATAGAAGTTGACCCTTTCGATATTCGGTTGTTTTTGACTCTTTTTTGATCTTTACGCTATTAACCGTCAGTTATTATGAAAACAGTCAAAAAGCTTTTCTTTTTCATATTATCTTTGCAAATTGTAAAAAATATACTAAAACTCTTGACATATTATTTTTTGCAATTATAATTTAGCTATATATTTGTAGGCAAAGCTGTGTTGGGCTTAGTCCTTAACACTCCGCGAAGGTTAGCGCGCCAACGCGCAAAACCTGTGTCTTGCCCCGGCCGCGGAACACAAAGCGCGGTTTTATGTGTTTTTGGGGAACGGCATTTGTTATTTTACTTAAAAAGGATCTGATTTATTTGATGAACTTAGTTAAAAACCAATACTCCCGCCATTTAAACCTTCGGCAGATGTTTTATGACCTTTCCGATAAATACGGCGATAAACCCTTCCTAAAATATATTAAGGGCGATGATAACACTGTCGGCGAGGTTACCTATCGCCGCTTTACAGAAATGATGGAAAGCTTAGGAACTTACTTTTGCGTCACTTCCCCCGAAGTTTCAAGGGTTGCCATTTTGTCTGAAAACCGCTATGAGTGGCTTGTCGCCTACGCTGCCGTTATCGCCGCCGGTAAAACCGTTGTCCCCCTTGACAAAGAAATTGAGTTTGAGCAAATAAAAAAATTCATAGATCTCGCCGAAGTCGACACGCTTGTTTACTCACCGGATTTTTCCGCCGAAGTGGTTAAAATGGCGGAAAGCTCCCCGGCTGACTTTTCTTTTATAAATTTTGAAAACGTCGATAAACACGATGACAAACGCTTTACATCGTTCCGCAAATGTATTGCCGCCGGTGAAAAAGCCCTTGATTCCGGCAAGTTTTCGTTTAAAAAAATCCGTTCCAACTCCGCGAGAGTGTGCGCGATTATCTTTACCTCGGGTACCACGGGAACAAGCAAGGGCGTTATGCTCACCGAAGACAACCTGCTGTCCTGCGTTCAGGCCGCCGCCAATATGGTCAACGTGGACGAAAACGCCGTTCTCCTTTCGGTGCTCCCCTACCACCACACATATGAGACCTGCTGCGGGCTTTTAACCCCCGCCTCCATCGGCGCGACCATTTGCATAAATAATAACCTTAAATACTTTACAAGGAACCTTCAAATCTTCCGCCCCACCGCCATGACTTTGGTTCCGCTTTTTATCGCCACCATGTCAAAAAAGATCGAGAGCGAAATCAAAAAATCCAACCGCGAGGCAATTGTCAAGGGCGGCGTTTTTGTGACAAAAAACCTTAACCGCGTTGGCGTGGACGTCAGGCGTTATGTTTTTTCAAGCATTCATAAATTTTTGGGCGGCAGGCTTGACACCATTGTTTCGGGCGGCGCCGCGCTTGACCCCGAATATATTAAACGCTTTGAGGAATTCGGAATTCTTATCACCCAAGGGTACGGAATTACCGAGTGCTCCCCGCTTGTCACCGTTGTCCCTTGGAAGAAAGTCAAGTACGCGTCGGTGGGTATACCTATCCCCGGCAGTGTAATTAAAATAATGGCGGAAGATGAAAACGGCGAGGAATATGACCTGCCCGCGGGTGAGATCGGCGAAATTTGCATAAAAGGCCCGCAAGTTATGGTGGGTTATTACAAAAACCCGGCTGCGACGGCGGAAGCGTTTAATAAAGAAGGGTTCTTTAAGTCCGGCGACTACGGTTATCTTGACGAGGACGGATTTTTATTCATAACCGGGCGAAAGAAGAATATAATAATATTTGACAACGGCAAAAACATCTATCCGGAAGAAATTGAGGAATATCTCTATCGGCTGGACATAATAAAAGAATGTATCGTCATAGCCCGCAATATTAACGGCGAGGATATGATAACGGCCGTTATTTACCCCAACTATGAACTTCTCGAAGGGCTTACCGACGACCAGATCAAAGACCGTTTTAAAAGCGAGGTCGCGCTCGTCAACCGCAAGCTCCCCGCTTTTAAGCAAGTGCATCACATTGAAATTAAAAAGACGGAATTTGATAAAACCTCTTCCAAAAAAATTATAAGATACAAAGTCTAAAGCAATTGTTTTAATTAAGTTATTCTAATTTACACAAGCATAGAGGTATTTTGCATGTATGAAAAACTAAAAGAAATTCTCATTGAGGAAATGAGCATCAACCCCGCGGATATCAATCCGGACGCCGAATTTATAAGGGATTTAGGCTTTAATTCCCTTGAGCTCGCCGACCTTGTGGTTATCTGCGAAGAAAAGTTTGACATTGAGTTTGACGACGAAGTGCTCCCCTCGCTCTCCACCGTTCGCGACGTAGTGAATTACCTGGAACTTCAAACCTGATAAGTCTTCCCAAATAAAAAGCCCGCTGTTAAACGCGGGTTTTTTCATTTGTAAAAAATTCCCCGCGCCAATTTCTCTTACCGTCAAAAGCCGGACAGGCATTTTAAGGGCGAAATATGAATAGTATAACCGGGGGGGATTTTATGTTTTCGCTTTTTATTAGTTTTCTTTCCAAAGCGGTGGCTTTATTTTTAAGGTCGCAGCGCACCGGTTCTTTTCCCCCGCCGCTGGACAAAAAAAGAGAGCGGGAGCTGTTTATAAAAGCCAAAGACGGCGATATGAAAGCCCGCAACACGCTTATAGAGCATAACCTTCGGCTTGTCGCCCATATCGTTAAAAAATATTATACCTCATACAAGGATCAGGACGATTTAATCTCCGTCGGGACGATAGGGCTTATAAAAGCCATTGACACATACGACATTGAAAACGGCGCCCGTTTCGCTACATACGCGGGGAAATGCCTGCAAAACGAGATACTTATGTACTTCCGCGCCCAAAGGAAAAACAGCCTTGAAAACTCCCTGAACGATCCCGTCGACACCGACAAAGAGGGCAACCCGCTGACTTATCTTGATATCCTCTGCGACGACGACGATATAATTGACGAGATTGATATCCGTATCAAGTCAACGCTTGTCTACAAGGCGCTAAGAGAGGCGCTCAACGAAAGGGAACGAAAAATAATAGCCATGAGATACGGCCTTGACGGCAGCGGGCACTATCAGGCGCAGCGCGAAGTAGCCGCCGCGCTGGGGATCTCCCGCAGTTATGTTTCAAGAATCGAAAAAACAGCGCTGGACAAAATCAACGTCTATATGACCAAAAGAGGGGGAAACTGCTGAGGTTTTCCCCGCTTTGTTAAATATTTATCAGCCGATAAAGCTTTTTTGAAGTATTGACATAACAAAAGCTTGAGTATATAATAATGTCGTATCAGCAGATTGACAATGAAAAAAACGGAAGTATAAATCTATGTTGTTTAATACCCTTGTCGTCCTTTTTTTAAGCATGGTGCCGGTTATTGAGCTGAGGGGCGCGATCCCCGTGGGGCTGATTTCGGGTTTAGGCTACCCGCTCACCCTTACCACCGCGATTATCGGCAACTTAGTCCCCATTCCGTTTTTAATTGTCTACGGGCGGAGAGTACTTGTGTTTTTGGCGGGGCAAAAAAGTTTCGGCGGACTTTTCAGGTGGATGCTGAATCTTGGCGAAAAGAAAGTCGCCTCGCTTAAAAAAACCCTTTTTTTAAGCCTTTGGGTCTTTGTGGCTGTCCCCTTGCCGGGGACGGGAGCTTGGACGGGGGCGCTTATCGCGATAACGCTTAACCTTAAATTAAAGCAATCTCTCCCCGCCATCGCGCTTGGAGTGCTCACCGCGGCGGCAATTGTCACGGTGATGTACTTTGCCTTTGATATTATGTTATTTTAATTTTTGTTTTTTTGGCTGACCGAACTTTTTAAGCTTGGCTTATATAAATTATATCAATAAAGAAAAGGATGGTAAGATCATGGCAAACAGGTTTAAAATAGGAGTGATGACAGATTCGTTCAGAACTTCTTTCGGTGAGTCCCTTGACAAGGCGGCGGCCGTCGGCGCGGAGGGGATTCAGCTTTATGTCACGGGGGGCGAAACCCATTACACAAAGTTTGACGAACAAAAAATTGCCGAGACAAAAACCCTTCTAAAAGAGCGTTCTCTTGTGGTTGCGGCCGTTTGCGGCGATTTCGGCGGGCACGGCTTTGAGACGGACGAGGAAAACGTCTGGAAGATCCCTGCTTCAAAAAAGGTCGCGGATCTCGCCAAAGCGCTTGACAGCACGGTAGTTACCACCCATATCGGGGTTGTGCCGGAAGAAAAAAACGAAACCTACCAAAGGATGAAAAACGCCTGCAAGGAGATAGGCGACTACGCCGCGAAAATCGGCGTGACTTTTGCCATTGAGACCGGCCCTGAAAAGCCCGAGACGCTGCGCGACTTTATTCTTGATGTGGGCTCAAAGGGTATCGGGGTAAACCTTGACCCGGCGAACTTGGTTATGGTAACCGACGAAGACCCCGCGAAAGCCGTGCGTACGCTTGGGGACTTTATCGTCCATACCCACGCCAAAGACGGAGTGCTTATCAAAAAAACCCGGCCGAAACTCATTTACACCTTCTTTGCCGAGGGCGGAATTGAAGACATGAGAATGGAAGACTATTTTAAAGAGCTTCCGCTCGGCGAGGGCGGGGTCAACTATGACGAATATTTAAAAGCGCTTGACGATATAGGATACACCGGTTTTCTTACAATCGAGCGCGAGTGCGGGGAAAACCCCTATGACGACATTAAAAAGGCGGTGGATTTTTTGAAAGAAAAGTCAAGGATTAAAAAAATAGGTTTTATTGATTACTTTCTTGACGAATGGCACGCGCTCAACTACCCCAAATTTATTAAAGACGCCGCCGGGCGCGAGTTTGAGGTAGCTTATGCCTACGGCGAAATCGATTCCCCCAAGGGCGGGATGACAACCGACGAGTGGTGTAATAAGTTCGGAGTTCAAAAATGCGGTACGATTGACGAAATCGTGGAAAAATCCGACGTTATTATAGTCCTCTCCCCCGACCACCCCGAACGCCACTGGGACCTTTGCCAGAAACCGCTGAGAAGCGGAAAACGCGTTTATGTAGACAAGACCTTCGCGCTGTCAAAAGAAGTCGCCCAAGATCTTGTAGATTTGGCGGCCGCCCACTCCACCCCGTTCTTCTCAAGCTCCGCGCTGCGGTTTTCGGAAGAGCTGTCGGGCTTTGCCAAAGATGATATTTGCTTTGTTTCTTCCCGCGGGCCGGGGAGCTTTGACACCTACGCCATTCATCAAATCGAGCCGATTGTGATACTTATGGGGAGCGACGTAAAAAGGCTTATGTCCGTGGGCGCCGGCAAATACGAGTCGCTTGTAATTGAGTTTTCCGGCGGCCGCCGAGCGATTATGTCGCATTACGGCTGGGTAGGAATTGATTTTTCAATGACGGTGAGCTATGCTGACGGCAAAACAAATATCATTCCTAAGATGTCAAATTACTTCCCCAACTTTATAACCGCGATGTGCGACTTCTTCAGAACGGGCGACATCAAGGCGGCGCACGACGAAACCGTCGCCATAATGGGGATAATCGAAGCCGGAAACAAGGCCTTGACCACCCCCGGCGTATGGGTTGAGGTATAGTTTAACTAAAACAAGTCTTACAAAAGGCCGCCCGCTTTCGCGGGCGGTCGGTTTATAAACAGATTTTTTTTGCTTTATCTTTTGTTTTTTATGTTATAATATGTTTTGGCCTTGAATATTAAAGACCAAAAACCCTCCCTGCTTTTTTGCTTTAGGCAAGGAGTAATGAAGAGTGTTTGTGTTTCCGGTCCTTCACAGCCCTGAATATCCCCGTTTTTTACAACGATTTGCCTTTATGCGAAAGGTGCGCCCTGCGTGGCAAAAAACACCCCTCCGGGCAAAGGGGCGTTTTTATGTTTTCTTAGCAGCAGCAGCAACAAAGGATGACAATCGCAATAAGAATGATAATCCAACAACAGCTGTTCTGGCCACCGAAGAACGAATCAAAGCATCCCATAGTGAATCCTCCTTCCTTCTATATACTATGACAAGAAGGAACCGTTGGTGACACTTTACACCAAAACAGAATTTAAAATAAGACAAAAATCATCCGAAGATATGCTTTTCGCATAAATTTTGCTTTCACATTGAATGCTTTTCCCGTTTCCGCTTGTCACTCTCAGTATATTTAAAAGGCGGTAATATGTGCCGCTTAGCTTTGCTCGCTTTTTTATATGGCTTTTTCAAAGTAAAGGTCGTCCGGGGTGTGGGAATAAAGCTCGGATATATCTCTCAATCTCCCGCTCACCCACTCTATCGCGATCTCTTCATCAAGCGCCAGCGGCATACGGTCGTGGAGATCCGAAATGGCTTTTTTCGGCGGGACGGTTATTATCGTAAACTCATTCTCCCCTCCGGCCCCGGGTCGGTAAAACCCGGTGAGGAAGATAGCCCTGCCGCTTTCCCGCTTTACGGCGTATTTGACTTTTTCCCGCCATTCATAGTATTTGCCGCAAAACGCCGCCACTCTGTTTTCCAAATGAGGGCGAAACAGGTTTTTTTCCTCAAGCGTTTCCCCTCTCGCGTTAAAAACCACCCCTTTTGGAATCTTAAAACCCCAGCGCATAGCGGAAACGGCAGGCATGTTTTCCCATTTAATCACCGGGGCAAGGTCAGTCGGATAAATCTCCCCGCTTTTCGCTCTCTTCCGCTCAAGGGAATCAAGATATTTTAAAATCATAAATTCGCTCATTTCTTCGGGTACATAATATCTGCAGCACATGGTTTTTCTCCTTTTGTAATTTACTGATCGAATAAATATAAAGGCCATAAATTTGCTGTAACAAGCTCTGCCGGGGGTTGCCGTTAAAAATAATAAATCCGCCGTTATTATTTCGGAATTTTACCGGGTTTTGCGCAAATAAAACCCACTATTTCTTTAAATTTACAATAACTTAACATTTTATATTTTTGAGCGTGATATACTTTTTTATACAAAAATTTATGGTTTTATCACATTTGGCTAACATTTACGGGGAGTTTGTTTTCCCAAAAGCGTTAGTAAAAACCAACTGAAAGAAAGGGTTTTGTTTATGCGACTAAAAGCAATTGCCTGCCTTCTGTTATGCTTTGTTTTAATCTCCGCCATTCTTGCCGGATGCGCGGATAACGGCAATGAAAACTCAAGCGGCCAAGAAAGCGTTCCCGCCGGTTCAGAAGCTTCCCAAACCAGCGAACCGGTCAGCACCGAAGACGACCCGTATAGGGACGAGGCGGGAATATATTCCGCCAAACACCTCCCGGCGTTTGATGACGACTGGAAATCATACGAAGAGTTCCGGGTACTGGTCTATTCCGACGAATCCCAAAAAACCTATTATTCAGAAGAAATCGAACCCCTTTACGACACCACCGACCAAGCTATCATCGACGGAGTGAACACGCGAAATGCTTGGATATCCGACAATTACGGCATTACAGTCAGAGCTATCCCCGTCCCGGACGTGCTTGCCACGGTCAGAGCCGAAATGTCGGCGTACAGCGATATGTTCGACGCCGCGATGCCTTTTATGAGCGCCTGCGCGGTGCTGTCGCAGGAGGGCGTGCTTTACGACCTTTGCGAATTTTCCGATTATATCGATCTTGACGCGCCTTGGTGGGATGACAACGCGACAAAATCCATGTCGATCGGCGACAGGGTTTATTTCACCACCGGCGATATGTCTATTATGCAAAAGATCGTGTCTTCCGGCGTGGCTTTTAACAAAACGCTGCTTAACGACCACTTCCCCGGCGTTGACTTATATCAAATCGTCGATGAGGGAAAATGGACGCTTGATAGGCTTTACTCCATGAGCAAAGAAATCACGACTCAGCTCGTTGACGACGGCGTTATGGACGAAAACGACCTTTGGGGCTGCGTTGACACCGGTCCGTCTTTCTTCTACGGTTCGGGCGAACAGCTTGTCACCAAAGACGCCGACAACAAGCCCATGCTTTCATTGGGGAGCACGCAGAGATCAATCGACGTCGCCCAAAAGGTGCTGACTATTTCCATAGAGACAAAGACTTGGCTTGCCACGGTTGCCGACTGGACCGACAGAAGCGATATTTACGGAATGATTGTTAAAGTTTTCGGGGAAGACCGCTCGCTGTTTATGCTGTTCCACTTCTCTGCCATTAAAAAGCTAAGGCCGTATGACGCGCAGTTCGGCATTATCCCCGCCGCGAAATATGACGAGGAACAGGACGGCTATTTTACAAAATGCTCGGCTTATTCGGCATACGGCACATGCCTGCCGCTCTGCGTAAAGGATCCTGAATTTTCCGCTTATATGTGCGAACTCATGGCGATCGGCGGCAAAAACAATATTTCCAACGCTTATTACAACGTGGTGCTTAAGGGTAAGGATATTAAAGACGAGGCTTCCGAGCGCATGCTTGACCTTATATTCAACAATATCTTATACGACCCCGCCATTGTCTATGGCTTTTCGGGACTTAACAACATTTTCACGACTTTGATATCAAAGAAATCCACCGATATCTCTTCTACGCTTGAATCCATGAAAGACAGTATTAATCTGGCTATTGATGAAGTTATAGACGCTTACGAAAATTATTGAGCGTCCCCCCAAAAAAGCCCCTTTATCGGGGCTTTTTTGTTTTCTTATAGCAACGGTTTGACAAACGAGCGTCTTACTTTATGTATGACATAATCAAAATATTTAAACTGGGATCTGACTTTTTCATTTGACTCAAGGGTGAGATTTGATTCAAAATACTCAATATTTGTGGTCTTCATTATCCGCGCCAGCTCGTAAATCATAACGGAATTCACCCCTGAGTTAAGCATTTCCGGCACCAGCGCGATAAGCCCCAAGTCAATGGTTTTGGGGAAGTATTTCGTCCTCAGCAGTTTCAGTACGCAAAGAGGGGTAAGTCTTCCCCCGCTTTTCTGAAGATCCCTGCCGATACCGGGGATTCCAAGGGAAAACCCCACAAGCTTTTCGTTTTCATCGCAAATAACCATACAATATTTTTTGTTTATAATAAGCTTAAAGCTGTTCGCGATGCTAATGCGCATTTTTTCGGTAAGCGGAAAAGTGCCGTAAAGCCCGGAATACCCTTTGTCAAGAAGGTCAAAAACCCCGGTGAGATACTTTTTTATATAACCCCGGTTAGTCTTGGCGCTCCCTATATGAAGCTTGAACTTTTTCAGCGTCGCCTCGCTTAGCTGACGGAGCTTTTCGTAATATTCGTCTTTTGGCTTTGTCAGCCTGAGCTCAAACCAATCCACGTCTTTTATATAGCCGCAGCTCTCGATCAAAGCCTGATAATACGGGTAATTGTACTGTTCCTCAAAAGTCTGGTGCTCCTCAAAACCGCTTATCAAAAGCCCTTCCCTCTCAAGGTCTGAAAACCCCATGGGTCCGCAAATGGTGTCCATTCCCTGACCTCTCGCCCAATTTTCGGCGGCTTTCAGCAGCGCGCAGGCGACTTCTTTGTCGTCAATACAGTCAAAACGCGTGAACCGCGCCCGTTTTTCACCGTATTTTTTGTTTGCCAAGTCCTGAACCAACACGGAAACCCTGCCGACAACAGTTTTGCCGCGGAAAGCGAGAAAATATTCCGCCCTTGCCGTCTCGTAGTAAAAATAACTCTTTTTGAATATTTTTTTCTCATCCCCGTAAATAGGGGGAACAAAATACGCGTTGTCCTTGTATAAATTCAGCACAAAGGACAAAAACTGCTTTTGTTCCCGTTTGGTGACGACCTTTTTAACTTCCACGTTTGGGGTAGTTTGAACATCCATGTGTTTGTCTCCTGAAAAAAACAAAAATTTAATATAGAAAGGAAGGGTAAAAAAATGCAAAATGAGAAAGTGCTTCTGCCGAAAAAGCCCGGCGATGACGACGACAGCTTAACAAAAAGCGTGGCGTCCACAACCGAATGTACGGGGCTTACCCCGCATGTCCCCGAAAGCCCGCATGAAGTCGATTCTTTTAAAGATATCTACCAAACGCCGCTTTACTCAGGCGAAATTCAAGGCGAAAAAGAAAAGCGGGTAAAGAAACAAAAACAAAAACCAAAACCCAAAACACCTTAACCGTTTTTGGTGTAAAGATCAATAACCTCGTCTAAATCCAGCTGCGCCGCCGTGGCGATCGCCTCATAAGCGGCGGTAAAAGTGGAGCCCGGGGAGTTCATAAGGTTTTGAAGCATGGTGGGGAGACTCGTCCCGCTCGACAGCCCGATGTTGTAAATAATGCCTATGTCACAGCCGCGGGTGTCAAAGATAAGCTGAATCATATCCACCGAGTCATCGTCTCGCGTCTTCTGGTACTTCAGCGTGCGCTGAACGTATTCGTACGCCACCGTTTCGACCGAGTAATAACCCATTACGTCAAGCAGTCCCCCCGCGTAATAGGCGTCTTCTTCCGAAAGAACGGCGGGGAGGGCGAACGCGTTGCCCGTCCAAGGGTTGATAAGCGAGAAATAATCGTCCTGAGCGTCGTCAAACTTTGGCGTGGGGAGAACTCCGAATTCGTCGTCCATGCCGGCGAAGAAATGCATAAAAGCCATGTTGTCAGAGAAGAACATTACCCGCCCCTCCAAAAACGCTTTCCCCGTGCATTCGTATGTGGGCGTGCCCGAAACGTTAAAATAATTGTTGGCGGAAATATAATGGTCTGTGTCGCGGAACATTGTATACATCTTTTCGGCGACGTTTACCGAACGTCCGCCAAACATGGTGAGCTCAAGGGTTTTTTCCCCGCTTTGGGTCACTATCCGCTCCCCCGAGGCGAAAAAGAAGTTCCATGTGTCGTCGGCCTGCCCCGCCCAGCCCACTTTGTCGTTAAAATCAATTACGGCGTTATCGTCAACGTCTACGCTGAGCAGTTTTGCGTATTCATAAGCTTTGTCAAACGTCCATTTGTTGTCACGGACAAGCCCATAAAGAACCGATGGTTCAAGCCCATGATCGCCGGCGAGATTTTTGTTGAAGTAAACCACCGGTGTGGCGTTTTTATTGAAAAGCCCGATATCGCCGAGGGTAAAATACAAACAGCCGTTAATGGTCATGGAGCTGTTGAAAGACTGATCCCACCAAGGGTTTTGGGTGTTCAGCGAGGGTATTTCAATAAGGTTTAAAAAGCTGCCCTCGGCGGCGAGCGTGCCGCAGTCATAAATAGAGGGCGCGCATATGTCAAAGGTATGCTGCCCCCCGGCAAGCTCGTTTCTGACATACGAGAGCATTTCCCTGCCCACGCGGTCAGACGTGATAGCCAATTCTTTTATGTGGCAGTTTAAATATGACTCGGCGCGGTTGTTCCGCTCCCTTATCGCCTCGTTGACGGCAACTGTCATCCAGCTCTGCTCGCCTTCGGAGAGCGTCTCGTTAAATATGACTTCCGAAACCTGATTAGCCCCGCCGATAGTCAAAAAGATAATATCCCTGTCACCGAAATCGTCTTCGATTATCGGGGACGAACTAGTGGGCTCCCCGCTTTCCGCGGCGCTGAACACCGGCGTTTCAGACTTCACCCCTTGTGACGACTCGTTCCCGGTCTTCCCCCCGCAGGACGAAAGCAGAAAACCCCCAAGCGTAAGCAAAAGGCAAATGAAAATACTAAGCGCGGTTGACATAATCGGGGAAGAAAACTGTTTGTTTTTAATGTGTCTCATCGCAATGTCTCCTTATCCGCAAAATATATATAGTAAAAAATTGTTTTGATCCGAATATAATTATGTCAACTGAAAAAGAGCTGGAGCAAATAAACGATAAGATAAAGAACACCGAAATAAAGTAAAATCTTTGGCACTATCATTTTATTCTTGCGCTGTTTTATTCGCTCTTCTTCCGCGAGGCGCTGAATTACCTTTTCATATGACTTTATCTTTTCTTCTATCTCTTTGTCGGTCTCTTCCCGTCTGGAATTATTAAAACCGGCTTTGTCGCGGAGGTGCGGGTCGCTCTCCCGCTTTAAAACCTTAACGGTTTCTTCAAGATTTGTCTCGTTAATGTTTTGAAGCAGCCAATCGCGGTCTCTTTCGCAGACCCGGCACTTTGTGTCGGCCAGTATATTTTTATTGCCGCAGCAGCAGAGCCAAACCTCCTGCGTGACCACGGGAATAACCCGCGACGGGTGGAATTCCTCCGCGCCCGAGTATATGTTGACTTTGGAAAAGGCGTATTTCTTCTCGTCGTCGAGTTCGGAAATTCTCTTGCACTTATTGGCGACGATAACGCCGATTTTTTGTTCTTTTCCGCCGGCGTAGACAACATTTACTATTTCAAGCGCGGCTTTTCTGAAGTACGCCTCGGGGATTTTAATATAAGACGCTCTTCCGAAAGACTCATAGGTTTCAATATCCCCGGCAATGCCGTCCCTTTTAAAAAGCCTTGCGTAAAAAGGCTTTTTAACTTTCCCCGGCCTTTCCCTTACGCCGAGGGTAAACTCGTCTTCCGAATAAACAAAGGGGATTTTTATGTAGGGAAGGTTTGAGTTTTGGTAGAGCAGCAGCCTTACCGAAAGCGAAACGACGCTGTTTTTTGAGAGGTTCTGAAAGGTAAACGAGGCGAAAATTTCATTTGTCGCGATATCGCTGACGATATACCCCTCCTGAACCTGAACGGGCGAGCCCTCTATAATCCCCGAAAAGTCAAAATACTCGACGACTCTGAGCATTCTTCTCTTGTCGTTTTTAATTCGTTTTATTCGCGCTTTTAGTTCTTTTGTTTTTTTCATTTAGTTTTCTTTCACTTTGTTCGGGATGCTAAAAGATATCTTCCGGGCTGGCAAGGGTGCCTTTGAGCGTATAGGCGTCAACCCTTTCAAACGGCTTATTGTCAAATGAGCGGAGCGGCGAGGATTCGGCGTATTCGATTCGCTTAAACCGCACTTCATACTCAAACGGCGTTTGAATAACATATGGCTTTAACTTATGGGCTTTTTCAGCGGCCCTTAAAACACTGTTGTATATCTCCCCGCAAACCGAAGCGGGGTGATTTGAAACACAGCTGTTCCACGCCAGCGAAATTTTTGTAGTCACCGTCTCAATACCGGCAAAGCTTTCTTTTGCTTGAGCCACACAAATGTCGTCGGACGAAAGGAAAATGACGGGAGTATTATGTAAACCCGCTATGCTTCCGTCTATCTGAGCCTCGCCCACAAAGGCTCCGTTTATTTTCTGGTATTGGTATGTCGACGACGAATAGACATGAGAGAGGACGGCGGCTTTTTCGTCATAGGCGTGGTAGCCTATAAACAAAACGCCGTCAAAACCGGTTTCTATGAGGGGAAAGCGCTTTTTGCTCCCCGCCCCCATAACGATTTTAACCCGCCGGTCAAGCTCGTCATAGTTAAGGTTATACCCCCTGCCGTGGCTGTCCCAAACCCAAACTTCGCTCGCGCCGCTGTCAAACAGCGCCTTTACCGCGGCGTTTGCCTCGCGGGTTGCCTGTACTCTCGCATAAGCGTAGCCGGGGGTGGAAAAGTCAAGCCCTTTGCCGGATTCCCCTATAACGCCTGTTATGCCCTCAAGGTCAACACTTATGTAAAACCTGCCGCCGTGTACCGCCATTTTATATACCAACCTTCCTTGTTAATTTTTAAGATGTTTGGTGTCGTCCGCCTGTAAAAATCTTCAGCGGAGCGCTCGGTCATTAAACGCTAAAAACAGTATACCATTATAATGGGTGCGTTTCAATGTTTTTTTGTATTTTTGTTTATGTTGCTTTTTTCCCCGAATTAGTATATATTTATAAGGAAATCAATAATCGGCAAAATATCAAAACGGAAAGGCGGACGGGCGAACGCCCCCAAAAAAATGGAACACCCCATAAACGGAAAACTAAAAGACAAAAAGCTTTACATACTCGATATGGACGGCACAATTTATCTTGACGAAACTCCCCTGCCGGGGGCGAGAGAGTTTGTCGCGAGGGCTAAAAGGCTTGGCAAAAGAATTATCTTTTTTACCAACAACGCGTCAAAGAGCATAGGCATGTACTATGAAAAGCTTAACAGATTAGGCTTTGAGGTAGGAGAAAACGACTTGTTTTCGTCCGCCGACGTGACGGTAGATTTTCTAAAGAAAAACCACCCCGGCAAAGAAGTTTATCTTGTCGGCACGCCCGCTCTCCAAAGCACTTTTGAAAAATCCGGGGTAAAACTGACTGACGGCGGCGGCGCGGATATTGTGGTGAGTTCGTTTGACACTACCCTGACTTACGAAAAGCTTGTCAAGGCATGTCATCTTATTAAAAACGGTTCGCTGTTTTACTCTACTCACCCCGACCTCACCTGCCCCGTCGTGGGGGGATTTATCCCTGACAGCGGCGCGATTTGCGCCCTTATAACCGCCGCTACCGGGGTCAGCCCGCGTTATTTTGGCAAGCCGTTCCGCGAGACCGCGGACTACCTTATAAAACAAGCCGGGGTTGATTTTTCCCCCGCTTCTTCCGTTATCGTGGGAGACAGGCTTTACACGGATATCGCGCTGGGCAAACAAAACGGCATAACTTCAGTTTTGGTGCTTTCGGGGGAGACTACAAGACATGACCTCTTAGATGTTGACGATTTGTTACGCCCTGATTTCATTTGTGAACAGATTGAAAACCTTGTTTGCGAATTATAACAATTTTAGTTTTTCTATTGACAAAAACCGCTAAGGACATTAGAATATTGTCATTTAATACCACAAACGGAGGTTCACTATGAAATCTACGGGCTATGTTAGAAAGCTCGACATGTTGGGTCGCCTTGTCGTACCGATGGAAATCCGCAAGGCGCTTGACATCAACGAAAATGATAAGCTTGAATTCTACACGGAAAACGATTCAATCATTATCAAAAAATATGTCCCTGTCTGCGCGTTCTGCGGCAATCCGGACGACTTGTCTTATTTTCACGAAAAGCCAATATGCAAGACCTGCATTGAAGACCTTAAAGGAAAATAAACCATTAAACAAACGCCTTAAGCAAAAACTTAAAGCGTTTGTTTTTTTTTTGCGGTTTATTGGGCTTTTCCCGCGCCGGCGAACCAAAGCAGGCTCATTTCGCTGTTATATTTAAATATCATAATCATAAACAACGCGTTTGAAAGCACCGCGGGGATCGAAGTCAAGAGCGCAGTTACGGAAAACTCATCCGCCGTAAACACCATTATCAGCAAAAAAGCCGCGATTATAAGCAATATAACGGCCATTAAAACGGGGATCTTCTTTGCCGAGCGGCCCGATACCGCTTTTATAAGGCGGCTGAGGGAGATTAGCGCGAACACAAAATAAACCGCGACAATCGCCCCGAGAATGAACATCGCCGCCCCAAAAACTTTTATAATAAAATCTTCCGTAAAGTTATATTCTTCAAGCAACGAACCCGCTCCGATTTCGTCAAAGTAAGCGGTCAGGCTGCCGGTTCCCACGGCGTTAAAAAATTCAATAATAAAATAGATAAAAACCAATCCCAAAATACAAGCGAGTACAATCAGCGTGGTTTTTATCGCTTTAAGCCCCCTTGGGCTTAGCGATGATTGGCCGCCAAGACTTTTCTTCCTCGCCGAAATAAAAAAGTGCAGCAGCCCTATAAAAATAATAACCGAAGGGGCTTGAAAAATCAGCATCGTCGGGTCGAACTCGCTGTCGGCTAACAATAAAATTAAGCTTAGCAAAAAATCGACGCCGTACAAAACAGTCCCCGCCAAAAACAAAGCGCTGCTCCCGAGCCTTTTTAACGTTTCTGTTACCAAGCCGTTACCCTCCGGGACTGTTAAAGAATTTGTCTTTTCAGTTTCGCTCATTTGTTGACTCTCCTTTTACAAACCCCGCTTACAGCGGGGTTTGTCGTTTTAGTAAATTATTTTGTTATCTTAACCGTGAACTCTACAATTTCGGTGTAAAAACCATACGAAACGCTTAGGATAAAGCTATCCTCGCCCACAAAGTCCGCCATGGGGATGTAGATAAAACTGCCGTCTTTGTCGGCGGCGACCGCGCCGTATTTGGCGGCGATTTTAACGGCGGCGCCAAGCTCCTCGCCATTTGTGCCGATAAGCTTATCTTTTAGAGTTTCATTCTTTTTAACGGTAAACTCGGTTTTGGCGACTTTAAAGCCGGAATTTGTAAGCAGCCGCTTTGCGTAGAGATAGGTCACGTCGTACAAAGACCTCACATACGGGTCGCTTGAGTTATAAGCGGCGTAATACACCCCGGGGCCGGCGTCCTGATAATACATCTTAATCGCGTTCATATACCCCATCTCAACCCCCGCTTTGAGGTAAACGAGATATCTGTCGTGATATTCTACAGAGCTGATAGCCTTGCCGGAAATTTCAATCTCCACGCCCATTCCAAGCGTTTTGGTTGTGCGGGCGTTGGAGTAAACCACTTCTTCGGTATAGTCCTCGTTAAACATATAGTTTGGCTGCATGTTGGCAACGTCAAAGCCCATGGCTTTCCACTGCGTGAACCCCGGTGAGTTCAAATACGGTATCCACACGGCTTTATAACCCAGCGAGTGTATATAATCGGTGGCAAAGAGAATAGTTTGCTTGTAGAGCGGTTCGGAGAGCGAGAGCGACTCGTCATACCAGTAAAATCCCACAAGCTTTTGGTTTTCAAAACCGCGCTCGGTATATCTCTCTATCTGTCTGTCTATCCACCATTTGACCACTTTTTTGCGGTCGGCAAGGATCGACATGTTTTCGGTTATTCCGTCGCCGTCCACATCGCCGAAGTTTCTGCATCTGATATCGGGGTTGAAGACGCTTAAAAACACATTGACCTGATAATCCGGTTGGTTCAGTTTTGTTTTTACCTCCTCCACCGCCGCCTCAAGCGCGTTTACGTTGACATTTTCAAAAAACAGGTCGTTTTCATAGTCCAGCCAGTCGCTTTTTATTGAATATTTCTCCTGCCCGGTAAACAGTTTTCCGCCCGAGGGCAAGACTGTAGAGCAGGGGAGATAAAGGTACGAATCAAAAAAGAAGTCTTGCAGTTCGCCGTCGGTGTTATAATACCCCACATAGGGCAGATATTCGGTTTTTGTCGTTCTTCCCGCGGAAACGTTTTCGGTTTTATAGTTATAGGCGAGAAGAATATTCTCGCTGCCGTCAAGCAAATCCGGCGACGGGTAGCCCAATTCTTCTTCTTTTTCGTCGGGGACGATAGTTTTCGCGGAACTTGAAATCGCCTTTGTGCCCCAGACCTCCAGCTCGTCAAGCCAAATAAGCGCAGATACAGTAAACCGGAACTTTACAAACCTTGCTTTGTAGGGGGAATCAAAATCATAACTTAGGGTAGTCCTTGAATAAGAGAGATAGGGGAAATCGGTTGAGTCTTTAGTCAGCACCGTCTGCCAGTCAACGGCGTTTTCGGATATTAACACCGAAAGCCCGTCGGGAAACACAATACCGTAATCAGTCAAAATAAATATGCCGACGGCGGCTTTGGTGACTTCTGAAATTTTCCCCAAGTCATATATAATCGAGCGCGTCGCGCCCTGAGTTATATGAAAATAAGCGGGGTTAAGGTAATTGGTATCCCCGAACTTGCCGTTTGTCAGCACTTTTGAGGCGGCGGGAGTGTTATAGTAATCGGTCTTATGAGCCGATTTTAAGGAAATGCCCGAATAAACCCGCTGGCCTAACCCGAAAATTAAGTTTTTACGGGTGTTATAATCTTCATCGGTTTCATCCCAATACTCCGCCGTTATATTTTCCGGCAGCGGTTCGTTGATATAATATTCTTGGTTGTCGGAGGAACTGTCCTGACCAACGGTAAAAACCTTTATCCCGTCCACAAGCGTCCACTGGGAGACAAATCCCGTGAGCACCACCTTGACAAAAGCGGCGTCAAAAGTGAACTGCGTATAGGCGGCATGTTTGTAAACTTGGCTGGTTCCGATAACGCTTGGATATTTAAACGAAGTCGCCGCCTTTATATATTCAACCCCGTCGGCGGATACCCAAAATTCGGCTGTCTTTGTGACGCCTTTGCCCGAAGACGAGTCATACAGATTATTTATTGAAAAACCGCCGAGATTTGTCTTGAGCCCGCCCAAATCGACAATTATTTCAATATCATTTTTGCCGAGAAAACCCACCCATTTGTCGCCGTCTGCGGGGAGAGCGTCGTCGTTGTCGGTCAGCTTTTTGCCGTCGTCGGGGTAATTTTTATAGCTTTCAAGGTTTATAGTATAGGAATTCCCATTAATAATATTTACATATTCATATTTTTCGGGGAGCTCGCCTGTATAAATACCGTCTATTTTTGCCGCGAGCAATTGCGCGGCAAGTTCTTCCTCGTTATAGGAAACTTCTTGCGAGGTTTCATCCCCCGGCTCGCTGTCTTCTGAGTTCTGCCCCGCGGGGGAAGGTTTTCCGCAAGCAGTCATCAGCGGGAGTATAAGCCCGGTTAGAAGCAATAGTGCTAAGAGTTTTTTCATTAATATAACCATTCCTTAAAAAAAAATATAAACAATAAAGCGCGGTTACGCGCGGCGGCCGTTACCGTTGGTACACCGGGAGCAAACCGGCTTGGCGCGCGCAACCACGCTTTTTAATTAGTTACAATTAATTGAAAAATAAATTTTTCAATTAATTATTTAAGAACGCGTCTATCGCGTTTTCAATAGCTGTCTCATATATGCTTTGCTTTTGTTCATAAACAGTGGAAATTTTGTTTTCCGGTCTTTGACCCAAAAGCGAAGTATAGAACTGAATCATAACGTCGTTGCCCACGCCGAAGTTGTAGACCGTTGACATATCATAAGTTCTGTTTCTGAAAATAAGGTCAAGCATTCTTTCGGATTCCTCATCTTTAAGCTTTTGACCCTTAAGAACCATTTCATAGTACGCGGGGGTGATAATCTTTTGCCCGTGATACGCCATCGCCTCAAGGAAGAACAAAGTGGCGTCAAGGTTCTGGTCGTTTGTAATGGGCACGCCGACCACTTTAAGCCAGTAAACAGTACCCGAGGCGGTATAGTCGTCCTGATTGACATCGAACTTTGGCATTGGTATTATACCGTAATCGACTTCCGCCTCAAGAAGCGTCGAGCCGGTGGCGGAGCTTATAGCCTGAGGCATAAACAAAGCGTTGCCGTTAGCAAAGATTTGTGTAGCCTTTCCATAAACACCAGAAGTATAATGGCCGAAAAAGTCGGCAACACCGACATGGTCTCCGTCGGTCATAATGTTAAAAACTTTGTTCCAAGCGTTTACGTTCGCGTTTTCCATAATTCTTATAACCGGAAGGTCGTCATTATCCTTATGAACCATTGACTGTCCGCAGCCAAGCATAAACATAAGCCCGTCATATGTTTGAGAAACCATTCCCCATCTGTCTTCATCGGCCGGCTCAAAAGACATTTTGTCTCCATGCTTAAGTACAACTTCCTTTGCCATTTCATGGAGCTTATCAAGCGTCCATTCGCCGTCCTCAACAAGCGCATAGGGGTTTTCAAGCCCAAATTCGGTAATCATTCCCTTGTTAAAGAACATAGCCCATGTGGACTCGTCATCGGTAACGCAAATGTCACCGGTGAGGAAGAACAGCTTGTTTCCCATTGAAAGGTCGCGGATAGCGGTTTGATCCCACCAAGAGGCGTCAAAATTGAGGTATCCGTTTCCGCCGTTAACCTCGCCGTTGATCTCGTAAAGGTCTAAATACCAGCCGTTTAAGGTGGATTCGGCCATATACATCGCGCCGTCGGCGACAATATCCAGCTCAAGCCCGCCGCTTATGGATTTTTCAACTTCAGCCTTTGAGCTGCCTATGCCGGTGGAATATATCATGTTAAGATTTATGCCGTACTTGTCCTGCATAAGGCGGGTGCGCTCGATAACTGCCGTGACAACGACGTCCTCTTCGGCTTCATCCCACCAAAATTCGTGTTCGCAATAATAATTGGGATTCGGCACAAGCATTATTAGTTCGGTGTTCCAATTTTTGTCCGGTAAAAGAAGCTGCTCGGAAGGTTCGGAAGTCTCCTCGGACCCATTGGAAGTGACGGGGCCGCCGTTTGAAGATTCTTCGCTCGCCTTGCTTTCACCCTCATTACCTCCGCCGCAGGCCGCAAGTGTTAAAATCACCATAAACGCGACCAGCATTAAAGCGATGAGCTTTTTCATATAACCAAAATACCCCCTTGTTAATTTTCTATTTATTATATAGTTTTTTTTGGTCAAAGTCAATGTAATTTATAAAATTTAACCTAAAACGCCGCGATTCGTAAGCCAAATGTTGTGCCTTTTTATTTAAATAAAAATAATATAAAAAAGAATTATGGTTTGTTTTTACACATTATACAAATTATCCTATAAAAAGTCAATAAAAATATATACTTTAACGTGATTATTTATAATGGCTAAAAATTTTTTATACTAACAAAGCCGTTTGATGCCCGGGCAAAAATCCGCTAAAAGCCGCCTTGACAAGAAAAGCCGCTTTAAAGCGGCTTTAATATACTGTTTTTTATTGACGGAAACTTTCTGAATATTTTATAACGGCGGCCGCCGCGCCGCCCACCCCCACCTTTGAGGTGTTGATGACAATATCGTAATTTTTAGCGTCGCCCCACTTTTTTTGGGTATGTATGGCGTAATAATTGGCTCTTACCTTGTCGGTTTTTCTTATGAGTTTTTTCGCTTCTGACTCGTTCAGCGAAAAAAGCTCCTCGGCGCGGGACACCCTAAAGCCAAGTTCCGCCCTTACAAACACCCTGACGACGTTTTCAAGGTCTTTGAGGACATGGTCACCGCACCGCCCCACGATAACGCAGTCGCTCCCCCGCGCGAGCTTGGTGAGGGCGGCAAACTGAGCCGCCGCAATTTTAAGCCCCGGCGGAAGAATTAACGAGGGGTCGCCGGCGTACCAAGACGCGCCGTACTGATATCCGTAAATGCCCCACATCTTGGCGGGCTTTTCATCATAGTGCGCGATAATATCGGTCGCGCAGCCGAGCGCGGCGGCGGTTTCGTCAATTATTCGCTTGTCGTAATAGGGGATACCAAAGTACAAGGCGACAGCTTTGCCAATGTCGGCCCCGCCGGAACAAAACTCGCGTCCGATGGTGATAATAAGATTTTTGCTCACTTTGTTTTCCTCCTTGCAAATAAATTTTTAACAAAGCTTATACGCCCATATTTGCGCTTATTTTTTGCCGTAGGCGGGTTTTTCGCCGCAAAGTAATATTACAATGGTATTATAGCACATAATAAAGAAAAATAAAAGCCTTTTTTTGGCGTTTTATATAAATATATTCGTTAAACACACCCTTTACATATGTCAAACGAACCAAAAAAGCCACTTTATACGTTTTGGCATAAAATGAAAATGATAAGAATTTATTGGGGGGAAAACATATAAAGCATGCGTGAAATGAATAACGACCAAACCATGTATAACGCTCGGGAAGTTCAAAGCGACAGAGAAACCATCTCAAATAAAAATAAAAAAGAAAATATGGTCAGCGAAATTTTCGCCGGTATTAATTCTTCCGACGGCTATAAACCGCTGATTGAGGGGTATGTCAAAAACTGCGATTGCGTTTATATTTTAAAAGGCTCGCCCGGCTGCGGGAAGTCCACGCTGTTAAAGCGCCTTTTCGCCAAAGCGGTGGTTAAAAACGAACGCGTCACCGCCGTCAAATGCTCGTCTGACCCGCAGTCTTTTGACGCGGTTGTGTTTGGAGACCGCGGAATCGCCGTCGCCGACGGCACAAAACCGCATGTCCTTGAACCCTCGCTGCCGGGCGTGCGGGAAGCGCTAATTAATCTTTCGGAAAACCTTGACGCCGAAGTGCTTTTAACAAATAAAGAAACCCTTGAACGGCTGAACTCAAAGAAAAGCCTGTCATATGACTGCGCCTACTCGTTTTTAACCGCCGGGGCAAAAGTGGCGGAAACGGAGGATCTTATACTCTCTGACGGCGTTGACGACGGCAAGCTTAGGGTTTTTTGCGAAAGGTTTATTAAAAACCGTCTGAAATCTCAGCCGGACTTCCGATTTTCCCTCCTCCCCGCTTTTTGCTTTTGCGGGCAGGGGTTTGTCTTTCTGCCTATCGGCTCAAAGCCCGTCACTTACGGAGTAAAAGATTTTTGCGGGCTTTCGGAACTTCTTTTGTCTCAGCTTTGTTTTCAGGCGCTTGAACGCGGAATAAACACCGCCATTGTTCCCTCTCCCGTGAATATAAATAAAATTTCCGGGCTGTTTTTTATCCGCGACAACATACTTGTACTCTCCGAGCGGTATATGGAATCCGCAAGCGAAAAGAAGATAAACCCGCTCCGCTTTGTCTACCCGGAATTCCTTAAACAAAACCGCTCTAAACTTAAGTTTCTTAACAAAATTTACGAAGAACTGCTGGGTCAGGCGCGGGAATTCTTCTCCGACGCGCGGTCCTGCCACAAGGGTCTTGAAAATATATATACTTTCGCCAATGATTTTGCGAAAGCCGACGAGGCCGCCGATTTTTTAAGGCGGGAGATTTTCGGCGAATAATCCCCCTGCCGTTTGCCCTAATTTTGCATAACGACATGCTTTTTATAATATAATTGTAGTGATGTAAAAATAAAGGGAGGCGAACATGAAAAACTCCGCTAACATTAAAAAGTTTTTGTATTCTGTTTTAATAACAATTTCGTCGCTCGCGGCGCTGACGGTAACGCTCGCGTTTCTGCTTTATAAGAGCGACATGGGCAACGACCTTGTGGGGCTGTCGGCGGCGGGCGCCGCCTTTGTCTCTACGCTCGCGGGGAGTTACTACTACGGAAAATCAACGGGGAACCCTTACTCGTCGCTGATAAGCGCGGCTTTTGTCTTGGCGATTTTGACTTTTATAAGCTTGGGGACTTCAAAAAGCGAGTATTCGCTCCCTTTCACCGTACCCGTTTGCTGCGCCGCGGGAGGGGTCGCGCCTTTTTTCGCCTTTTCAAAATCCCCGAAAAATTCCGCCAAGAAGATTAAAAGGTTAAAAAAACTCCGCAGGGCGAGATAGAAAAAAATTTTTTCAAAAATAAACAGCGCATATTCTAAAACAAAGGTTTGTTTAGGATATGCGCTGCGTTTTGAATGTAATTGTCCTTTAGGCTTTGGTTTCGCTGAAAACGGCTACGTTAACCGTTTTTCGCGAGTTGATTTTTAGCTTTTTCAAGCACCACCGCCACCGGGGGCGCGATAATAACCGTCGAGGCGAACTCAAACACAAAATTGATGCCGGTGAGGAAGATAAATAAAATATACATAGCTCCCGCGCCCTCGCTCAACATAAAGCCGCGCATGTTCTCGTTAAACATAAGGGCGTAACACAAGAGGAAAATACCCGTGTTTATTATCGGAGCCGCCACCGAGGCGATAAGAGCTCTGAGATATCTGCTTTTGACGGCTTTTGCCGACGCCTGATAAATGACGGCCGCTAAAAAGCCAACGAGAAGCCCTCTCCCCACGCAGGCGACAAAGGTGTAAAACCAGTTTATCGACAGCAGCATGGCGCCAAACACCTGAGTGCCCGTAATACATTGAATAAAAACTGTAATCCCAAACGCCCCGCCGGCAATCGTGCCGGCCATCTTCCCATACAGCGCGGCGGCAAGAAGTATGGGAATAAGAACAAAGTTCAGGTTAATTTCCCCCACGGTGATTAGCCCCAGCGTCACCTGCAATACAACCACAATCGCCGCGAAAAATGCCGTGACGACGAGCTTGTATAATTTATCATTATTTCTTTCAGCCATGAATATTCTCCCCTTTCTATATAAGTAGTATTAATTTAACATTATATAGCTCAAAGGGAATAAAATCAAGTATTAATTTGATATAATTTCGTTGCCGGCGACCATATTTTTGTGAAAATTTACTATTTGCGCGGCGATTTTATCTCTGAACGCGGAATTTATAGGATGCGCGATGTCCTTGTATAACCCCGTTGAAAGCTTTCTGTTAGGCATCACAACCATATAATCGGTTTCCCTTTTCACAAGCTTTACGTCGTGGAGCGCAAGCTCGTTATCGAACGTTATCGAGTATATCGCCTCGAGAGCGCCCTCGGGAAAATACTTCCTCAATTTGATGTCGGTGATTTCCATTTTGTTTCTCCTTTTTGCATAAAAATTAACTTTGCCTTATTTTGCCGTCCGCCGCCGGCAAGCTTGCGGAAAGATATGATTGTTAACGGAGCGGCGGTTTTTTTCGTATATCCTTATTATGGAAAACCAATGTTAAAACTATTCAACAGCCGATTGCTTTTTACAAAAAACATGCTATAATAACACTAAAGGCCGGTTTTTCCGGTCATAAAATTTATGGTGAAAGAAAATTACATGAAAAAGCTATTCAATTATAAAAAGGTTTATTTTGTGGGGATAGGCGGAATCAGCATGTCTTCGCTTGCGCTTATTCTTAAATCATGGGGAAAAGAAGTTTTGGGGTATGACAAAAACTTTTCCAAAGAGACCAAAAACCTTGAGGAAAACGAGGTTGAAGTGTCTTATTCCACCTCAGACCCCAACCTTGACGGCGTCGACCTTTTGGTTTATACCGCCGCGGTGAACCTGACCCACCCGATAATTGCCGAAGCGGCTTCCCGCTCTGTTGAGATTATAAGCCGGGCGGAGCTGCTGGGCGAGATAGCCAAAGGTTACCCCGTGTCGATCGGGGTAGCCGGCACTCACGGAAAATCCACCACCAGCGGGATGATAGCAAAAATATACGACTTCATACCCGGCAAAAACCCCACTTTCGCTGTGGGCGCGCATCTTCCCTTCGCGTCCGGCTGTCACAAAATTGGTGACGGGGACACGTTTATTTTTGAGGCCGACGAGTACAAGGACTCGTTTTTAAAGTTTTACCCCACCACCGCCGTGGTGCTAAACGTCTTCCGCGACCACCCTGACTATTTCGCTTCGCTGGAACAGCTAATAGAGTCTTTTTCAAAATACATATCGCATTCCAAAAAAGCGATCATAAACCTTGATTCGCCAGGGGCGGTGGAATCGGCTAAAAGCTTTGGCGGCGAGGTGTTTTACTTTTCAACACAAAACAAAGCGGATTTTTACGCCGCCGATATAACCTGCGCCGGCGGGTATGAAACCTTTGACTTGTTTTACCCGGGCGGAGACTTGAAGATCACCCTTTCCGTGCCCGGTCACCACAATGTGCAGAACGCCGTCGCCGCTTTTGCCGCCTGCTTTGTGAACGGACTTGAGCCAAGCGATATTTCGTCGGGCTTAATGAGCTTTACCGGAGTTTCGCGGCGTTTTGAAACAATCGGGAACATAAACGGCGCCGTGGTCATAAGCGACTACGCGCACCACCCGGACGAAGTCACCGCCTGCCTCACAACGGCGAAAAAAATCGCCCCGGGGCGGGTAATAACCGTTTTTCAGCCCCATACCTTTACAAGGCTTAAGGCGTTGTTCGGGGATTTTGTGACTTCCTTTTCCCTCTCCGACCTCCTTGCCGTCACCGAGGTTTTCTCCGCCCGAGAGGGTTACTCATGCGGGGTTGACGGGAAGACGCTCGCCGAAAAAGCGGGGGGTGTCTACTGCGGGGATTTTAACTCCGCCGCGGAATTTATAAAGTCAAACGCCCGCCCCGGCGACTTTGTGGTGCTTATGGGCGCGGGGGATATCTATAAGGTTTTTGACCTGCTCGCCTGACAAAAACGGCGTTTTTGCTTTATTTTGACCCGCGGTATATAAAAATTAAAAAAAACTTGACAAACCGCGTACTTTATTATATACTGGGACGCTAAGAAAAATTTTTACTTTTTCTTTACGGTTTTACTTTAATTATTTTCAAAATCCTGGAGGTGTTAGATATGGCAAAGTGCATGTACTGCGGCAAGGGCGTCTCTTTTGGTCACAATGTTTCCCACTCCAACAGAAAGACCAACAGAACTTGGAAACCCAATATCCGCAAGGTCCGCGCCACTGTCGACGGTTCAAACAAGACTGTTTCCGTCTGCGCCCGCTGCCTTAAGAGCGGCAGGGTCACAAGGGCGGTCTAACTTTCCACGCGCCGGGAAAACTTCGCTTCGCTGGGTTGTCACGAGTTTTTTCGGATTGATCTCCGCCGTTTTAACCTTTGGGACTTAAAACAACCGGAAAATTACTCACATAGCATATATCGCTTATAGTTACAGAAAAATAAACGGGTAAAAATAACCCGTTTATTTTTATTCTTAGTTTGCCGTTATGTCTTTGGTTTCGCCGCGCTTCGCCAAGCTCTAAAACCTAAGCAGTCTTCTCAGGTAAATAAGCGGGAAACCGCAAAGCGGGCAAAGCTCACTTCGCATGTCTCTCCGCCTGAATCTCCGCGCATAGCCGCAGTTCTGGCATTTAAACACCGCCATATCCCCGGAATCGTTTTCTTCGGGCGCGGCGTCAAAATCCCGTATCAATCGGTTAAAAGCTTCCTCGTGTTCTTTTTCAACATCCGCCGCCATAAGGAATTTGCCCGAAAGCTCGTCAAAGCCCTCGTCCTCCGCGTCGGAAGCGGCTTTTCTGTACAGCGCCTGAGACTGTGATTCCGCTTTTGCCGCGCTCTCAAGATTTTGCTTAGTGTCGCCCATCCCGCCAAGCTCGCCCAGCCACACCCCGGCGTGGCCGAGCTCGTCGCCGGCGACTTCGGCAAACGCCGACGAAATGTCCTCTCTTCCCTGAGAGAGCGCCTCCCGCGAGTATAACAGATATTTGGTTACACCCTCCGCTTCGCCGCGGAAAGCGTCCTCAAGGTTGCCTTGGGTAAGGGTATTATTATATTTATCCAAACTTTATCACTCCGTACTTCCCAAAAAGCCGCTATGCTTTGCATTAGCGGCTTACAAGGTTAATGGTTTAATACCATTATATGCGGAAGACAAAAAATGGCGAAAAATTAGTTTGCGGCGAAAAAGTCGTCGTAAAGCATCGAATAAACAATTATTGTCCGGTATGAACCCTTGACATAGATATGGTCGCGGAAGACCCCCTCTTTTCGGAACCCCAGCCGCTCCACCAGCCTTACCGACGCGTCGTTGCCCTCCATAATCCGCGCCTGAATCCGGTGGAGCCCAAGATAGGCGAAACCCACTTTTAGTATGACTTTTACCGCCTCGGTCATTATTCCCTTGCCGTGATAGTCCGGGTTCAGCACATAGCCTATCTCCCCCCAATTATTGTTGGTGTCAAGGTTGGCGAAACCTATAGTGCCGATAAAAGCCCCGTTTTCTTTGTATGTGATCCCCCAATCCGCGTAGTTGCCGCGCTTGTATTCGCGCTGGAGGTATTCAATATACCCCTTTGTCTCGGCAAGGTTTAGGTGCGGCGACCACAGCAGATATTTTGTGACTTCGCCCAGCGAGGCGTAGGAGTACATATCCCCGGCGTTTTCGGGGACTATTTTTTTAAGTATAAGCCTTTCGGTTGTCAGTTCGGGGAGAGCCGAAAACACTTTTCTGTACTTGGTGTTATCCATAGCGAAAACCTTTTATGGCTTTAAAACTTTCATAGAGTTTAGTTTTTTAATTAAATAATTATTATGTATTATGTATTATACTTGCTTAAGGCTGAGAAAGAATTTGCGCAAGTATGCTGTCAGGGCCTAAAATGACGGTCTTCTCACCGGTGAGGGAGATTTTAAGGGCGTCCAGCGCCTTGATAAAGGCGTAAAACTCTTCTTTTTCGGAAGTGTCATACGCGGCGGTGAGGATTCTCATATATTCCGCCTCGCCCTCGGCCTTTATCTCTTCGGCGGTCAGTTTGGCGTTTGAAATTTGGGTGTTGTAATTTCTGTCGGCGGCGTTTCTTATAACCGCCGCGGCGGCCTCTCCCTTTGCCCTGTATTCCTGCGCTATTTGGTTTCTTTCGGATATCATACGGTTAAAAACCTCGTTTTCGTTTGACTCGGGGAGGTCAAACCGCTTAATCTTGACGTCAAGAACCTCAATGCCATAGGGTTTTGCGGCTTCTTTTACAAGGGCGAAAATTTCTTCATATATCACGTTGCGCTCGGAGGGGTCGTCCGTGTTGATAACATCGTTTTGATTAAGGTTGCCGAGCTTTGCCTTGATATTGTTGTAAGTGATGGTGTCAAGCCTTATCTGCGCCTCATATGTGCTCCCCGAAACCTTGGTGTGGAACAAGAGCGGGTCGATAATGCGCCATGTCACATAGCTGTCGGCTATCATCGCCGTTTTATCTTTCAAGTAAACGAGCGAGGGGTTTATGTCATAAAGCTGAGCTGATTTTAAATAAGTCGCGACTTTGTCCACAAAGGGCATTTTAAGGTAAACGCCGGCTTCGGACTCTATTTTTACAACCTTGGAAAACCTCACGACAAGGGCGTGCTGGTCTTCCCTGACCACATAAAACATATCGAACAGAGCGATTACAAGAATCACGGCAACCACTACAGCCGAATAAATAAGAAACTTTTTCATATATCTTTATTTCCTTTCATAAATAATAACCGAGCTTTGCTAATTTCCGCTTTGATTGCCTGAATCCGTTCTCCCCAGCGGCAGGAACTTAAGTATGTCGCCGTTGCCGGTTGTGTCAATATAGACGGCGATATCGGGGAGTACCGCTTGAATACATTCGTAATACATTCGGGTTTTGGTTATCCCGGGGAAGCGCGAGTATTCCTCATACATGGCGTTGAACATCGCCACTTCCTCACGCGCCTCGTTTATCCGCGCCTGTTTTAAATATTCGGCGTTTTCAAGAATCGAGTTTTCCTGCGCCGCCGCCTCGGCCTCTTTGGTGTTTTTATAAGCGTTGGCGTTGTTGACAGCGGTTTTCGCGCCGGAATCGGCGTTCTTCACCGCGGCAAACGCGTCGCTGACGGCATTTGTCGGGGGTTCCACGTCTTGGATTTTAATATCCACAAGCGCGAGCCCTATATCATAGTTTTCAAGCTCGCTTACCACCAAAGCTTTTATTTCCGCTTGTATCATCTCTTTGCTTTCGGTTAAAATCGGGTCGATTTCATAAGAACCTATGACGTTTCTTATTTGGCTTTGGGTAAGCATTTTTAAAATTTCTTCCGGCTGAGTTGAAGCGAAGATATACTTTTCCGGGTCTGAAATGCGATATTCCACGAAAAAGTCAATGCTTACGATATTAAAGTCGCCGGTAATCATGTTGCTCTCTGAGCTCACCGAAAAAGTCGACCCGTCGGAACGTGACCGATAGCCGATTTCAATAGACTTAATCTCGTTTATCTCGGCGTAATACACGTTTTGTATCCCGAAAGGAAGTTTGAAGTGTATCCCCGCATCCTCAATGGAAGTCACCTTCCCAAAAGTGGTAAGCACGGCCACTTCTTTGTCGCTCACCGTGTAAAACATTGATGAAAACAGCGATATGGCAAAGATTGCCACCGCCGCCACGGTGATGTAGATTATCATTTTTTTCTTGTTTTTGTTAAAGTCAAAGCTATTTTTACGATTCATTGCAATGCCTCCTTTTCAAGGGTATTATATAGTATAGAGCGGGAAATTACAACCTCTTTTTGGAGGTTTTACTCATTTATTAATTTCCATATACAACATTTTTTTATATTCCCCACAAAAGAAGGGGCGTTAATTTTGATTTAAGTATTGACATAAAACCCTTTTTAGTGTATATTAAAAAGGAATTATCCCGTTTATTTTTTTGGAGGTCCCTCACATGAAAAAAAGATTTATTTCATTTGCTTTGATCTGCGTGATGACCGTTTCGCTGCTTCTTCTATCCGCTTGCAGCGGTGAAACCAACATTGAGGAAGTACCGGCTCAAATCTATACTTTATACACTATATGCGAAACCGGCACGACAGAAGAAGCTATCCGCGAAGTCGAACTCGCGCTTAACCGGCTTACATTTTACAAGCTCGGCTATTGCATAAAGCTGATTATGGTTCCGGAAGACGAATATGACGACTTGATCGCGTCAAAGTTGGCGGAAATTAAAGCCTATAACGACGCTAAAACAGCCAAGGGAAAAACACCGACCTCCAAAGTCAGCTCAAGCGAAGCCGATGAAACCAGCAAAGAGGTTTTCACCGGCGAAAAATATATCTCCATGCTTGAAAGAGGCGAAGAATACGAACTAAAAGCGCCGAGACTTGATATTTTCTTGGTTCGCGGCTATGACAATTACATAAACTTTGTCGCCGACAACATGCTCGCTCCGCTCACAGATAAACTAAACAGCGAGGCTAAGCTTATAAGGGACTTTGTTTTCCCGACTTTCCTTGACGCCGCGAACGTTCCCAACGCCAAAGGCACCCGTAAAATCTACGGCGTGCCCATGAACAAGGGCATAGGAAAATACGAATACATTCTTTTTGACAAAGAATATCTTAAAAAATACTCTATCGACGCCGACACCATGACAAACCTTGAGGACCTTGAATATTACCTTCAGATTATTTTAGAAAACGAGCCCGACGTAGTCCCGCTGGGGAACATCTTTGACTCCCCGGAGTTTGCTTATCTCTTTGAGAAAGGCTTTTCCGCTTTTATTAACGACGGGACAGCGGTCATTGACACATATTCACACAAGGCCGTGCTTGACTATTACACCATGATCACCCGCTACCACGCCATGGGCTATCTTAAAGAAAAAGACTCGGGCGAAAAGTGGGCGGTTAAGTTTATGCTCGGCACGTTTGAGGATATCGAAACCCTTGAAAAAACCACGGGCCGCAAGTTTGACTACACAATACACTCCTACCCGATAGCGACAAACGAAGACCTGTTGGAAAACATACTCTGCGTTTCCAACTACACCATAGCGAACGAACTCACCGCCGTGTCGGAAATTCTCCAGTATATTGAAACCAGCCCGGATATCGCGAACCTTTTGGCTTTCGGCATTGAGGGAACCAACTATAAACTCAATAACGACAACCAAGTGGTTAAGCTTAACAACACCTATAATATCAGTTTAAATTATATCGGCAACTCCTTTTTGACTTATACGCTTGAGGGCGAAAACCCCGAAAAATGGGAACACCTAAAGCGCCAAAACACCGATTCGCTTCTCACCACAAAGCTTTCCGCCTCCGTGGGTTTTGCCTATTATCCGCTTTCGCTCAAAGACCCCAACGGCAGTTCCAAAACTTACTCCGAACCCAACTATATAAATGTCATAAAACTTCACACAGATGAATTTTACCCGCAAATCATAAACGGAACGCTGCTGGACCTCAATTACGACGCCATTAAAGAGGCCGTCGTGCCCGTCGTCACACAGGCGCTTACCGCCGACATTATCCAGCGCTATACCGATTCGCTCAACGCGACCGTGACAAAAGAAATGGCGGCAAAGTACGCCGTCGGCACTTCCGTTTATAACGGCTGGATTCCTATCGCGGAAAAGCAGGCGCTTAAAAAATACAATACCGCCTCAAATCAAAAGAAGATAAAAGACTCGGTTAGGGTTGACATTAACAACAACCCCGAATACGAAGACCTTGACAGCGACGAAGTGGAAGCTCTCGTCAATCAGATTTGCACGGAAGAATATCTCACCGAACAGGTGGCGATACGATTCGCGACCGAAATCGAGACGGAAATAGCAAAGCTTTTGGTGAACACCCAAGAGAGCAAAACCAAAGAAGACTATAACAATTATATAAAGAGCGAGCAATACACCGACCGCCTTTATGAAACCCTTAACTCCGGCGACTGCCTTGAGGAAATCAACTCAATCACCGGCGGGGACGTGTTTAAGTTTTACCCCGACCTTTGCCTTGAACAGACAAACGAGCTTATAAAGGCCGAACTTAAAGATAAGATCGATGAATTTTTCGTGGGGCTCAATGACTCGCTCCGCGAGGCCTATAAAGAATTCCAAGATGAATACCTCAAAACCTTTATTTTCTCCGACACGGAAAAACGCTCCGAGCCCGATTACAGAAGCTCAATTTCATATGTCGTCGGCAACGCGAAAAGCGGCAGAACCACAATGAAATCCGCCCTGACGACAGAGCTAAGGAGCATGGTAACCGCAGAGCTCGGCCCTGACGAGTTGCCGGAAAACATATCCGACACCGTAAAAGACCGCTTTACCCCGAAATGGATTCAGGACGTCGTTATGGACACTTTCTCGTATAACGCCGACCCCGGATTCAAATGCGCAACCGCCACCCCCGCTCTCCGCGATATTGTCAACGAATACATGACGATTTCACAGGTGGAAGCGATTTATTCAGACATTCTCCTCCAGTCCTTTGAAAAATCCGTGGGGCTTATAAGCACCATTAAAGTGGAGCTTGCCGACGGAGACGCCAACGGCTCAAACGGCGAGGAAGGCGAAGGCGAAGAGGGCGAGGAGGGCGAAGAGCCCGAGCCAACCGAAGAAGAACCCATCGACGACACCCTTGTAGACCTTGAGACTGTTGACCTCTACCCCATTATCTTTGTTAAAAGGATCCAAAAACAATACTACGTTTATAAGCCGCTCCCAACGGCCTAATCAAACAGACCGGCGCGGCGGACGTTTTATCGTCCGCCGCTTTCATATACAATGAGCGTAATAAAATTACCGGGGGTTATTATGACAAAAAAACATTATTTGCTGACTTTTTTAGCGGGCGTTTTGATTTTTCCCCTCTTTTTGTTTTCGGCGAACGCCGGCGGCGGAAAATTATATGAAAAGCAACCCGAGCCAAAACCGGAAAGCCTTTTGTCAAAGGGGATTACCCCTATCACCGGCACATTCATTCAGCCGTGGCTGTATACGCACTTCACCCCGGAGAGGTGGGAAAAAGAGCTTGACTTTTGGGAAGAGCTGGGCGTGGAATATATTATTATGGGGGACACCCTCACCTGCTCCGCCACTCCGATAAACGACCCGTCAAAGTGGGTTATCACCGCGTATTACGACACAAAAAACCCCTCTTTTAATAAGGGGAAGGATTATTTAAGCCTTATTTTTCAAAAGTGCTCCGAGCGGGGGATCAAAGTTTTTTCGGGTATAGGCAACACGCTTGACCTCTGGCCATATCTCGGCCCCTCCGCGCCGGGCTTTGACAACGTTTGTACGCTGTTTGCCGAGGTTGCCGAGGACTTGTACAGCTCTTATTATGAAAAATATCCCGAAACCTTCGCGGGGTTTTATTTCGTGCCGGAATTGTTTAACTCGTCAGCCTTTGACACAGAAGCGGCGCGGGGAAAATATGTAACTAAAATCGCCTCCGGTTTTAATATTATTTTTGAAACAATAAACCGCGTTGACAGCTCATTGCCGTTTATTCTCTCGCCTTATGTCAATATGTTCGGCGGGGATTGGGTTTCAAAGTCACCTCAGAACATATCGCTGTTTTGGAAAGAACTGCTGGCGGAGAGCGGGTTCCGCGACGGCGACATCCTCTGTCCTCAGGACAGCATGGGAGCCGGCGGGGCTGATTTAACGCTGCTGGGCGAGGTTACCGCCGCGTACAAAGCCGCCGTCGACGGCTGCGGGAAAGACATAAAGCTTTGGTCAAACTGCGAGATATTTGAACAGCCGACAGGCAAGTTTTATGATAACTATGACGGCTACGGGTACTGGGGTTCCGCCACCATTGACAGGATGACAAGCCAGTTTCAGGTTGTCGCGCCGTATGTGGAAAGAATTTTCGCTTTTGCCGCCCCCCATTATCTCTCCCCCAACAACACGGTGGACGGGTATTACGACTCTTATAAATTTTATTTGGAACACGGAATACTTGACCCGTCGCCCCCAACCCCGCCAACTGAGTTCAGAACGATTTATCAGTTTGTCTCGGGTAAAAAGACGCTTTGCGTTTGCTTTTCGGGGATGTATGACAACCTTGGGATACATAAAGTAAATATTTACAAAGACGGCGAGCTTTTTACCTACCGTCTCGCCACGCGGAACGAGAGCGGATCTGTGGGCGAAATTTACCCCAACAATTTTATTGACCTTGATTATGACCCGCAAACAAATGAATCTGTAACGTATGAGTTTGAGGTGATTGACTGCTCCGGCAATAAAAGCGGCCGGGTTTCATTTACGGTTGAACCCGGCTCGGTGCCTAACAATATCCGCCTGTCGCCTTTTTACAACGGCCCGACCGAAAACAAGCCGTTTTACCCCGGCGATATTGACGGCGACTTTAAGCTGACGTCTTCGGATCTGGCAAAAGTTAAACTGCATATCTTGGGTCTTGACGCCATGGACGATGGCGGCGTAAAGTCCGCCGATATGGACTCAAACGGAGCGGTAAATATAACCGATTATATCACTCTCTGGCGCGAAGTTAAAAAGAGCGCTGAAACCGATGAGTAATGGATATAATACAGCCTATTTGCTTAGCTTTTTTGCGTAAACGCTTTGCTGCTTTATAACCTTTTTAATATATGCCGCGGTCTCGGCGATTGGGATCAAAGTCAGCTTTTCGCCGTCGGGTGAGTATAACGGGTCGGCAAGCCAGCCTGTGACGTTCCCTATCCCGGCGTTATAAGCGGCGAGAGCGGTCTCCCAGTTTGACGTCATGCTATAAAGGATTGACAAATAATAAGTGCCGAAGCGAATGTTTGTCTCGGGGTCGAGTATGTCATATTCGGCAACGCCCAGCCTTTGCGCTATCTCGCCCGCGGTGGCGGGTAAAATTTGCATAAGCCCGACAGCTCCCGCCCTTGACACCGCGTCTGGGTCATAGCCGCTTTCAACGTTTATCACGGCGCAGATTAAATCCCCCGGGACAGAATAAATATCCGAATACATAAGTATTTCCTCTTTATACCTAAGCGGGTACTCAACCGCGAAAAAGAGCGAAAACACCGCGAGCGCGACGACAGCAACCACTAAAACGGCCGCAAGGGTAAAGAGCAGCTTTTTCTTCAATTTAACCCCCTTTTATACGGGCAAAAACATTTGCCGCTTGTCTTAGCAGTTCGGATATATCGGCGTTGTTTTCAATTATAAAGTCGCAGTTTTTCCTTAGAAACGCTGCTGACTTTTGTTTTTTAAGTCTTTTTTCAATCACTTCCCCGCTCACTCCGTCGCGAAGCGAAGCGCGGAGCGCGGCGGCTCTTTTTTTTGACACAACCCCGACAGTGTAGTCGCATTCTTTGTCAAAACCCGATTCAAACAGCAGGGGCGCGTCAACGACGGCGAAAGGCGCGCCGGAGGCGCTCAGCCGTTTTTTTACTTCTTCAATTATATAGCCGTGGGTTATGGAATTTAGCTTTTTATAACTTTCTTCTCCCGACATCGCCAGCGTGAAAAGCTTTTGCCTGTCAAGACAGCCTGAAGGCTTTAGAATATCCCCGCCGAAATAATCGGCAAGCTCACTCAGGCACTTGCTCCCGCGCGAGGTGACAGCTCTTGCCGCCTCGTCGGTGTCTATATAAAACGCGCCGAGGCTTTCCCAATATCGCCCCACGGTCGACTTCCCGCTCCCCGTGGCGCCGCAAAGCCCGATAACCTTCATTTTAACCCCCCGCTTTTCTTTTACTCAAGCGCTTTTTTAATTTGGGACAGACTTATTCCGCCCTCTCTTATCACTTTAATTTCCCCGCCCAAAAGCGATACAATGGTGGAGGGCGTTCCGCTCCCCGTATTGCCGCAATCTAAAATTGCGTCAACCTTACCGAGAAAATCTTTTTTTATCCCCTCCGGGTCAGTCGGTATGGTTTCCCCAGATATATTCGCCGACGACGCCGCGACGGGAAAGCCCGCCGCCGTAATAAGTCCGACAGCCTCTTTGTTTGAGGGGAACCTCAGTCCGACCGTGCCGCCGCCGCCCGAGACGACCATACCGATAACGGGTTTTTTCTTCGCGATGACGGTCAGCGGCCCGGGCGTGAATTTACCTATCAATATACGCTCTTTTTCCGTGAGATATGCTATTTCCTCCGCCTGGTGCAAAGAGGCGACATGGCAGAGCAGCCCTTTTTCAGGCGGGCGGTTTTTAGCGGTAAATATTTTAAGGCAGGCCGTCTCGTCAAGGGCGTTTGCCCCGATTCCGTACACGGTTTCGGTGGGGAAGATCGCCACTCCGCCTCTCTTTAAAATCCCCGCCATTTCGGCAACGCTTAGTTGCAATAAATTGTCTTTTTCGCCGTCTTCGCCGCCGTATGGCGTATATATTGTCGTTTTCATCAATTAACCTTTCCTTTTGGCATATTATAGCATAGAACAAGTTTTTTTCCAAGATAAATTTACTAAAACAAACCCTCTCTTTTGTTAAAAGCCCTTGCCTATTTTTTGGCATAATGCTATAATATGTGTGAAACCCGATAACTTTGTTTTTATTATCTGAAAGGATAGATATAATGCCGATTAAAATACCCCAATCGCTCCCCGCCGCGGAAATACTTGAGAGTGAAAATATCTTTGTTATGGACGAGGCGCGGGCGGTTTCCCAAGACATTCGCCCGCTTAAAATAGCCATTCTTAATTTAATGCCCAACAAGGAAGTTACCGAAACGCAGATTTTGCGTCTGCTCTCAAACACTCCGCTTCAAATAGACGTGCAGTTTCTCACCACCGCGTCATATGTGCCTAAGCATACGAGCAAAAAGCATTTGGTCTCTTTTTATAAAACATTTGACGAGATTAAACATCAAAAGCAAGACGGCCTTATTGTCACGGGCGCCCCGGTTGAATATCTTGAGTTCGACCAGATCTACTATTGGGATGAGCTCTGCGAGATAATGAGCTGGGCAAATGAAAACGTCTTTTCCACCCTTTATGTCTGCTGGGGGGCTTATGCCGGGCTCTACCATAACTGCGGCATTAAAAAGCACCCGCTCGCCGAAAAAATCAGCGGCATCTTCACTCATCGCTCGCTTTTACCCTCGAATCCCCTGCTCCGCGGCTTTGACGAATTCTTTGCCGCTCCTCACTCGAGATACTCGTATGTAAAAGAAACGGATATTCAAAACCACCCCGATCTCCTTCTCCTCGCGTCGTCAAGGGAGGCGGGGGTGTATCTCGCCGCGTCAAAAACCTGCCGTCAGGTTTATGTGATGGGTCACCCCGAATATGACGATATCACGCTTAAGCTTGAATACGAGCGCGACAAGCAAAAGGGACTAAGCGTTGAGCTGCCAAAAAACTATTTCCCGGCGAATAACCCCAAAAACAAACCCTTTAACACTTGGAGATCTCATTCGCATTTACTTTATTCAAATTGGTTGAATTACTATGTCTATCAGATAACGCCATATAACATTGAGGAGATCGGCAAATAGTATGGAGAGAAGATATCTTCCGGACTTTAAAAACGAGAAAATAAACATTCACAACTATGACGTTATCATCGTGGGCGCGGGGATAGCCGGGCTTTACGCCGCGCTCCATATCTCACCGGAAAAAAGCGTCGCCGTGCTGGCGAAAACGCATATTGAAGAGAGCAACTCATATCTCGCCCAAGGGGGAATCGCCGCCGTTACCACAAAAGACGACACCTATGTGGCGCATATCGAGGACACTCTGACGGCGGGCGCGTGGCTGGGGAACAAAAAAGCGGTCGAGGTGCTTGTCGAGGAAGGTCCCTCCGACATTGAGGAGCTTATAAAATTAAAGGTTCCCTTTGACGTCAACGCCGACGGCGACCTGCTTATCACCCGCGAGGGGGGGCACCGCCAGCGGAGGATTCTCCACTGCGGCGGCGACGCCACCGGGCGGGAAACCACCAAACAGCTCGGGATGATAGCCCTCCAGCGTGAAAACCTTGACTTTCACTTTAACACTTTCCTTGTCGATATCCTCACCGAAGGTTCAAGAGCGGTGGGGGTGTTAGCTAAAAAAGACGATATTTACACGATTTACCGCGCCGAAAGCGTTATTATCGCCACCGGCGGCATCGGGCAGTGTTATAAATACACCACAAACCCCACGGGCGCGGTTGGCGACGGGATTGCCGCCTGCCGCAGAGCCGGGGCTGTTGTCGCCGATATGGAGCTTATTCAGTTCCACCCCACCACGTTGATTTCAAAGGGCAACACCGACAGGCTGTTTTTGGTTTCGGAAGCCGTCAGGGGCGAAGGCGCGGTGCTTGTCAATTCAAAAGGCGAAGCTTTTATGAAGGACAAGCATGAGATGGCGGATCTCGCGCCGCGGGATATCGTGACCCGCGGGATTATCGAAGACCTTGCGCGAACGGGCGACACCTTTGTTTTTCTTGACTGCTCGTCAATGACAAAAGAATTTTTTTCCGGGCGGTTCCCGACTATTTATCAGGAATGCCTGAGGCGTTCAATTAATATCCCAAAAGACCCAATCCCCGTCCGACCCGCCCAGCATTATCTTATGGGCGGGGTAAGAACCGACCTTGACGGTCAGACAAATATAAGCGGGCTGTTTTGCTGCGGCGAATGCGCGGAAACGGGTATTCACGGCGCGAACCGCCTTGCCTCTAATTCGCTCCTTGAGTGTTTGGTTTTCGGCAGGAGAGCGGCGACATATATAAACAATAACTACGGAAAAAACTACTCGTCAAAATTGATGCAAAAAATGACTACAATAAAACATCACGCCCCCATTGATGAGGAAACGCTAAGGGAGTTCGAGCAAAAGATAAAGCAAATCACCCAGTCATACGCGGGGGCGATACGAAAAGTTTCAGGTCTTGAAAAAGCCGAAAGTGCCCTTGAACCAATGCGGGAAGCGTTCGGCAAGGCGGAACTGAGAACCGTTTACGGCTTTAAGGTGTTTAATATGCTAAGCATTTCGTCGCTGATAATAGACGGCGCGAAAAACAGGCGGCAAAGCGTGGGGGCGCACTATATACTGGAAGAGTAGGGATTTTTTAAAAATTGAAAGGGGACAGGTGAGAAACACAATGGCATTTGCATTTGCATTTACGCTTAATATGTTTGACGACATTATTTACGGCTCGCTTAAGGAAGACGCCCCGAACGGCGACATAACCTCGCAAATAACGCTTGAACCCGGCGAGAAGATTTCCGGCAGTTTTATTTCCAAAGCCGACGGCATTATCTGCGGCATCCCCATCATCAAAAGAACCTTTGAAATTATCGGCGGCGAATTTGAAATCGAGGAAAAACTACGCGAGGGCGACTTCATTAAAAAAGGCACTGTCATCGCCCGGGTGTTCGGCTCGGCGCGTACCATACTCCTTGGCGAAAGAACGGCGCTCAACCTTATTCAGCGCGCCTCCGGGATTGCCACCGCCACACGAAAAGCCTGCGAAGAAGTCGCGGGGTTTAACGCGAAGATTGCCGACACAAGAAAAACCATGCCGCTGCTCCGCGCGCTTGACAAATACGCCGTCCGGATCGGCGGGGGGGTAAACCACCGCTTTGGCCTTTCGGACGGCATACTAATTAAAGACAACCATATAAAAGCCGCCGGCTCGGTTAAAAACGCCGTTGAAAAGGCAAAGCTGACCTGTCCCCACACCTTGAAAATAGAGGTGGAAGTGGAAAACTTAAAACAGCTTGAGGAAGCGCTTTCGGCGGGCGCCGATATTATAATGCTTGACAATATGTCAAACGCACTTATGCGCCGCGCGGTAAAAATAACAAATAAAAGAGCGCTTCTCGAGGCATCGGGAAACATGGGGGATAAAAATCTTAGAGAAGTCGCCAAAACAGGGGTTGACATAATCTCGATCGGCGGGCTTACACATTCGGTAAAGGCGCTTGATATAAGCCTTAAATTTGACTAAGTCTTGTTGTTTATTTAACGCCCCGCATGCCTGCCGGGGCGTTAAACTTTAAGTTCCACAACGGTGACTCCGGTGTCGCCCTCGCCGTAAAAACCGCTGCGGAATGTTTTAACCCGCTTGTCGCGGCGGAGGTTCTCCCACACCGCCGCTCTCAGCGCGCCGGTGCCTTTCCCGTGGATGATGCTGACGGACCCATAGCTCGCGAGGATCGCCGCGTCAAGGTATTTGTCAAGCGCGAAATAAGCCTCGTCGCCGGTAAGCCCGCGAATGTCGAGCTCGTTTTTAACCGCCTCGCTCCGCCTGAAAGTCACGGCGGATTTTTTTATTTCGGGCTTTTCCTCAAGAAGCCGAAGATCGGAAACCGCCACTTTCGTGGTGATTATCCCGGCTTTGACCGTCGCGGTTTGGCCGTCGATTTGCTCTATAAAGCCTTTTTTATTTATACCGGCAATTTTCACCGCGTCGCCGGGGCGGTAGGGCCTTGGCGGGGAATAATCTTTTTCTTCCCTTTGGCTGTCTTGGGAAATCGCGGCGTGGCTTTTTTTAAGGCGGTCTTTTATCGACTGCCGCGCAAGCTCAAGGTTTGTAAAGTTTTTTTCTTTTTCGGCTTCTTTTTTCAGCTTGTTCAGCTCGTCGAAAATAAATTCGCTCGATGACCTCGCCTGTGCTATGATTCGATTTGCTTTTTCGTTTGCCTTTTCCGTTTGGGTTATTATTTCTTCTTCCGCTCTTGCCATTTTTTCCTTTGCCTCGGCAAGCAGCGCCTCCGCCTCCCGCCTTAGCCCAACGGCTTTTTCATGGTCTTTGGCATAGGCGGACTCGGTCAGCTCAAGCTTTGAGATAACGCTGTCCAGCCTCAGCGTTTTGGCGCTCAGCCTTTCTCTGGCGGCGTCTATAAGCCTTTCCGGCAGCCCAAGGCGGAGCGAAATGGCAAAGGCGTTGGACTTCCCCGGCAGCCCCGTGACAAGCCGAAAAGTGGGGCGGAGCGTTTCAAGGTCAAATTCAAGCGACGCGTTTACCACGCCCTCGCGCTCAATGGCATAAACTTTAAGCTCGGCGTAGTGGGTGGTGGCGGCCACGAATGCCCCCCTTTGCCTCAGTTCCTCAAGAATTGCTATCCCCAGCGCCGCCCCCTCCGCCGGGTCTGTGCCGGCGCCAAGCTCGTCGAGGAGCACAAGCGAGTTTCGCGTGGCGCTGCCGATTATCCCCACGATATTTTTCATATGGGACGAAAAGGTTGACAAAGACTGCTCTATTGACTGCTCGTCGCCGATATCGGCGAGGATTTTGTCAAACACCGGGAGCGCGCTCCCCTCTTTGCAGGGGATTTCCAGCCCCGACTGCGCCATCAGGGCAAACAGCCCCAGAGTTTTAAGCGTGACCGTCTTCCCCCCCGTGTTCGGGCCGGTTATGACAAGCGACTTCCCTGTTTCCTCCCCAAGGCTAAGGCTTACGGGGACAACCTTGTCTTTGTCAATCAGCGGGTGGCGGGCGTTTTGAAGATCGATAACCCGCTTTTTATCACTCATCTTAGGGGAAACCCCGCCGTTATCAAGCGAATACGCCGCTTTGCCGAAGATAAGCGAAAGCTCTGCGATTGAATTGTAGTCAGCCAAAAGCGCCTCGCCGCTAAGCGCCGCTTTTTGGGAGAGAAGCGTTAAGATTTTCTCTATTTCTTTCTTTTCGGCGGATTTTAACTCCCTTAGCTTGTTGTTGCCCTCAAGAACCGCCAGCGGCTCTATAAAAAGCGTGGCGCCGGACGCCGAGGTGTCGTGTAAAAAGCCTTTTATCTCGTTTTTATACTCGGCTTTCACGGGGACGACAAAGCGTCCGTTCCGTTGGGTGACGATGTTTTCCTGAAGATATTTGCCGAAAGCTCCCGAAGTATATTTTGAAAGCGAATTGCGTATTTCAAGCTCGCATTTCGTTATACTCCTCCTGATTTTAAGGAGCGCCGCCGAGGCGCTGTCGGCGACAGAATCCCCCGTTATGGCTTCAGTTATTGCTTTTTTGAGTATGTTTTCCTCGCTCAGTGATAAAAAATATTCGCCGAGTGTTTCTAAATCTTCTGATTTTGTCGGGTAAGACTTGACGGCTTTCGCGCTTTGAAGAAGGCTTAAAACTTCCAATATCTCGCTTATTGCAAGCACCGAGCCTTTTTTTGCCCTTTCGACAATACCTTTGATATCCCTGCCCTGCCCAAACGACGGCATTCCGCTCTTTACAAGCATTTGCCTTGCTTTTGCCGTTTCGGAAAGTTTTTTTTCAACGTCCTCAAGCGCCGCGTCGGGAACAATGCCGTCGGCGGCAGCCTTCCCGCTTTCGGTGGTTATAAAGCGCTTAAGGCGGGCTATCACTTTATCAAATTCAAGCGTTTTTATGGCTTTTCCGCTAAACTCCATTTATATTTCTTCACACACTTTCTTGTAAAAACTCAGCGTCGGCGGGGATTGCTCAAGCGAGTTTATAAGATATTTCTCACAAAAATCAAAAAACCCTTGCTTTTCACCAGCGTCAAGCGAAAACATAAGTATTCGCCCCATGTCGCAGGAATTTAAATAGTCAAGGGCAGAAGCCACTCCCCTGCCAAGTTTTACGCAGTTTTCGACCTCCGGCGCGCATTTTGAGCAATAAAACAGTGACTCGCCAAAGTCAAAAACCCCGCCCTCGCCCCCGCAGGAGGAACAGCCTGAAAAATCGGGCGCCAGCCCAAGAGACAAACAAAGCCTGTATTCATAAACCGCCTTAACTGTTTTAACCTCCGCCTTTTTTTGGGTGAGCGCGAAAAAGCAGTTGAGCACCAAACGCAATATCCCGTCATCGGCGGGCACCGCGGAAATAAGCGAAGTTTCGGCTATATATGAGGCTAATGACAGCGTTTCGATATCGTTTCGCAGGGTGTAAAACCCGTCGATAAGCTCGGCTTCCGTAAGCGTGCGCCTCCCCCCCTTTTCATAGACGGTAAAAGCGGAATAGGCGAAGAGCTGAACCGATTTTAAATAAGAAGACGAAATATTCTTCGCCCCCGTGGCGGAAATTGTTATGACCCCCTCGTCGCGGGTGAGCACGGAGAGAAGTTTTCCCTTTTCGCCGTTCGGCGTTTCCCTTAGCACAACGCCGTTTATCTTGCGGTTCATTTTAATGACCATTCCTTTCAGCAAAGTCGAAAACTTTTTATGATTTTACCTTAAATAAATGATTGAAAAATGAATTTTTCAATCATTTATTGTCTCTATAACCAAAGCTACTAAGCGAGCCCGCTTTATCTCTCCAGTCCTCTTTTATCTTAACCCAAAGGTCAAGGTAAATAGTTTGGCCTAAAAGTTTTTCAATGTCTTCCCTCGCGTAGGTGCCGATTTTTTTAAGCATTCCCCCGCCATGGCCTATGAGTATCTTTTTATGCGATTTCTTTTCGGCGTAAATTTCGGCGCGGATAGCCACTACCCCCTTGCGTTCGCGGAACTCCTCGATTGTCACCGCCACGCCGTGGGGTATTTCCTCATTTGTTAAGCGCAACACTTTTTCACGGATGATTTCCGCGGCAATTTGCTTTTCGGGCTGGTCGGTGTAGATGTCAGGGGGAAAGAAATGCGGCGAGGGTACAAGAAAGTTTTTAATTTCTTTTTTTAACCTGTCTACCCCGTCCCCCGTGAGGGCGGAGATCGGCACTACCGCGTCAAAGCTGAACTCGCCCGTGACCCTCGCGATATATTCGAGAAGCGCGGTTTTGTCGGCTTTGTCGGTCTTGTTTATGACAAGGATTTTTGAAACCCCCGAATAGCTTTTCAGCGCCGCTCTTTCGGCTTGGTTAAGCGGAGAAGCGGGGTCTGTCACAAATAAAACCAAATCCGCGTCCTCATAAGCCGAGCCTGCCGCCCTCATCATATACTCTCCGAGCAGGTTTTTTGGCTTGTGGAGCCCCGGGGTGTCGATAAATACATACTGGTCTCCGCCCTCCGTCAAAACCCCGTTGATACGGGTTCTTGTGGTTTGGGGCTTGTTTGACACAATGGCGGCTTTCTCGCCCAAAAGCGTGTTGAGCAGCGTTGATTTGCCAACGTTCGGGCGGCCTGTTATAAGCACAAAAACGCTTTTTGTGTCGGTTTTTATATCGGCGTTATTATCCTGCACGGGTGTTTAACCTCACTTTTATCTGTTTATTCCTAACTTTGTCAAAATTTCTTCCTGTTTTTCTTCCATCTCGCGCTCGCTACCCTCACCCTCCTCATGGTCAAACCCAAGCAGGTGGAGAGCCGCGTGAACGCAGAGAAAGCAAAGCTCCCGCCTTAGCGAGTGGCCGTACTCACGCGACTGCGAAACCGCCTTGTCAAGGGAGATGACAATGTCGCCGAGCATACGGGGGCCGGCGGGGAGGTCAAAATCCCCCATGGGAAAAGACAGCACGTCCGTTTCGCGGTCGATTCCGCGGTATTCGGCGTTAAGCGCGCGGATATGGTCATTGCCGCACACCGTGACGTTTACCTCAAAAGAAGTCGTGGGGTAATAGCTTTGAACCGTATATATCACGCATTTTTT
>JBAYZO010000008.1:0-56501 GCA_041672465.1 Eubacteriales bacterium
GAGAATTTTCGCCGACGTCGTCTTGCCCGTGCCCCTTGTGCCGCTGAAGATATAGGCGTGGGTCGTCTTGCCCGTCCCGCACTGCCTTAAGAGCACGGCGCGGACATGCTCCTGCCCCACCATATCGGAAAAAGTTTTGGGGCGGTATTTTCTGTATAAAGCCTTGTACATAAATCAGCCGCCTTTTGAAAATAAATAAAAATAAAAATAAAAAAAGAGAAACACGCGTCAAGGCCATGCTTCCGGCCTTGTGACTTGACTATGCGCGGTAGCCTGATTCGGCCTCAAAACAGGCGCCCTCGCGGCGCATCACCGGATCCGTTTAATGCTGCTTGATTCCTCACCTGACATGGTTCGCGGGCGGCAATCGCGCAAGACCCGTTTCTCAACAGCCTAGCCGAGGCGCGGCCGCACAGACAAGCCCCTTAGCCGGCATATTAACCCCCGCTGTAGCGGATTGCGGGCGACAGGGCTCCGCTAAATCCCCGGCCGGCATGGCCTTGACGCGTGTTTCTCCGAAGTTTAGTATATCACGGCGGCTATTCTTTTTCAAGGCGGAAATAAAAATTTTACACTCATACAGACACAAAAACCGCTTGACGTATGGTTTTCGATGAGTTTGGCGGAATAAACCCGTTAATATGGGCAAAACAACAAAAAAACCCATATGCCGCGAAGGGTACAAATTCTTGACAAATTACTTATTAAATGATAATATATAATGCGACGCCAAACAAATATACCCCGACGCAGAGTCAGCCTTGCGGGCGCGCGGGTATGGAAGAAAAAAGGGGGATGGTTTTGGGGCGCGTTATTTTTGTAACGTCATTTAAAGGCGGGGTAGGTAAAACCACGCTCGCCGCCAACCTCTCCGCGGTTCTTGCCAAAATGGGTAACAAAGTGCTTGCCGTGGACGGGGATTTCGGCATGCGCTGTCTTGACATGGCGCTGGGGCTTGAGAGCGGCTTTGTCTATGACATAAACGACGTTATAAACGGTAAGTGCGATGCCGACGAAGCGATAATTCCCAGCGAAACCGTAGGCGACCTGTTTTTTTTGGCGGCTCCTGTGATAAAACCCGGCACCCTCCCGCCGTTTAACCGTTATATAAGCCTTTTCAACCGCTTAAGAGAGAGATACGACTACATAATCATCGACTCCTCGGCAGAGGAATCCCCTTATTATCTCGATTTCGCCGCCGTGTCCGACTCCGCCCTTGTGGTTTCGCTCCACCAGTCGCTCTCTATCCGCGCCGCCGAAAAAACGGGTATGCGGCTGCGGGAGATCGGCTTTAAGAACATTCGGCTTATAGTAAACTGTTTCAGACCCGAGTTCGCCAAAGAAAACGCCCTCCCCTCGCTGTATGAACTCATCCGCTTGTCGGAAATACGGCTTTTGGGGGTAATACCCTTTGACCAGAACGCGGTTATCGACCAAGAATCGGGCGTGGCGGCTTTCGGCACCGCCGACAAAAAGGCCTCTCCCTATGAGGTTGCCGTCTATAACATAGCCTGCCGCGTAACCGGGAAAAATATAAGGCTTTTAAACGATGTTTTAAATCCAAAGAAAAAAACACGATATATACCGAAAAATTAACTTTTTGTCAAAGCAACGCGGTTAATTTTATGTTATATTTAAAATAAGTTAAATATGCACCGTTAACAGCGTATAATTTTCTAAAACACAAAACCGGCAAACCGCCGGTAAAGCCCGCGAAAAAAGCCAAGAAAAGAGGGAAGAAGCATGGAAATCGCCATTATATCAAGCGACACGAAAAAGCAGCTCATAACAGAGTTCTGTATGGCCTACTGCGGCATACTCTCCCGCCACCACATATGCGCCACGGCCATAACCGCAAAGTATATAAGCGAGGCCACCGGCCTTAAAATAGAAAAACTTTTGACGGGTTCGCGGGGGGGGAGCGACCAGATAGCGTCGCGGATCACATATAACGAAGTCGATCTTCTTATTTATTTCGGCGATCCGGGCAAGGAAAACGAGTATCTCGAAACCGAAATGAACCTTATCCGCCTTTGCGACATGTATAACATACCCGTGGCGACGAATATCGCCACGGCGGAGGCGCTTGTCTTCGCGCTTGACCGCGGCGACCTCGATTGGCGTCAAAATATTAAAATTAAAAAGGAGAAAAAACGCTGATGCCCTCCATTAAAAAACCAAGGGGGACAAGCGATATCCTCCCGCCCGACAGTGTGTCATGGCGGAATATCGAAGAAATCTGCCGCCAAAAAGCGGTTTTAAGCGGCTATGACGAAATCCGTTTCCCCACTTTTGAGTCCACCGAGCTTTTTTCAAGAGGCGTGGGTTCTTCAACCGATATCGTGCAAAAAGAAATGTATACGTTTTCTGACAAGGACGGGAGATCGCTGACGCTAAGACCCGAGGGCACGGCGTGCGTTTGCCGCTCCGTGGTGGAAAACGGCCTTTACGCGGGGGCGCTTCCTTTAAAATTATTTTATATCGCCAACTTTTTCCGCTATGAAAAACCTCAGGCGGGGAGAAGCCGCGAATTTTCTCAGTTCGGCTGCGAGCTGTTCGGGACAAGCCTTCCCGAATCCGACGCCGAGCTTATATTATTAGCCGATTCGGTTATCTCGGGAATAGGGCTTGGAAATTATTCGCTCCACATAAACTCAATCGGTTGCAAGACCTGCCGCGCCGATTATAAAAGAGAGCTGGTGGAGTATTTTTCCGCCCATAAAAGCTTGCTCTGCCCCGTTTGCGTAGGAAGACTTGGGTCAAACCCGCTGCGAATACTCGACTGCAAGAACGAAAGCTGCGCCGAGGTTGCGAAATCCGCCCCGGTTATTACCGACTTCCTATGCGGGGAATGTTTGAGTGACTACACAAAACTTAAAGCTTTGCTTAAGGAAACAGGGGTAAAATATAAAGAAGACCCAAAATGCGTGAGAGGGCTTGACTACTACAACGGAGTTGTGTTTGAGTTTGTCCACCACGGCATAGGCGCCCAGTCGGCGCTTGGCGGGGGCGGGCGTTATGACGGCCTTTTGGGGGAACTCGGCGGGCCGGAAACGCCGGGGATCGGCTTTGCGCTGGGGGTCTCCCGGCTTCTTCTCGCGGCGGAATCGGAAAGGGTAGACCTCGCCGGGAAATCAACTGTACCATCTGTTTATATCGCCCACATCGGCGAAAAAGCCGGGCTTGCGGCCATGTCGATTCGCGAGTCGCTAAAAGCGGCCGGCGCCGTTTGCGAGAGCGACCTTATGGGGCGTTCGGTAAAGGCTCAGCTTAAATACGCCGACAAACGCCTTTTTGATTTTGCCGCCGTCATCGGGGAAGAAGAAATCGCAAAGCAAAGCCTTGAGGTTAAAAACCTGCGGAGCGGAGAGACTTTTTCCGTAAGCCTTGACGCGGGGGAAATATTAAAAATAGTCAATAAATCATAAATCAAAGTCAAATTATTTTAATGGAGAAACTGAAAGGGAAATATATGGTTGAGCTATTAGGGGAATCGCGGAGAACGCATTATTCCGGCGAAATAAACGAGAACGAGATTGGCCGCACAGTTGCCGTCTGCGGCTGGTGCCAGCGTCAGCGCGACTTGGGGGGGCTTATCTTTATTGACCTCCGCGACCGCGCGGGGGTTGTTCAGCTTGCCTTTGACAGCCAAACCAAAGCCGATGTTTTTGGCAAGGCAGAGCTTGTACGGGGCGAATATGTGCTGTTCGCGGAGGGCGTTGTCAGGGAACGCTCGTCTAAAAACCCGAACATTCCCACGGGTAACGTGGAAATCGCCGTGACAAACCTTAAAATTCTCGCAAAAAGCGAAACCCCTCCCTTTGAGATTACCGACGACACCTCCACAAGCGAGGATATCCGCCTAAAGTACAGGTACCTCGACCTAAGGCGTCCGGTTTTAACTAAAAATTTAAAGCTTCGCTATGAGATAACAAAAATTATAAGGGATTATTTTGATAAAAACGGGTTTATCGAAATTGAAACTCCCATGCTTATAAAGTCCACCCCGGAGGGGGCGCGGGACTATCTCGTCCCCTCGCGGATTCACAAGGGCAGTTTTTACGCCCTGCCGCAGTCTCCCCAGCTTTATAAGCAGCTCTCGATGGTTGCCGGGCTTGACAGATATTTTCAGCTCGCCCGCTGTTTCCGCGACGAAGACCTCCGCGCCGACCGCCAGCCCGAATTTACCCAAATCGACTATGAAATGTCTTTTGCCGATATGGAAGACGTGATGAAAATAGCCGAGGGTCTGATGGCAAGGCTGTTTCGCGAGATTCTCGGCGAAGAGCTGAGTCTTCCGCTGCCCAGATATACCTATGAGCAGGTGACAGACCGCTTTGGCAGCGACAAGCCCGACCTGCGGTACGGGCTTGAAATAGTGGATATAACAAACTCCCTTAAAAACACTTCTTTCCCGCCATTTAGCAAAGCCTTGTCGTGCGGCGGGGGGATAAAATGCATTAACGCCAAGGGCGGCGAAAAGCTTACGAGAAAATCGCTCGACGCGCTTTCCGAATACGCGAAGGGCTGCGGCGCGGCGGGGGCTTTTTACCTTAAAATGTCGGGCGGGGAAGTCTCCGGCCCGCTCGCCAAACATTTGACAAGCGACGAGATAAGCAGTGTATCCCGCGCGGCAAATCTTGAGGACGGCGACGCGCTTATAATACTCGCGGAAGAAAACAAAGCGCTGCTTGGCAATGTGCTTGGGCTTTTGCGGACAAAGCTTGCTTCTTCTTTAGGGATAAAAAAAGAGGGTCACAGCCTTTTCTGGGTGGTTGAGATGCCGTTTTTTGAGCTTGACCCCGAAAGCGGCGAATGGGCTGCCATGCACCATCCCTTTACCTCGCCGCTCGAGAGCACGGCTTGCTACCTTAAGACCGACAAATCAAAGGTAAAGGCAAAGGCGTATGACCTTGTGTATAACGGAATCGAGCTTTCAAGCGGTTCTGTCAGAATAACCGACCCCGTTTTGCAGGAGGAAATTTTCTCGCTGCTTGGGTTATCGGAAGAAGAGTCGCGGCAGAAGTTCGGCTATCTCACCCTTGCTTTCAAATACGGCGTGCCGCCGCACGGGGGAATGGGGCTTGGGCTTGACAGGCTTGTAATGCAGCTCGCGGGCGCGAAGTCATTACGAGACGTGACCGCTTTCCCGAAAGTTCAAAACGCCAGCGAACTTATGACCGACTGCCCGTCGGAGGTGCCGGGGACTCTTCTCGGCGACCTTGGCATAACGCTTAAAGGAGATTAAATAATTATGGTTGAAATAATTAACCTGTGCAAGAACTTTGGAGATAAAAGGGCCGTTTCAAACGTTTCTTTTAACATAGAAGAGGGCGAGATAATGGGGTTTTTGGGCCCCAACGGGGCGGGAAAATCCACAACCCTGAACATTATAACCGGTTATCTCTCGGCGTCGGACGGCCGCGCCAAAATTAACGGGATTGATATTCTTGAAAACCCGCTCGAGGCGAAAAAACGTATTGGTTTTCTCCCGGAACAGCCCCCGCTTTACCCGGAGATGTCGGTTAAGGAATACCTTAACTTCTGCTATGAGCTTAAAAACTGTACTCTCCCCAAAAAACAGCACCTGCGGGAAATCTGCGAGGTGGTGAAAATCGTCGATGTCTACGGCAGAATGATACGAAACCTCTCAAGGGGGTACCGCCAGCGGGTGGGAATAGCGCAGGCGCTCATCGGTAACCCGGAGGTGCTGATATTCGACGAACCGACGGTGGGGCTTGACCCGAAACAAATTATTGAAATACGAAACCTCATACGGCATTTGGGTAAAAACCACACGATTATCCTCTCAACCCATATACTCCCGGAGGTTCAGGCGGTCTGCGACAGAATAGTGGTCATAAACAAGGGAGTAATTATAGCCAACGAAAAAACCGAAAACCTTATAAACGCGGTGGGGGGCTCAAAGCGGCTCGTCGCCAAGGTGGTGGGTCCGGAAGACATGGTTCTCGGGATTCTGCGCTCGGTCACGGGGGTGAAATACGCCGAAAAGCTCGGACGCCGCGACACCGACTCGGTAAGCTATTTAATTGAGAGCGAGGAGCGGGTTGACGTCAGAAAACCCATTTTCTACGCGCTCGCCAAGGCGTCCTGCCCCATTATCGGGCTTGAGGGCGACGAGATAAACCTTGAGGATATCTTTATAAAGCTTGTCGACTCGGCAAAAAAGGACAGGCAAAAAAGACCCGGCCGCAGCCTTGGCGACCGGTCGGAAAGGGCGAAGTAAAATGTTTGCAATATATAAGCGGGAACTCCGTTCTTATTTTATAACCCCCATCGGCTATATCTTCGCCGGGGCGTTTCTCGCCGTGTCGGGGATTTTGTTTTCCTATACCGTGCTTCAGGTCGATTCGTCGGGCGACTACACCTACAGCGGCATGTATACCTATTTTGTGCTTTTGCTCGCCGTGTTCGCGGTGCTGTTGCCGATTTTGACCATGAAGCTGCTCTCCGAGGAAAAAAAGCAAAAAACCGAACAGCTCCTTTTGACCTCCCCCGTCTCGCTCACCGGGGTGATAATAGCCAAATATCTCGCCTCTCTCACCATTTTCGCGGGGACGCTGGCGATAAATTCGTTTAACTTTGTCTTGCTTTATATCTACGGCGCGCCAAACACGGCGATAATACTTTCAAACATTCTCGGGCTGTTTCTCATTGGCGCCGCTTTTGTGGCGGTGGGGCTGTTTTTGTCCTCGCTTACGGAAAACCAGCTTATCGCGGCGGTGTCCTCAATCGTCGCCGAGGGAAGCATGCTGCTCATCAGCCTTTTGGTAAATAAAATCGAGCTTAAGTTTTTTCGGGTGTTTTTAAAGTGGTTTTCGGTCATAGACCGCTACAGCCCTTTTACCGGAGGATATTTTGATATACCGGCTGTCATTTATTTTCTTTCGCTGTCAACGGTGTTTGTGTTTTTGACCGTGCGCGTTTATGAAAAGCGCCGCTGGTCCTAAGGAGTTATAACAATGGGAAAAATAAAAAATTTACTAAAATCAAACAAATTCAAATACGGCGCCTTGGCGGTGGTTTTTGTAGCCGTCTTTATAGCGCTTGTTATCGGCTTTAACCTTGTTGTTTCTTTTTTGGACGCTAAGTATAACCTTAGAATAGACCTCACAAAAAGTCAGATCTACATGGTCAGCCAAGCTTCCGACGACGCGCTGAAAGTGGCGCTGGGCGACAAATACTCGACGTTTGACATAACCATCACGTTTTGCGCTGACAGGGATATGTTTAACTACTATGACTCGTATAACAGTGAAGTCAAGACATATTACTCGTCTGTCCGCGACATAGCCGAAGAATATTCCCGCATTTACGACGGAAACGGCAAAGGCAAGGTTACGGTAAAATATATAGACGTCACCTCCGACCCCGCCGGCGCCAACAGAATAAAACAGCAGGTTCAGCTCTCCTCCATTAACTGGACAAATATAATAATACAAAACAACCTTAACCTTAACTATTACCGGGTGTTAGGGTTTGACGCTTTTTACGCCTCCTCAATGGAGACCGGACGCCTTTACGCGATACAGGCCGAAAACCGATACGCCGCCTCGATTATCCAGTGCGTGGTGGCGGAAAACATCACCGTGGCTTTTACAAAAGGGCACAGCGAATCCCACTCCTCACAGCTTGAGTCTATTTTCACCCTTTCGACCCTAAACATTGTTACCCTTGACCTTAAAAAAGACGACATTCCCGAGGATGTGAGCATAATAGTCGTGTCGAACCCGCTTTATGACTTCACCTTTGGGGAAAACGGCGAGATAGACAAAATTTCCGATCACCTCTCCGATAAGACGACATACAACTCATTAATAGTATTGGTAAACGCGAACACCCCCGACCTCCCCAACCTCCGCGACTATTTGTCCCAGCAGTGGGGGCTTGACTATCTCCCCAACCACAAACTAACCGACGAGTCAAACTCCGTCGCCGGCTCAAAGTTTGAGGCGCTCTACGGAGTATACAGCCCGGGCGACACCAGCTCCGCGGCGTATTATATCCACAAAACCGCTTCCGACGCCGGGGTGCGGACAATATTCAACAACGCCGTCGAGCTTAAGGCCGACCTTACGGGCCTTAGGAACGTTTATGTTGAGGTTTCGATATTCGCCCACTCAACCGCAATGGTGACTTATGAAAAAGACGGCGCGATAGTTACCGAGCCCGCTCCCGGCGCGCCGCTGCTGGCTATTTCCACCTTCCACACCTACGCCAACGACGACTTCAACTATAACGCCAACAAATATCAATATGTAATGCTTGTGGGGTCAACCGACTTCGCCTCGGACAAATATCTCACAACCGCCTACGGCAACAAAGACATCATGTACGCCGCCACCCGCGCTATGGCGACCGACAGAGTGGCGCTTAATATCGGGTATAAAACCTTTGAGAAGTCAGCTCTGTCCCTCTCAAGCGGCACTTCCAGAAAGCTTATGATACTTGTCACCTGCGCCATTCCCTCGCTTATTATTATTATCGGCGTGGCGGTGTTTTTAAAGCGAAGGCATTTATAAACCCGTCAGTAAAGAGAGCGACTGTTAGTTACGCAAACCTTCCCCGCGGGCGGTCAAACTGCCGCCGATATTTAGGAGAAACATACCATGGATGAAAAAAATAAAAACCAAACCGCGCCGCCCGAAAGCGTCCCCGACGCCGAAAGAGACGAACGGGAGTTTTTTGAAAGACAATATTTTTCCGGCGACGCGTTAAAAGAGCCGGGCGACGAAGAAATAAGCCTTAAGACGTTTGGCGAAACAGGCAAAAAGAATAAAGCCGGGCATAAAGATACGGGGCTTAGAAAAAGGCTTTACGCGCTGGGAGCTATTTTTACGGCGGCGGCGATCTTGCTTGGGGTTTACTTTATTGTGTTAAACCCGAGCACTGACCCGGGCGAAGACCTCAGCAAATATTATCAGCTTTCGCAGGGCTGTATTGACGCGCTTATTCAAGTGGATGAAAAAATTGAAATAGCTTTCCGCGACAGAGAAGAGGCAATCTCAAAAGACCCCTACGGCCATTATGTATATTCGTTCGCCATAACTTTTGCTTATGAATTTCCTAATATTAAAGTCAGTTACGGCGAGGGGGGCGATTATTGCGTCATAAGGGGGGAGAGCGGCTCTTTAGCGTACAGCGAGGATGACTTTTTCAACAAACTTGAAAACGGAACAAGGTTTTCCTTTAACGGCGAGGTGATTTTCGGCGAGGCGGTGATTTCCCTTGCCGGCAGGCAAGACCTCGGCGGCGAAGGGGTGTTTTTAAAGTGGGCGCTGAAAGGCTATGACCTTGACGGCGACACGCTCAGCAACAACAACAGACCTTTTTTATACCCCAATATCACCCGCGGCAATGTGGATTATCTCGTCATCACAAACGAGTACGGCTCCTACAAAGCCTACCGCATGCATGGTGACGACGGCTCGTACTCAACGGATTTTTACTTTGAGGGCGCCGAGTTTTGCCAGTATGACAAAGAAAAATTCGCCTCTCTTATTGTCAACTGCACATATATGTTAGCGCTGGGCAAAGTGCCGAACCCCCATGGGCTGGCTGATTACGGGCTTGAGTCCGAAAGCGAAGCCGCGGCGGTCATAGAGGTTTATACGCTTGACGGAAGCTACCACAAAATTCTTTTGGGGGATTCCCTGCCGTACGGCGGAGGGTATTACGCGAAATATTATAACAAAGACTTTGTTTATATACTTGACTCAAGTTACAGCGGAGACGTGCTTGGGCCGGTCACCAAGCTGCTTACGGCAAATTTAGGCTATGTTATCCCCTCGGTAAACGAGACATACTCCATAAACGAGGTGTTTTTAAAGTATGAGGACGAAGGCAAGGATATTTTTATAACCCAAAGGCAGGATTTGGTTCTTTCGCCTAATATTAAGCCTTATTATGACACTCAAGAGACAAACAGTCTCTTAAACGATAAAACAAGGCTTAAAACTGCCTATTCAAACTGGACAGAAAACAAAAAAACCTTCGCCGGGATAAAATCCTCGGACGGGAAAGAGATGATTATCCAGTTTAATCTCACCAACTACGCGTATAATACAGGGGTTTATTCGGTTAGGTTCGGGCTTGTCAGCGATTCGGCGAATTCCGCCGTCCTCCCGGTTTCAATCAAAATAAAGGCTTATGACCCGAAAGAAGAAAGCGAAGACACGGGCGGCGTTCTTGACGACTACACCGAAGTGGCTTACGCCGACGCGTTCAGCCAGCCGGACTCGTCATATAAGCTTTATGAGCTTTCCTTTAACTTTGAAAAGCAGCTAAAGGCGATACGGGTTTATATCACTGCTCCCGAGGGCGGCTATGTGGTGTTTGACGAGATAACAATCTATGCCGACGGCAAAGACGCTATCCCCAACGAGGCGGTGGGCGGGATATGGAAAATGCTCTCGCCGGAGAGTTATATCCAGCCCGGCACCAACTACGCCATGCCCGACCCCTCTACTTTTGCCGAAACCCTGTACGGCATCACAACCCTTGTGGGCGACGAGGTTATTGAATATAATATTTTTGACGGCGATGAGGAAGAATACGAGGCAACGCTCGCGAAATACGGGCTTGACAACCCAAAGAGGGTTATTTATTACAAATATCAAAATTACAAGTCATATGTGTATTTTTCCCCTCTTTATCAAGGCGAAAGCCTTGGCGACAAATGGTACTACGCCTTTGCCAACGTGAGCTATACCGACGATAACGGGGATGTGTATAACATATCGCCAAATACAGTGGTTAAAGTAAACCATTCAACCGCCTCTTATCTCGGGTGGCGGCCGGAAGACATTATCGACCGCTCGGCGTTTACCATGTATATTGATAAAATAGACACCATTCAAATGGATTTCGGCGGAAAGAGCTATTTGTTTGAGCTTTTGGACACCGATTCCAACGGCAAAATGGACACCGTGGCGTATGACGGCGGATTTGTTGACACCCAAAACTTCCGCTATGTGTATGTCTCTGTTCTCGAATGCAAAAGAGCGGGGGTGTATATTCCCGCGGACGGCGAAATTTCAGAAGACAAACTTATATTCCGCTTCGCGATGCATTCCGAGCTTAAGGACACCGATATTTCATTTTACAGGGTTTCGTCCACCAAAGTGATTTACCAAATAAACGGGATGTATTCGGAATTCTATGTGCTGTATTCGGATGTTTCAACAATAATGAGCAATGTTGAAAAACTGATAAGCGGCAAATCGGTTCCAAAATGAAAAGACTGATTCCCCTGATTTTATCTTTGTCGTTTTTATTTTCATCCTGCGGAACAAAGTATGACCATAACGCGGACGAGAGTATAATTTCGCAAATAAAATCTTCTTTTGACTTCTTTGACGGCGATACCGCTTACAGCGCTACTTTCAGGCTTAATATTCTGCTGGAAGACAGCCGCGAGACGTTTATGTTCGCGCAGGGGAACTATGACGTTTCCCCGCCGGGCCCGGGTGAAAAAACCCAAAGCGTATCTTCCGTGCTGGCGCAAACTCTCCTCGGCACTCCCTACGGGGTTAAAGCGGAATATAAAAACGGGGTGCTGTCAACGACTATCGACGGCAGCGTGACAAACGAAAGTCTTGACGAAAAAGACTTTTTTACACAAATTATTTATGTCAAGCCTTTTCTCCCCGAAAACACAAACATATATATTAAAGGAATTGACGACCTTGTCACCGCGGGCGGCAAGGGGTACGCCGTGTTTTTAAAGAACGCGGGGGAAATTCTCTTCCCCTTAATAGGCGAGGATATATATACCCTTGCCACTTTTAAAAACCCAAAGCGGGGGGATACGGCGGTGACGGACGCCAAAATGACTTTTGTGTTTGACGGCGAGGGGGAGCTGAGCGGTATGACGGTTATTTTCACCTTAACGCTCTACGACACCCCGCCCTATGTGCCCAACGGCGGAGTGGCGGATAAAGACGATTATAAACTCACCCTGCTTGTTGACTATTCCGTTTTGTTTAACCGATAATAAACCCTGTGTCTTAGCCCCCCCGCCCGCGGGGGGTTATTTTTACCCTAAAAATTTTTACCGCATAAACTATAAGATAAGACGTGAATTAAAATATAAAAATTTATACTCATATATACCATAGAGGGGAATGGTCATAGGTATGACAATTCATGTAGTAGAGCAGGGGGAGACGCTCTTTAGCATTGCCGGGCAATACGGAGTTTCCGTAGAGGTGCTGGGAATAAATAATTCGGTCACCGACCCGAACAGGCTTGCCACGGGTCAGTCGATAGCGGTGGTAAAGCCAACTCTCACCCATACGGTAAAACCCGGCGAGACGCTTTTTTCAATTTCCCAAGCCTATGGCGTGACGCTCAACCGGCTTTATCGCAATAATCTCATTCTCCAAGGGCAAACCGAAGTTTTTGAAGGCCAGACCATAATAATTCAAATTGAAAAATCACCAATCGGCGGTTATGAGCTCGGCGGTTATTCCTACCCGTTTATCTCTGAATATCTGCTTAACATCTCACTGCCGTTTATGAACTATCTTATGCCGTTTACATATGGCTTTACCCGGAGCGGAGAGCTGATTCCCCTTGACGACGCGGCAATGCTCCGCCGCGCCCATATTTACGGTACCAGCCCGGTGCTTCACCTGTCGTCGCTTGATGAAAACGATGTGTTTTCCACCGAAAACGCCGCTTATCTTCTCAACACTCCCTCGCTTTGGGGGGCGCTTTACTCAAATCTCCTGACAACCATTCAGGCGAAGGGTTTTGTCGGCGTCGATGTTGACTTTGAATTTTTAGGCCGTGAAAACGCCATAAGCTACGCGGAGTTTATCGCGTATTTAAGGGATAACCTCAACCCTTTGGGTTATGGCGTAATAGTGGCGCTCGCGCCTAAAGTTTCAGATACCCAGCCCGGTTCTCTCTACGAGGGGCACGATTACTCCGCGCTGGGGAAGGCCGCCAACGCCGTGCTTATAATGACATACGAGTGGGGGTATACGTTCGGCCCGCCGCTCGCCGTGTCCCCGATACCCAATGTCAGGCATGTGCTTGACTACGCCGTGACAAGAATAGCGCCGAACAAGATATTCGAGGGCATTTCCAACTACGGCTATGACTTCACCCTGCCGTTTGTGGCGGGGGAGTCCCGCGCGACGTCTCTTTCCACTCGGGAGGCGGTTGACCTCGCGTTTAACACGGGGTCTGAAATTTTCTTTGACGAGACCGCGCTGGCGCCGTTTTTCAACTATACCGCTGAGGGAAAAGCGCACACGGTATGGTTTGAGGACGCCCGCTCGATTCAGGCAAAGTTCAACCTTTTTCCCGTTTACGGGTTGAAAGGCGGGCTGTTTTGGAACCTTAACCGCGAAAACAATCAAAATCTCACCGTTATAAATTCCACCATAAACCGGGTTACGCCGTCATTATTATAAGGATTTTCCCGCTAAAGCCGAAACCGCGCCAAAACAACCCTAAAAAACAAGAAAATTATGCCCGCTCTTCGACACTTGTCTTGTTTGGCGGGGGGTATAATGCACTCACTTTCACATTTAAAGGCGGGGCGCGGGATGGACAAGCGTTTATATTCAAAACAAAAATTTCGTCTGAGGGCTGTTTTCGCCGGGTGGTTTTCGTTTTCGTTTCTTCTCTCCCTCGCGGAGGCGAAGAGCGGGGTTTACCCGTTCGGGCTCGCTCTGCTCTGCGGCAGGGAGGGAGGAGCGCTGCCTATATTTTTAGGAGTGTTCGCCTCGGGGTTTTTTCACGGTGAAAGCGGCGTTTTCCGCTCTCTTCTGTCAATGGCCGTCTTCGGCGTGAGATGGTTCGCGCTTAGAAAAAAGGGAAGAACTCCCTTGTGGCTTGGGTTCGGGGTTTCGTTCCTTGTGACCGGCGCCATAGCGCTTAGGGAATTTACCGAAAACAACGCGCTGTTCGAGTCGTCGGCCAGAGCAATCGGCGTATTTTCAACGCTTCCGCTGTTTTGCCTTCTCTTTTCTCTTGGGGTGAAAGGCGATAAGGTAAAAAGAGACATTGGAGTTCTCGCTTGGGTGTACGCCATAGTCAAGGCATTTTCGGTGCTTTCGGCCGGCGCGTTTGCCCCCGCGCTTGCCGTCGGAGGGTTTTTAACGCTGTATTTCGCCAGAGAGGGCGCGTTTTTCGGCGGGGTGTGCGGTTTTGTGGCGGGAATGGCGGCCGGCGTGGTTTATATGCCCGTGCTTGGGATAGCGGGCTTGAGCTACGGCATTTTTTACGACGATATGAAAGTTTTCGCGGTCTTTTTCGCCGCCTCGCTCTCCGTTTCCTCCGGGGTGTATCTCGCGTCGCTGTCGGGGGTGTTCCCCGAATTTTTCTGCTTTCTCGCGGGTTACGCCATATTCGCGGTGCTGGAAAAAAAGCTTCCCAAGATAAAAAAGCCCGCTACCGGGAGACGGGAAAAAGGCGTTACCCTCAAGAAATTTTCCGCCGCGCTTTCGGCTTTGTCGGAGGCGTTCTATGTAACCTCCCCCCCTCCGCTAAAGTCGGATTTTGCCGCCTCGCTTAAAGGGTTTGTGTTTTCAACCTGCGACAAATGCGCGGATTGCGGGAGATGCGGGATAGATAAATACGACCTTATCAACCACCTGACCGAGCTTTCCGCGGGGCGGGAAAACTCTCTCCCCGGCCATGTGCTTGAAAATTGCTCCAAAACCCTGCTTTTTACCGAAAAAGCCCTGTCGCTCTCGGCGATAAAGCAAACGGAAAGCCAAAGGGAGGCAAGGCTGCTCACCGAGGGTTACAGCTCGGTAGCAAGGCTTCTCTGCGCCGCGGGGGAGAGAGCCGAGGAAGAAAACCTAATAAACCAAGCCTTTACCAAAAAGGCGGCCGCCGTTATGAAAAAGCTCCGCATACCGTATTTGTCCGTGAGTGTCAAGGGGAGGAGAAGAGCCGTCATATCCGTCACGGGCACCGATATGTCGCGCATAAAGGTCTCGCCGTCCGAAATACGAAATAAGCTGTCATATGAGCTCGGGTGCAACCTGTCGCTCCCCGAGTTTATAAACCGCGAGGGCGGCGCGGAAATGGTGCTTAAATCCCTCACCGCAATAAGGCTTGAGTGCGCCAAGGCGGAAGCCCCCAAAGAAGGCGAATGCGTGTCGGGCGACACCGTGGTGACGTTTGAAAACGACTCGCTTGTGTTTTATTCGCTGCTCGCCGACGGAATGGGTTCGGGAAGAGAGGCGTCGGTGTCGTCACGGCTCGCGGCGCTTGTGCTTGAAAAGCTTATCGCCGCCGGGGGGGATAAAAAAGAGGCGATCTCCATGCTCAACAAGCTGCTCCTTGTGAGAAAAAGCGAGGTCTACACCACGGTTGATCTGCTTGAGATCGATAGGATTTCCGGCAAGGCAACGCTTATAAAAGCGGGCGCGGCGCCGACATACCTTTGCCGCGAGGGAAAGTGCTATAAGCTTGAATCCACCACCCCGCCCGCCGGGGTAATAAGCGATTTCAAAGTGACTCAAACAAGCATAAAGGTTAAAAAGGGCGATTGGTTTATAATGATTTCCGACGGCGTTATCCCAAAGAGCGGCTCGCTCCCCCTCCCCGTCGGTATGAAAACCGCCGCTTCATACGCCTCGTCCTTGCTGGACGGGAGAAACGAGTCAAAACTCCTTGACGATATGTCTGTCTGCGTTATCCGCGCCTTTTAGTAAGAATTTACGCTTTTGCGCTTATTCGGATTATTGACATAAATAACCGTTTATGGTATATTCAAATCGCAAGGCGCTTTGTTTATAAGTTGATGTTAAAAGCGCAAACGCTTTCAAGGGGTGTTTTTATGAATATAAGGCATAGGGATGTTTTGTCAAATACCGACGAAAACAGCGTTTACGCGAGGGATCACGGCTGTTTTGGTGACGACCGTCATGACGACACAAAAGCGCTGCAAGCTGTTTTTAACCTGTCGTCCAAAGCAACTCCCAAAACCATTGTCCTTGACCGCGGGGTGTTTCTCTGTTCCACGCTTTACCTGAGGGACGGCCTTACGCTTGTAATAAAGCCCGAGGCGGTGTTAAAAGCTCTCCCCGACATAAGACACTACCCCGACGATACTCATTTTAACAGATACCGCAACGAAACGCATATGGACCGCTGTTTTATCTTCGCAAAGGACTGCGAGGACATAACTGTTTGCGGCGGCGGGGAGATTAACGGCAGCGCCGACAGGTTTGGGAGAACGGGCGATGACTTTGCCCCCCGCCCCATGATGCTCCGTTTTTTAAACTGCCGGGGGATACGGCTTGAAAACATTCGCCTTTGCGAAAGCGCCGCTTGGACAACGGCGTTTCTCGACTCGTCCGGGATAACGTTACGAGACGTAACCGTGCGTTCTGTCACCAATCTGAACGGCGACGGATTTGATTTTGACGGCTGTCACGGCATTTCAATTGAAAATTGCAGGCTTAACTGCAGCGACGACGCCATTTGTTTTCAGGCGGGGAGATACCCAACCTTTGACGCTTTGGTGACCGGGTGCTATATTTCCTCCCTCTGCTGCGGGGTCAGGGTGGGGATGAAATCAATGTCCGATATTTATAACATTAAAATTACCGACTGCGTGTTTGACGAAGTCTGGCGGGAAGGGCTTAAGATAGAGGCCGCCGAGGGCGGGAGCGTACACGACGTTTCAATAACGAATTGTATTATGAAGAATGTCCGCCGCCCGTTTTGGTATATCCTCAACAACGACCGCGTTTCGCTTGAAAACGACAGGATAAGGCCTTTCGGGGAGGTTTACAGCATCAGCGCGAAAAACATCAAAATCACCTGCAACGAAAAAATGGCTCAAACGCAATCGTATTTTTACTGCGGCAAGGTCTGCCCTATGGGGTTTATCGGCTTTGACTCCAGCCGGATTGACGCTCCGGATAAAAAGAAAATAGAAAACATAACCTTTGAAAACATCGACTACACCGCTTACGGCGGTTTTTCGGGGGAAGTGCCGCAAGACTACCCCCGGGTGCTTGATTTTTCCGCGGGTGAGACCGGGCGTTCTTCGGGGAGCTACTGGCCGGACTATTCAAGAGCGGTGTTTTTTGACATTAGAAACGTTAAAAACCTTGTGATGAAAAATATTGTCTATAAAAAGCTAAAGCCCGACTCAAGAAAAGATAATATAATTGAATAGAATAGATATTTGACTTAAAAAGCTAAAAATTCCGGGCAGCTTGCCCGGTTTTTTTATCTTCGCCCCGGTTAAAATAATGCTTTAAACAAGGTAAACATTTTTATCTTGCGGTTTACAAACGGCGGTTTTTATGCTAAAATGATTTATCTTTATCTAACAAGATTTTAGAGGTCGTAATAATGCGTTTTAACGGAAACAGGGCAAAGCTGTTTTTTACCTTTTTAAAAATAGGGGCGTTTACTTTTGGCGGCGGGTACGCTATGATACCCATTATACAAAGGGAAGTGACCCAAAGACACCGCTGGGTGACAGACGACGAAATGCTTGAGATGCTCGCGATTTCGGAATCAACTCCCGGGCCGATTTCCATTAACGCCGCGACTTTTATAGGTTATCGGGTCGCGGGGTTTTGGGGGAGCGTTTTAGCGACTTTGGGCGTTGTGCTGCCGTCGTTTATAATTATTACGATTATTGCGCTTTTCCTGCGCAGGTTCAACGAGTATAAAATCGTGAGATACGCTTTTAACGGCATTAGGGCGGGGGTGGCGGCGCTTGTCATAAAGGCCTTTGCCGTTATGTCAAAACAATGCCCCAAAAACTATATCTCCTACGCTTTCGCGGCGGCGGGGTTTATCGCGGTGACTTTTTTTAATTTTTCCGCCATACTTATTATCGCCCTCGGGGGAGCGGCGGGCTTGCTTGTGTTTCTTAGATCCGCTAAGATAAGGGATAACAAAAAATGATTTATTTGGAGCTTTTTTGGGTTTTCTTTAAAATAGGTCTCTTTACCTTCGGCGGCGGGTACGCGATGATCCCTTTTATCCAGCAGGAGGTAATAGCCAAAGGCTGGCTGAGCCAAAACGAACTCATCAACTTCGCGGCGGTGAGCGAATCCACCCCCGGCCCTTTCGCCGTTAACATTGCCACATATATCGGCGTGGCGAAAGGCGGGCTGCCGGGCGGTATATTCGCGACTTTCGGGGTAGTGCTACCGTCATTTATCGTCATTTTAATCGTGACAAGGTTTTATCTCGGCTTTAAAAACAGCAAACTTGTAAAAGGCGTTATGTGGGGGATAAAACCCGTGGCGATCGGCCTTATCGGCGCGGCGTCCTTTTCCATAGCGTACAGCGTTTTTATAGTGAAATGGGGAGGATTTGTCTCTCTTATTACCTATCCGTTTATATGCTCGGCGGTTATTTTTGTCTTCTCGCTCGCGCTGCTTTATAAAAGGAAGTCGCCGATACTCGCCATAGGCGTTTCCGCCGCCGCGGGGGTCGCGTTCGGCTATCTCGGGGAGACGCTTAAGTTTTATAAATAAAATCTGCTTGCAACGAAATAAATCCCGTAAGAAAGGAACTCATATGAAAAAATTATCACTTACGCTGGCGCTGTTGTTTATAATAACCGCCCTGCTTGCCGCCTGTTCCGGAGGGGGAAAACCCGTCGGCTCAGAATCATCTTCTTTAGAATCGGGCGAAAGCTTTGGAGACAACTCAGCGGAGAGTAAAGACAATGGACAAAACACAAGCGAGGAATCCTCCCTGCCCGAAGAGCCGGAGGTTTTTGAACACGCGACGGTGGTTTCCGCGGGCAAGCCTTATACCACTACCATAGAGCCGGGCGAGGTTTACCCCGACAGCTATAATTTAGAGCTGACCGACGGGCTTTTCGCCCCATCGGCGAATTCTTCTTATTCCGATACAAAATTTGTGGGCTACGCTCCGGGCGTAAGCTCATCGTGCGACATTGTGGTGGACCTTGAGGAAGAAATGACGGACGTTTATCAGTTCGCGGTGAGCTATCTTTCGGTAACGGTCGCGGGTATCGCCCCGCCCAGCGGAATTTCCGTTTACATATCTTCTGACAACGAAAAATGGGAGATAGCCGGCAGGTGTACCATTCCGGCCTTTGAGGCAAGCACCACAAAGCTTGCCGTTTTAACCCTTAAACGCTCGGTAAAGGCGAGATATGTCAAGTTTTCCGTGCAAAAGGGCGCGGCTTGGATATTCCTTGACGAGGTTATGGTCATAGCCAATATCGAAAGCGACGACGCGGGGGAGGCATGGGTGGAAAGCCTCCGCGAGGAATACCAAAAAGAAACCCTCACCCACACAGACCGCGCCGCGGCGCTTGAGAGCATAAGCGAGGGCATGCCCGACAGAAGCCTGTTCCGTGAAAATATAGCGCGGGGAACTTCATACACGGTAAACGCCAAAACCGTCTCGGCGCTCCCCGACGAAAACAAAAAAAAGCTGACCGACGGCAAAGTCAGCCAGTACCTTGAGGGCGGCACTTGGGTGGGCTATGAGAGTGGCGGCGGAGAAGTGGAAATAATTCTAACGCTTAAGTCGGCGAGGAAAGATATTTCCGCCTTTGAGCTCTACGCCTATAACAACCAAATCAAAAAAGTGTCTTTCCCCGCGAAGGTTACTTTTTATGTGTCGTCCGACAAGAAAGATTGGGTTGAGGTGGGGAGAGCTTACGCCCCCGACGACAACGGCGAGGAAGTTTACACCTATATGCTTGAGCTTGAAAAAGAGGTTAGCGGAAGGTATATTAAGTTTACCCTTTCGGAAACCGACTGCGAAGCGTTTTATATTGAGGAAGTAAAGGTTATCGCCTATGTGCCGGAATCGGAAAAATCCGCTTTGTACCCCGTAATAGTTTTGCCGGATGTAAACGGCGACTCTTTTTGGCCGAGCAATGACCCCGATTACAACAGCGAAACCAACCTTCTCCTCGGGCTTACCCCGCAGATTTCCAGCATTTATACGATTGACAACAGCCTGTGGACAAACAACACCCCCGTCACGTCTAAACTTATGACCGACGGCGTGTTTTCAACGTCTAATGATATACATAGCGGCAGGTTTTTCAAGTTTAACCAAGGCGGCGGCAGGGATTTGATATTTGACCTGACAAAGCTTTCAGCGGCGGACACTTTTACCGCCAGCTTTACCAACCGTTCCGAATGGGCGGTAGCCTCCCCCACGCTGATAAGCGTTAAGCTTTCCGACAACGGAAAAGACTGGTACGCCGTCGGGGAGATAGTAATGGACAACTCGAGCGACCCGGGGATCTCAAAAGGGGTTCTCACCCTTGACGCCCCCGTGGCGGCGCGGTTTGTGGCTTTCTCGTTTACCGTGGCGACATGGGCGGGCTGCGACGAGCTTGAAGTAATGGGAACAAAAAAAGTAGACGGTTCCACGAAAAGGCTTTCGGATTCCGATTATGACAAGAGCAGCAGCTTTATGTCAAACTCTTTTATGGCGCCGAGCGACGACATTTTGGGGGGCGTAAGGGATCTGTACCTCGTGTATCACTCTCTTTCCGCCGAGCGCACAAAAGAAGAGCTTCTCCCGGCGCTTGCGTATCTTGGGGAAGACGGCGAAATAAAAGACACAATGTTCGATGGGTTTTTGTTCCTGCTGTCGGGTAAATTAAAGTCCGGTTACGCGGGTCACGAGGGATTTACAACGTCCGATGTCGACTGGCTTATCGCGACTCTTTTCGGTGACAACAAGAACATAAACGCCCTTGAGTCCGCGGCGGGTCAGGTCAAGGACACGCTGGATATCCCCGACTATAAATATAAGTTTTACGTCTCTTTGTACTACCCCAAAAAAGGCGGTACTTTTGGCGACGCCGGCGACGGAATTTTAACGCTGAACACCCTTGCGGACAGACTTTTCGCGCTCGTATGGTTTATGGACGCCTTTGAGGATGAGCTTGCGAAGTACGACTATAAAAACATTGAGTTCGCCGGTTATTATTGGTACAACGAGTCCGTAAATGACAACGACGGCGACCTTGAGCTGTTAAATGGAATCAGCGACATTATACACGACCGTAACAGTCAGCTGTTCTGGATACCCTATTATCAGGCGAAAGGCTACGCGCTTTGGGCGGAACACGGGTTTGATATAGCCTGTATGCAGCCCAATTACGCGTTTGGGCTTGACAGGCCGATAGATAACATAATAAACACCGTCGCCCTCGCAAAACGCTATTCAATGGGAATTGAGATTGAAATCGACTCAAAAGCGTTCAGCAACGACTTATATCTGAAGAGATATATGGAATACCTCAAAAGCGGGGTGACCTACGGGTATATAAACGACTGCGTGCATATGTACTATATGGCGATGAACGATTTAAACGTCGCCCAAAATTCGGAAAACCCCAAGCTCCGCTTGATTTATGATTATACCTATCACTTTATCAAGGGAAGCTTGAATATAACCCCGCCCGTGCTGGAGAATACAAGCATCACCTGCGGGGCAAACACCCCATTGGTTTCAAACCTTAACCCCGGCAAAGACATTACAATGCTGTTTAAGTTAGTCGCGTCCCCCGCCCACGGCACCGTTTCGATTAACCCGGACGGCAGCTTTACCTATTACCCCGATAAAAATTACAGCGGGGAGGACAGTTTCTCATTTGTTTATTCCCGCTATCTCGATTATTCTCTCCCCTGCGAGGTCACTGTTACAGTTGAATAAATCTTTATACAAACATAAACAACCCCACCGCTCTGAAACGGTGGGGTTGTTTTATAATTTTCAATTAACGCTTTGTAAAAACCGGACGATTAAATGTCAATTAATTAGCATTAATTAACCGTTCCTTCTTTTAACCATAACAGCGCCTGCCAAAGCAATTGTAGAGATAATAGCCAGCGCTACTATTCCGTTGTCGCCTGTCGGCGGAGTGTCGGGTTTGGAGGTTTCGCCGGGTTCTGACTGTGTGGGTTCGCTTGAGGGTTCTTCGCTGGGTTCGTCGCTGGGCTCTTCGATTATGCCCTGATCCGCTTCGATAACTTCAATTTCGTTAACGAAGAGGAACACGCCGGTGCCGGGGACCCAGCAGAACTGAAGTCTGACAAATCTGGAATCAATGGTGTCAAATTCTTTTTCGGCCCAGTAAAAAGAGCCGGGTTCTCCGAGCAGAAGGTCGCCCGCTTCGGTCCAATCTTCGCCGTCGTCGGAATAAGAGACCATTATCAGAGAGGGGCCTGCTATGCCTGATTCGCCGGCGCCGTCCCACATATTGGCGCGGACAGCTTCCCATGACCTGACTGAGCCAAAGTCAAGGATGGCGGTTCCCACGAAGTACTCCGTGCCTTCAACGTCCGTTCTCCACGCGTTTGAGCCTTCCACGTCGTTGTTGTTGTAAAAGGCGAACCAGTCGTTGGTGTAGGCTGATTGCCCGAGGGCGATGCCGTCGTTAAGGACCGCTTTATACACGCCATAGCCTACGGGGGCAATAAGAGTCGCCTCGGTGGCTATATTGCCGTTTTCAGCCTTGGGAGGGGTCACAACACCCCAGTGGGTGCCTTCGTGCGCCGCGTTCATTTCATAGGCGAGGACTTCTTCGTCATTTTCAAGATCAAGACCGCCGGCAAAGCCTTTTGACCATTTTACGTCGCCGCCTACCGCCTCGCTTATGAGGATGTTGGCGATTTTAATTGTTCCCGTCGCCTGCCAGAAGCCCACGCCGATGGTCAGGAGTTCTACGGTGTCGGCATATCCGCCGGAAATGTTAACCTTTGTGCTTGCGTTGCCGGCGGCGTAAGTAGCCTCATACGGGTTAAACTCAAAGGATACGCTGTTCCATGCTCCAAGGACAATGTCTTCGCTGTCATAAGTGGCAAAGTCTTTAAAGCTGATGAGATACTCAAAGTTGTTTTCTTTGGTGGCGTCAGAGTAGCTGTAGTAGTTTACATAAGCGGCGGACCCTGTGCAGTCTTCGCTGAAGAAAACATCAGCGCGGATTTTGTAGGTCCTGTTGGTAAGAAAGCTGCCGTCAAGCTGAAACTTTATGTACGGCGTATAGCTTTCGTCAGAGGTAAGCCAAAGGTAAGCCGCGGGGCCGGTTTCTTCTTCTTCTTCATCTGCCGACACAAGAATAAAGCAGACTGAAAAAACCATAACCAGCGCCAAGAGAAACGATAAGGTTTTTTTCATGTGGTTATTCCTCCATTTAATATTAAAGTACTATCTGAAGATACAATAACATAAAGTTTAAAACTTGTCAATATAAAATTTAAATAAAATACCGTCTTTTGCGAAGTTTTTTTGAATAAATTGCTTTTGTAAAAGAATGTAACGATTTGATAATTTTTTATTTACATCTTGACGTAATTATTTTTTGGTGTAGAATAAAAGCAAGGAGGCAGAAACTATGAAAAACATGATTATATTCGCGAGTCCGGCAACCGGCGATTCCGGTATAACGCTATACATAATACTTGGGGTTGTGGCGGCGGCGGCAATTTTGGCGCTGTTTGTTATGAGGCGCAAATAATATTGCCGCCACCCGCGCTTTGTTTAAGTTTAAAAGAAAAAAACCTTAGCCGATGCCGGTAAAAATGCCGCCCGCCCGTTACAACGGGGGGCGGCGGAACTTTTTATTCAAGCGTAAACGTCATAACCACCGGGTTATGGTCGGTGTTTTTGAATCCGCAGTCAAGAGTGGCGCAGGAGATTGAAATTATGTTTGAGGAAACTATAAAACCGTCGAGCGTGGCGCAGAACGAAACGCCCTTTTTATAGGGTATGTCCGTGTTGCGGGTGGAGGGCACGGGGTCATTGTTGTCAAGGCCGTAAATCAGGCTCAGCCCCTCGGGAATAAGACCGTCGGGTATTGGGTTCGCCCAAGTAAAGGATTCTTTGGCGGCAACCCCGAAAATCTGCGGAGAGTTCCCCAAAAGGTCTTTGTTAAAATCCCCGCCGCAAATGATATAGTTCCCCGCTTTTACTTCATCCTCCATAAAATCGACAAGCATTTGGAGCTGTTTTGTGGCTATGCCGCCGTCGGAAGTGTAGGCCGAAAGGTGAAGGTTGACAAGAACGAGCTGTTTGCCGTTTTCGACGTCCAGCCTTGAGACGCTGAAACATCTGTCAAGGTCGAGGAACTTCATAAACCCTTTTTCTATCGGCAGGCTTCGCCTTAGCGACGAGCTTATTTTACAGCTTGACAGCGTAAGCAGCCCCGATTTTGACGCCCCGTGCGGGGATAACAACGGGTAAAACAAATAGGGCGAGTCATAGTTTACCGCGAAGACATGGGACATTTCCCCGAACGCCGCTATTATAGGCTCTCTCTCGTCGACATGATAGCTCCTTGTGGAGTCAAAATCCACTTCCTGAAGCAGCATAAAGTCGGCGTTAATTTCCTTTAGCTGTTCCACTATCCCCGCAATATTGGCGTTCACCGAGTCTTTTGAAAACGCTCTCGACTCTTTCCCGCCGTCCATAAAGAAGGTAAAATCGTCGCTGTACGCCCCAAAGCCAAGGTTCCATGTGACGAGTTGGTATTCTGTGTTTTGGCTTATAGTCTTATTGATGCCCGCCGGGTTGACAACCTCAAGCGAGGTGTTGTCGGGGATTCTGTGATAGCTTATAAATACATACGCCACATACCCCGCCGCGACTAAAACTATAACGGCTAAGATACTCCCGATGGCCTTTAAAAATTTCTTAAACGCGCTTTTTTTTGCCTTTTTTATTTTTTTTCTTTTGCCCGCCATTTTTTTGTCCTTTTTTTCAGTATTTGTTTTATAACCTGCTTTTCCATATGGGTTAATTATAACGATTTTTTTAATATTTGCAAGTGTTTTTCGCTTTGGTTACGGCTAAAATCCTCCCTTGTTTTTAGCCTGTTATTCATGCTTCCCATTCTTTTCCCGTTATCTCCACCCTGACCCTCCCCGGGGAGGCGGTCACCTTCCCAAAAGCCTCGCGGGAATATTCCGACGCGGGGATAATCAGCCCGTCTTTATTTGAGGGGAGGTTTAAAACCCCGTTTTTATAGGTGTAATCCATAACGGAAACAATTTCACCGTTAACTCTCACTTCTGTTATAAAAAGAGAAGGCGGCAGCATATCGCAGACAAAAGCCCCGCTTGCGGAGGTGTTCCCGCGGTTGCGTATGTCATAGACATAGGTTTTATTTTCTTTTTCGCGCCGGCAAAGCGTTTTGTAAAACAAAAGGTCGGTGTATTCCTCCACGGTTAATAAGCTTTGGCTTTGTGACAAAACGTTGTTTTCGCTATCCCGCAAGCTTGAGGTCACGGCGATCTTCCCCCCTTTTTCAAGCGGGGCGAAGTCTGTCACCCTTGTTTTGTAAACAATAAGCAGTTTGTCGTCGGCGGCAAGCGAGGCGATATCAAAATAATAGCCGCCGTCTTTGCGGCATCCGTCGAGCTCGCGGCAAAAAAGTCCGTTAAGGTATAGAAGTGCGGGGGGGAATATCGCAAGCGGCGCGCCGGTTTGGTTTTCGGGGTTTTGCGCCCGCCCTAAGTCGGTGGAAAGCGAAAAGTTTTTAAGCGCGGCCTCGGAATTGTTCGAAATGCCCAAGGCAAAGGTGAGTTTTTCGCCGGGGGAGTATGATTTGTCAAGCGCGGAGTGGGTAAGAACAATACCGCCGCTGTTTTCGCTTCTCCCCGGACGGATGTTGTTTTTTGCTGAATTATTCATCGTTCCCCCCCTTTCGGTATAAGCATATGCAAAGCCGACTTTTTTGTGTAATAAGCAAATACATCAGCCTTAAAAACTAAATTTTATGCTCATTTGCCCGCTTGATTAAAAACCCCAAAAGCTAAAATAGCCAAAAAAGCCGTATTGACAAATATTTTTTTGAATGATATAATGGCAGAGCAAAAAAACATGGGCTTGTAGCTCAGCTGGGAGAGCGCCGCGTTCGCAACGCGGAGGTCAAGGGTTCGAGCCCCTCCAGGTCCACCAGAAAGAAACGACAATTTTCGATAGAAAGTTGTCGTTTCTTTCTGTATTCTTCTCTTTTCACTTTTCTCTTTTCTCTCTTCACTGAAATAAAATTGTCGTTTCCAGATAAAAGATAAGAGAGAAGAGATAAGAGAATCGGTAGCTTTTCTTGACGAAAAGCAATTTGTGGTATATTATGCAAACAAGAGGTGAGCGTATGGCAAGTCTCCTCTGTGCTCTTCTCTTTTCACTTTTCTCTTTTCTCTCTTCACTGAAAAGAAATTGTCGTTTCCAGATAAAAGATAAGAGAGAAGAGATAAAAGAATCGGTAGCCTTGCTTGACGCAAGGCAATAATCAGAATATAAAGAAACTGTCGTTTCCAGAGAAAAGATAAGAGAGAAGAGATAAGAGAAACGGTAGCCTTGCTTGACGCAAGGCAATAATCAGAATATAAAGAAACTGTCGTTTCCAGATAAAAGATAAGAGAGAAGAGATAAGAGAAACGGTAGCCTTGCTTGACGCAAGGCAATAATCAGAATATAAAGAAACTGTTGTTTCCAGATAAAAGATAAGAGAGAAGAGATAAGAGAATAGGTAGCTTTTCTTGACGAAAAGCAATTTGTGGTATATTATGCAAACAAGAGGTGAATTTTATGGGAAGTCCGTTAATTAACAAGTCTTTAGATTTTGCAACACAAATCGTGATATTCTATGAGGAATACTCAAAATCGAGAAAAGACACAACGATAGCAAAACAGCTCCTACGTTCTGCTACAAGTATCGGTGCTAACCTCAATGAGGCGATTTACGGCAACAGTAAAGCCGATTTTATATCAAAATTACATATTTCATTGAAAGAAACAAGCGAAAGCATATATTGGATTATACTTCTTAAAAGGACTGATCTGTTTGACTATGATTATGATTCAATGTTAAATTTAGCAGAAGAAATTAAGCGCATGCTTATCGCTTCAATCAACACGGCAAAAGAGAATAAATAAGATTATTTAAATGGTAGGTAAAAAATGCACCAAAGGCTATCGAATAAACAACAAACACCGACAATCGCAGCATTTATATCACATATTGGGAAAGCCAGTGAGTTTTTTCATGCAATTGACACTTATTTGAAAGACAATTTTCCAACGGAATTCAAATTGTATTTTGATGCTCATGATAAAGGTTGGGCAATTAGTTATCATTCAAGGTATCTTTCTAAAAAGACCTATTTATGCAATATAGTGGCTGAAAAGGATGCTTTTCTTTTTGTAACAAATATCAAAATTGAAACCCTTGATAAACTTTATAAAACAGTTACAAAACATGCAAAAGAATGCATTGACGAAAGTCCTTATCGGCATAGAGGTTGGATTGAATATCGTATTAAAAATGCGGAAAATTTGGAGGAAGCTGTAACAAAGATACTTCAATCCAAGATAGATGGAACCCCCGCTAAATTCATCACAAAATAAGCATTTTTGTAGCGTTAACTAAGACATTTTTTCTTTTAAAATGCAATCAATATGTGTTCATAGAGCAAACGGAACAACCGGGAAACGTCGGTTATGTTCACCACACAAGCGGGAACAAGCCTACCGGGTGTATTTTGAATAAAACTTGTGTTCTTTCCCAAAGAATCCCCTTTCGCTGATACAAAGTCACAGGGCAGAGGCTTTTGAAAATAAAACTTATAAGGGGCTAATAATATTTATTTTATAGCCTATCACTTAATTGACAGGAAGTATTTTATGAAATATTATGAACATTTGTACAACACTCATGAGATAAATATGGTACTTAACTCAATTAACAATGTGTATGAAAAATATCACCCAAGGATTTACGCCCATTGTCACGGATGGTATCATGCAATGTTTGTAGTTAATACAATTGAATATATATTAAAATCACTATCTTATGACATAAAAATAATTGAATTAGGCAAGATTGCCGGTTTATTACACGATATAGGAATGATAGCAGGAAGGCGAGAGCATGGACGTAAAAGCGCTGCATTGGCGGAAATTATTTTTGATGGATCAGAGCATTTGCTGCTGCGAGAAATACCACAAAATGAAAGAAAAATAATATTTCATGCTATTGAAGATCATGATAGTAGCAAAAATAAATCCAGCGTGATAGGAGCCGCTCTATTTATTGCAGACAAATTGGATTTTTCTAAAAACAGAGTTTTACCTGTACCTGTCGAAAAACAGGATGATGTGTATAAAAACGGACTGGAAATAAACAATGTGGATATTAATGTTTCCGGAAAAGTTATAATAGTAAATGCGATAACAACAAAAGCTTTTTCTAAAGAAATGTTCATGAAGTGGTATAGCTACCCCTATAGCTTAATTTTAAAAGAAGCTGATTATTTGGGTTGTACGTGCAATTTGTATTTCAATGGGACAGACGAAAGGTATGCTAATTAAGTATTTGATATTAGTTATGTTATATTTATTTTATTTATAAGATAGAAAACATGCTATTACACAACATGTAGAAATTTTGTAATAGTGCGCGCCAAAGTGAGGCATCGTAATATTAAATGCAAAAGCCGTAAGAATCTTGCTTTTCCAGTTAAAATATGTTCACCGCTACACGCGGAACAACCGGGAAACATCGGGTGTGTTCACCCCACAAGCGGGAACAAGCTTACCGTGTGAATATTGAATAAAACTTGTGTTCTTTAGCATAAAATTTCATCCGCAAATTAAATTAACTTTATCTCAAGAACCCCGTAAGGCATGCCTTACGGGGTTATGTTTGCGGATATTAATTTATAAATGCTTAAACACTATTCCTCAAGGTCTGTCGACTGGGTTGCCGCGATGGCAAGGCTTTCTTCGGCCTCGGCGGAGTTTATCGCGATATAGTTGTCAAGCCGCAAATCAGAAAAGTCAAAGTAGCCGTACCAGCTGTCTTTTGTAAGATTGTCAAGCTTTGACGAGATGACATAACTTGTCGTGTACTGGAAGAGCGAGGTTGCCGGGCAGAGCGAAGCGAAAGCTTCCTCCGCGCTGTGTAGGAGCGAAGCGCGCTCTTTTCTGTCGCTGACATCAACAATAGAGTCCATAAGCGCGTCGTAGTCCTCGTCCTCCAGCCCGGTGTAATGAGGGGTGAAAGTCTCCGCCTCAAGCGAAACAGACACGGCGTTTCCGCTGTAATAAGTTGCGAACGGCGCGAGATAAGCAAACGCGTCCACCGAGTTTATGGAGTAATCGACCCCGATAATATCCCAGTTGCCCGCGGAGAGTTCGTCCCGGTATTTGTCGGCGAATACGGGGGTCAGCGTGACCTCAAACCCCAATGCGTCCCAGACGGTTTTGGCGTATTTGGCGATTTCCTCATATGGGTTGTATTTGGCGACTTGGTTTTTTACATCCTTATATTTGGCGGTAGTGCTGTCAAACAGCGTGGACGCCCAAGGGATGATATAGTACAGCTTCAGCTCGCCGCCGCTCACCCCCGCCTCTTTGAGAAGAGACTTTGCCTTTTCGGTGTCGGCTTTTGTCGAATAAATATCATTGCCCGCTTTTCTGAAATCGCTGCCGGACTTTTCGTCGAACACGCCCGACGGCACAAAGCCTTTTGACGCGATCATTCCTACGCCCATAATTTCGGTTATTTTATCCCTGTCGAGGGCGGCCGAGAGCGCCTGCCTGACTTTGGCGTCGGAGAGCACCTCATGGGTGGTGTTAAAGAAATATGTGTAGGTGGAAAGGAGCTTGTCGGTTTTTATTTTATCTTTAAGAGCGGCGTAGGTTTCGGGGTTGAACGCCCCGAGGAAATAGCTCTTGCCGTCTTTGTATTTGTTGAACTGATAGGTAAACTCGTCAATGGTTGTGCTCGATTTCTCTATAATCGTGGTCGGCTGATAAATGCAGTTCAAGCGGTAGGGAACCACTTTTTCGTCAAGATAGTCTTTTTCCGGGTTGCGGTAGTAATAGACGTTTCTCTCAAGCACCAGTTTTGTGCCTTCCTCATAACCCTGAACCTTGTAGGGGCCGTTGCACACCATAATCGCGGCGTTTTTGTCCCAGTCCTGCTTGCGGTCGTACTTTTGCGGGTCGTCTTTCGGGTTTTCTTTAATCGCCCTTTCGATGACCTGCTCGCGGAGCGGAGAGAGGGCTATGCAGGAAACGGCCTCGGCGAAAAGATTAATGTTGTAATCGTTCTCAAACGAAACGCAAAGCAGGGTGTCGCTTTCGGCGACAATCCCGAGGTCGTCGCTTGTCATAACGCCGGATTTTACTTTTTTGGCGTTTTTAATGGGATATAACAGCGAGGCGTACGGCGACTGGTTTTCCGGGGTGAGTATGCGTTTCCATGCGTAGACCACGTCAAGCGCCGAAACCTGAATGCCGTCGCTCCACATTGTCTTGTTAAGGACAAAATACATCTTATATACTCCGTTTTCCTCACGGTCGTCATAATAAGAATACCAGCTCTTTGCCAGAGCGCCCTTTACCTCGCCCTTTTCGTTTATAACGGTAAGCGGCTGGTAGATAAGGCTTAGTATTTTCGCCGTGTCGGCCTCAATCAAAACGGCGGAGGGGTCAAAACTTTGGGGGAAGCTTGTAATAAACATGCTGATTATCGCCCCTTTGTCGTCGTCGCTCTGGAGCGTCGTGCACGCGGATAAAATCCCCCCGCAAAGACAGGCAATCAAAAACAGCGCGATAAATTTTTTCATACGAAGTACCAATGCCTTTCCGGCTCACGGACGTGTTATGTGGTGTATCGTTATATCCGCGCAATTGCTGCGTGAGCCTGCGGCGCGCGCGGACTGTTGGTAAAAATACGCGAACCTTATAAATAAAGCGCGATATTTACTTTGCATTATAGCATTTTAAGCTAAAAATATCAATTACAAAACGGTAAAAATTATTATGTTTGTGAGTTTGTGTGAATACAAGGGTTTTTTTTATGCAAGTTTAACAAAAACATTGCCTTTATTCCCAAACGCTCTCGTCGCAAACAAATTCGTGGATTTCATAAATAAGCGAGGAAACGCCCGAGATAAACCTTACGTTCGAGTCAATAAGCAGGTAATCGGTGAGCACCACAAGCAAATACGGCCTGTCCTCGTAAAACACGATAGCCGCGTCGTTGGAAGCCTTGATATCCATGCCGTATTTGTGGGCGACTTCATACAGGCACTCGCCGTCTTCGCCGACAGGCAGGCCTTTTTTAATAAACACGTTTTCATTGGCGTTTTTTAAAAGCTCGATAAAGTCCGCAAAAAGCTCGCTCTCGCGGGATTTCTCGTAAATTTCGCGGAACATCCTCCCAACGCCGCCGGCGGTGAGCACCGTGCCGTAGGTCCCGCTGAGGAAAGGGGAGCTGAACTCTTTAACCGCTTTGTTATGAAAATCCATAAGCGACAGCACCCCGCCCGAGCTCCCGGCGGTGTTATACAGCATTTTAAAAGCGGTGTTGTCGGATTCAATGACGATGTGATTTATTATCTCGCCGAGGGTGAACTCCGTGCCGTCGGGCATATTTTTTATTTTTCCCGTACCGCCGAAATAGTGATACTGTTTTTTATAGATATGTTTGTCCTCAAGGGAGATCTCGCCGTTTTCAATCATCTCGTAAATATAAAGCAGATAGGGCGCTTTGACAAGGCTCGCCGCGCCGAACAGACGGGCGTCGTTATAGCTTATGGTAAAGCCGGTTTCGAGGTCGACATAGTAAACGGCGCAGGCGAAAGGCGCCCCGTCAAGCTTTTCTTTCAGCCTGTCGAGCAGTTCCTGCGGGATGGTCTCGGGGAGCGGGGGCTGGTTTGGCGAGGTTGGGGAGGCGGCTGTGAGTTTAAGCGCGGAACTGTTCCCCTCGGTTTCGGGGGAAGAGATTAAATTTTCAGCCGAAGAGTCGTCTGTTTCTTTTGTTCCGTATGGTTTATCACTCATACAAGAAAGAGCAGACAGACAAAAGGCTGATATTAATAACACGCAAATAATTAGTAAACAACGCTTTGCCATTGGTTTTGCACAACCTCATTAAAATTAAAAGTTTTACAGTTTTATAAAGAAATCCAAAAGCTTATGCCCTTTTTCTATGTAAAGCCCGGTGGCTTTTGCCGACTTTTCGCTGTAATTTGGGCGCGGCAGCGATTTTAAGGGCGTTTTTACAGATGAAAATATAACAAACGGGACAGGCTCGGCGGCGTGGGTGCGGGTTGAGATTGGGGTCGGGTGGTCGGGGAGAACCATTATTTTAAAGTCGTCGCTCCTTGCCTTAAGCGAATCCATTAAAAACCCCGCCACATGCTTGTCTATGTTTTCAATGGCGGCGATTTTCGCCTTAAGGTCGCCCTTGTGGCCGCACTCGTCGGGCGCCTCTATATGAATATAAACAAAGTCTTTGCCGGAATCAAGCTCGCCAAGAGCCGCTTTCGCCTTGGCGCGGTAATCGGTGACGCAGCCCCCGGTGGCGCCCTCCACAAAAGGCGTGTCCATCCCCGCGCATTTGCCAATGCCTTTTATAAGGTCGACGGCGCAGACGACAGAGCCGAAAAGCCCCGTCATTTCGGCGAACAAGGGCAGGGCGGGTTTTTTGCCCGGAGACCAAAACCAAAGCATATTGGCCTTTTTAAGGCCTTTTTTTGCCCGTTCAATGTTTATCGGGTGATTGTTGAGAAGCTCATATGAAGCTTTCATAAGATTTAAATAAAACTCGCCTTGACGCCCTTTTGGGAGATACGGGCCTATTTTCTTTCCCACAATATCATGCGGGCGGGCAAAGCCGCTGTATTCGGGCGCGCCCGACAAGAGTAAAAGGTTCCTGTAACTTACCCCCGGGTAGAGTTTTACCCCCGGGGAGCTTAGTTTGGAATCGCAGTAAGCGATGAGTTTTGAGGACAATTCCGTGGGTATTTCGTCCGACGAGTGGTCAAGGAGGATTTTTTCCTCAAAACCCGCGTCCTCCGAAACCGAAACAAGGTTAGCCCTCACGGCGGTCTGGTCGGGGGTAAGCTCAATCCCCATGCTCAGCGCCTCAAGCGGAGAGCGCCCCTTTGAGTATATCGCCGGGTCATAGCCCATAAGGGCAAGGTTGGCGGTGTCGCTTTCGGGCACCATTCCATCGGGGACGGTTTTAACCAGCCCGATTACGCCGTTTTCCGCCATGAAATCCATGTTGGGGGTGTTCGCGTACTCGAGCGGGGTTAACATTCCGAGTTCCGAAATCGGGTAATCCGCCATACCGTCGCCTATTATAACAATATATTTCATATAAAATGCCTTTCGGTTGCGGGGTAACTAAAAACAATTAAAATATCGCAACATCCCTTGGGTTTTGTTCCGGGGGTCAGTTTTCAAACATATTTACCCGTCTCTCATGTCTTCCGCCCTCAAAAGCCGTTTTCAGAAAAACGTCAAGGCAGGACACAATGTCTTTATATTCCATATCATGCGCGCTAAAGCAAATAATATTTGCGTTATTGTGGGCGCGGCTCATAAAAGCGTTTCTTTCGCCGCAGACAAGGGCGGCGCGGGCGTTTTTAACCTTATTGGCGGCTATCGACATTCCGATTCCCGTCCCGCAAATAAGAACGCCATAGTCGGCTTCCCCTCGGGCGACAGCCTCCGCCACCTTTTTCGCGAAGATTGGGTAATCGCAGGAAGCGCTATCAGAAGTGCCTTGGTCGGACACCTCATACCCGCTTTTTTTAAGATATTCTATCAGGGTTTTTTTTAATAAAAAGCCCTGATGGTCAGCCCCGACAGCTATATTTATGTTTTTTTCCGTATTCATTGTCTTTAGCTCTCCTTTTGTGGATAACCTTGTGCTTATTTTAATTGTACTTTATTTAGCGAACCGCAACCTTTTTATCAGCTTGTCTTACCGAAAATTAGTTAATAACTCCCTTAAACCTTTTCAATTCAAGGAACCGTAACCTTTTCTTGATTTAGTCAACCGCAATCTTTTCTTGATTTAGGGAACCGCAATCTTTTTGATGTTTTCGCTTTAGCGAAATTGCAGTTGTTTAAACTGCAAAATCAAAAAGTTGCCCCTTGAAAGGTTTACCTTTCAAGGATGTTGTTTAAACTGCAAAATCAAAAAGTTGCCCATTGAAAGGTTTACCTTTCAATTTTTTTTCAAAAGCCGTTCTCTTTCGGCCTGCGGGGCGCGGAGATAAATCGGGCGAAGCTTATAATGGCTTGTGTGCTCTCCGCGGAGAAATTTTTTATACCCCAAAAACGCAACCGAAGCCATGCTTTGCGTAAAAGATGGCGGGGGGGTAAAAATATTGGTTTTATCCTCGCAAAGGGAATAAAAAAGCTCCGCCCCGTCGCCGCAGAGCAGCGCGCTTTTGCCGGTTTCTTTTATCCGCTTATAAATATCGTCAAAAATCAGGCAGGAGTCGGGGATAAGCCTGTTTTCGCCCTCAAAGGCCGCCGTGTAAAACTGAGACCGCCTCGCGTCAAGCAGCGGGACGACAATCCCCCCGGGGAAAGCATGTCCCTCGGGGAGGGCCTGTCCCAAAGCAATAGCCTCAAGCGCCGAAACCCCGCAGACAGGCGTGTCGTACGGGAAAGCAAGGCCTTTTGCCGTTGCCACCCCTATCCGCACCCCGGTAAAAGAGCCGGGCCCCGCCGTAACGGCAATCAGATCCAAGTCCTTCGCGGTAACTCCGAGCGACGAGAGCGCGCCGTCGATTATTACAAGCAGGTTTTCCGAGTGTGTAAGCCCGTTTTTAAGCGAAAACACCGAGTATTTGTTTATCTTTCCGCCGTCAATCTCGCACAAAGCGGCGGACGCCGAAAGGGAGGAGGAATCTATTCCGAGAATCAGCATTTATTTGGTAATCCTTTCAAAGCACGGGAACACTTCCGTGTTTTTTTGCGGAAAAGGTCTTTACTATTGTTTTGCAGAGCTGAAATCTCAGCCGCGAATCCCATATCTCAGGGTAATAAGCCTTTTGTCGCCGCCCTCAGGGGCAATGCTTACCAAAAGCGAGTTTTCCGGCAGGGAATCCAAAAACAGTTCCCCCCACTCGGCGACAACCACCCCGTTTCTCCCCTCATAGTCGTAAAACCCGGTGGAATAAAGGTCATCGGGGCTTTTAAGGCGGTAAAAATCAAAATGGAACACCGATGTTTTGTCCCCGATATATTCGTTGACAATGGCAAACGTAGGCGAGTGGACAAGGCTGAGGCACTCCGGGCAGAGCATTTCTACTATCCCCCGGGTAAACTGAGTTTTCCCCGACCCAAGCGGCCCCGTAAGACATACCACGCCGATTTTTTGGGCGTCGAGGGCGATTGATTTAGCTATCTCTGCCGTTTCTTCGGGTGAATTTGAAATAAAAGTTTTATTCATTCGCTCTGTATTTATCATTTTCCCTTACAATAAATTTAAAAAAGACTCCCCATGCTCTGGCGGCGGCGCGCCGAGAAGCTCGCAAACCGTGGCTCCGATATCGGCAAAGGTTTTTCTTGTGCCGATGTTTGACGGGCGGACACCCGCGCCAAAGCAAAGGATAGGCACATATTCCCTCGAATGGTCGGTCGACGGCGTGGCGGGGTCGCAGCCGTGGTCGGCGGTTATGATGTAAACGTCCCCCGGGGCTTGATTTTTTAAAATATCGCCCAGCGCCCTGTCAAACTCGCCGAGCGCCGCGGCGTAACCCTCGATATCGTTCCTATGGCCGTAAACCATATCAAAATCCACTAAATTGGCAAAACAAAGCCCGTTAAAGTCCGCTTTTTGGCAATCTAATATTTTTTCGATACCCTCAGTATTATTCGCGGTGTGGATCTCCCGGGTAAAACCCCTCCCCGAAAAAATACTCACTACTTTCCCAATGCCGATAACGTCTTTGCCCGCCGAGTAAAGCTTGTCCAAAATTGTCTCGCCCGTGGGGGGGAGGGAAAAATCCCTGCGGTTTTCGGTGCGGTAAAAAAAGCCGGGTTCCCCCGAAAAAGGCCGGGCGATAACCCTTGCCACGGCGTGGACGCCGGAGAGTATCTCCCTTGCCTTAAGGCAGTTGGCGTATTGTTGTTCAACGGGGAAGATATCCTCATGACAGGCGATTTGAAACACGCTGTCCGCCGAGGTGTAAATTATGGGGGATTTTGTCCTTAGGTGTTCCCCGCCGTAAACTTTTATAGCCTGCGTCCCCGAATAAGGCTTGTTGCAGAGGGTTTTATGGCCTATTGAACTTTCAAAAGCCGTTATAACCTCTTTTGGAAAACCGTCGGGATAAAGGGGGAAAGGCGTTTTTGTGACAAGCCCGGCTATTTCCCAGTGGCCGACTATCGAGTCCTTCCCGACCGATTCTTCCCCCGCTCTGCCGTGGGCGGCAAACGGGGAAGAAGTCCCCCTCGCCTCCTCAAGCCCCGGCAGGTTAAACAGTCCGGCGGACACAAGGGTCGGGCAGTGAAAGTTTTTGGCGCGGCTTACCGAAAGCAGGGTATTAGAGCCGGCGTCGCCGTAGCTTTCGGCGTCGGGGAGAAACCCCGCCCCAAGGCTGTCGAGGACTATTAAAAACACGCGTTTTATATTTTCAAGCAAAATAAACCACCTTTTTCAGTTTTTAGTATACCATCGCGGCTTTAAAATAACAAGTCTTTTTTAGATAAAACCCCCATAAAATTAAGTGAGAAATGAAAGGGAGGAAATCCTTTTTGAAGTTTAGAGCGGGTTTGTTGGGGAGCGCCGCGATACTGTGCGCCTTTTCGCTGGTCTGCAAAGGGAGCGGAATGCTTTTCCGCCTCTACCTTTCCAACCGCATGGGGAGCGAGGGCATAGGTCTCTACCAGCTGATTCTGTCGGTGTATGCCCTTTTCGCCTCGTTTGCCACCGCCGGCTTTGGGGTTTCGGTCTCAAAAATAGCGGCCGAGGAGTTTGAGAGGGGCGGCCTTAAGGGGGCGGCGAAATCGCTGAACACCGCCGCTCGGTTGGCGCTGGGGCTGGGCGTGGTTTCAATGCTGTCGCTGCTTATTTTGTCGGGCCCGTTGTCGGGTATTCTCGCCGGCGGGCCGAAAACGCTCGCCCCGCTTAGAATACTTTCGCTCTCAATGCCCTTTATGGCGCTTTCGTCTTGCGTTAAGGGGTACTTTATAGCCTCCCGCAGAGTTATTATCCCCGCTTCGAGCCAGCTCTTTGAGGAACTTTGCAAAATTGGGCTTAACCTTATTATTATTTCGCTCTTTCTTCAAAACAGCATGGATTCGGGGAGCTTTTGCATCGGAATCGCGGTCGGGCTTACCGGCGGAGAGGTGTTTTCGCTTATTTATGTGTGGGGGTTTTGGCTGTTCGGCAAGCGGTACCGCTTTTCAAAAAAAGAGAGCAAGTTTTACCCCGTCGGGCGGATAACAACGGTTATTCTCCCCAACGCCGCCTCAAGCTGGCTTACCAGCGGTCTCCACGCCGCCGAAAATATTCTTATCCCCTACTGCTTTACCCTTTATGGGGGCGGCGAGTCAAAGGCGCTGTCTGACTTCGGGCTTATCCGGGGGATGGCGATCCCCGTTTTGTTCTTCCCCTTCGCGTTTCTCTCCGCGCTCATAAGCATACTTATACCCGAAATATCCCGCCTTAATACCTTTACCGACAAAACCGCGCGGGACGCAAAAATGCAAAAGACCCTGCGAGTCTCTTTTATCTTCGGCTTTGCGGCGGGGGGCGTGTTTTTCTTTCTGCCAAGGGAGATAAGCCTTGCCTTTTATCACTCCGACTCCGCCGCGACGGCGTTTCGGCTCCTCGCGACCGTCACGCCCTTTATGTATGTCGAGACAATTATGGACGGGCTTTTAAAAGGCATAGGCGAGCAGGCGTTTACCATGAGGGCGACCCTTTACAACTGCGCGCTCAGGATAATTTCCGTGTTGGTATTCCTGCCCTCGACCGGGGCGTACGGGTATTTGTGGATACTTATTGTTTCAAACACGTTTTCTTTTGCTATCTACCTCTGGCGGATTCTTAAAGTGAGCGGGGTGCGCATAGGATTTACCAAGCATGTGTTTTCCCCGGTTTTGTGCGTTATCGCGGCGGGGTTTGGGACAAGACGGTTTTTAGGCTTTGCGGGAATTGTTTCGCCCTCTCTTTCCGCCGGCGCCGGGAGCGTGCTTTTTGCGGCTTTGTACTTTTTATTGTTTTTGGCGGTGAGCAAGCTTGGAAGCGGAAAGTCTGTATAAATATCTCCCCCTGCGAATACATTGCCTTATGACCTCCCTCCCCTCCGCCGCGATACTCACTCTCAACGAGATAAGGCTTAGGGTGGGGCTCCCGCTGTCGCTTTCTCTTGGCGACAGGAACCTTTCGGTAAGCGGCGAGGGCAAGCTCTGCAGGCCGGAAAACGGTGTTACCGTAAGCGAGGAGGAAATGCGGGAGTGTATCTCAAAGCTGACCCGCTCGTCGCTCTACACCTATGACGAGACTATCAAGCGGGGTTATATTCCCCTTGACGGCGGGGCGAGAGCCGGAGTTTGCGGCGACGCCGTAAGCGAGAGGGGGAGAATAAAGGCGTTTTCCGATATAAAGTCGGTGTCCCTCAGGGTTAGCAGGCTTTTTAAAAACCTTGCCAAGCCGCTTTATGAGAGGATTTCTGACTCCGGTATGGCTGGCTGCCTTGTCTTTTCGCCCCCCGGCGCGGGGAAGACGACATATCTTCGCTCGGCGGCGTATTTGCTGTCCCGGGGGAAAAAGCCGTACCGGGTGGGGCTGTCTGATGAAAGGTGCGAGCTGTTTGTCCCGGAAATGACCGGCTGCCTTATCGACTGTGTAAGGGGCTGCGGAAAGAGCGAGGGGATAGAGCTCCTCACCCGCACCATGTCGCCCCAGATAATTATCTGCGACGAGATAAGCGGCGACGAGGCCGACGGGATAATCTCCGCCCAGAACAGCGGCGTTCGGCTTATCGCTTCCTGCCACGGGGACAGCTTGGAGAGCATAATGAAAAGACCGCATATAAAACAAATGACCGAAAAGGGAATTTTCGAGCTGTTTGTCAAGCTGTGGTATGACGGCAGTTTTAAAAGCGAGATATTAAAAGCCGAAAGCCAAAAGACCGCGAAAAGCGGTGAGGAACCGCCGGGGGCGGCCGGCGGTGAAATGATATGACAATAAAGCTTATGGCAAGCGGCTTGATAGTCGCGGTGGGTTGGTTCGCCGGGGGAGCGTACGCGGATATAAAAAAGCAGGGTTACCTTGAGCTTTGCGGGGTGATAAGACTGCTTGAAACGCTGAAAAGCGGGATTCTTTACTCAAGAGCCGAGCTTTACGGAATGTTTTTTGATTTTTCGGATAAAACGCTTTCCGAAAACGGGTTTTTGGAGGAACTGAACAGAAACCCGTCCTCCCACGCGGGCGAGGCCTTTAAAAGAGCGGCGGAAAGGCTGTCAATCGACCAAAAAATAAAGGATGTGCTAACGGCGTTCGGGGATACGCTGGGGCTTCTCGACCGCGATACTCAGGTTGAAAGGCTTGAGTCCTGCGTCTCTTTTCTTGAGAGCGAAAAAACCTCGCTTAAAGAAACTCTCGAATCAAAACTAAAGAGCTATCGGTATTTAGGGGCGCTTGGGGGTTCGCTCGCTGCTATCATCCTTTTTTAGGTATAAATTATAAATAATTCAAACCCGGGGATTTATGTTATTGCGCCAAGGGCAGGCAGTTAAAGAAAACAGCCGACTCTACAATGAAAGGAAAGGTATAAGTTTGAATATAGCGCTTGTGGTAAAAATAGCGGGTGTCGGGCTTTTAGTGTCTATCGCCTGCCAGATATTGCAAAAAACAGGCAGGGACGAGCAGGCGACCTTTGTTTCGGTGGCGGGCGTCATTATTGTAATGCTCCTGTTGGTCAGCGAGATCGGAAAGCTGTTTTCCACAATAAGGAGCGTGTTCGGGCTATGAATATTTACGCTTTTTGCGGGCTGGGAATTTGCGCTGTCTGTATTGCCGTGGTGCTTAAACAGCTCGGAAGCCCATTCCACCCGCTTATCGCGGCGGGCGCGGGAGTTGTCATGCTCGCCTACATAGCCATAAAAATAATCCCCGTTTTAGAGTACGCCAAAACCCTCGCTTACCAAAACTCGCTTTCCCCTTATTTCGCGGTCGCGGCGAAATCGCTGGGGATAGCGCTTGTGTGCCAGATGGCGTCGGAGGTCTGCCGGGACAGCGGGGAGACGGCGATAGCGGGGAGGATAGAGCTCGCGGGAAAAGCGGCGATAATTATTATTTCGCTCCCGATTTTAAAAAACCTTGTCTCTTTCGCGAGGGGGCTGCTTTGAGGGCGCTTTCGGCTTTTTCGGCGGTTTTTTTGGTCTTTATGCTTGCTTTTTCGTTTTCGCCGGCGGCGGCCGCCTTTGAGTCGTCAAGAGAAGACGATATCGCGAAAAAGTCCGGCGCGGACAAACTCCCCGTCGGCGAAATAATAAGCCCGGAAGAAAAGACCGGCAAAGAAAAAATCGATATCGCCGACAAGATTTTTTCGGTGCTCAAAAAATCCATAACCGGGTTTTACAAGAGCGGGCTTAGGTTTTTTTACTCACTCGTGGGGGTTATCGCGCTGTCGGCGCTTCTTTTATCTTTTAAGCGGACAAGCGAGAATGCCGCCGTAAAGGCGGCGTATGAGTATATTTCGGTTTTGGCGCTTGCCGGGGCGCTGTTTCACGGACTTCAGGGGCTGTTTGTGTTCGCGGCTCAATCGTTTGACCGGCTTTGCGTTTTTATGGCGTCGCTGTTACCCGTGACGGCGTCGCTTTACACCCTCGGCGGGAACTTTTCCTCGGGCGTGGCGGGGTCTTCGTCGCTGCTTATGTTTTTAACCGTCGCCGAAAAATTTTCCGCGAGCGTGCTTCGCCCGCTGCTTATGGCGGGGTTTGTGGTGTCGGTCATGGGGGCGCTCCCCGGCAGCGCCGATATGCGTTCGGTGACCAACTTTTTAAAAAGCGTTCTCACCACGCTTATGGCGTTTGTGTTCACGCTGTTCGGAGTGGTAATGTATTTTCAGACAATCATAGCCGCCGCTGCCGACAACTATGTGTTCAGGACGGTGAAGTTCGCCTCGGGCGTGTTTATCCCCGTTATCGGCAATATCGTGGGGGAGGCCGCGCGGAACGTCAGCAGCGCCGTCGGCGTGGTCAGGTCGACGGTGGGGGCAATCGGGCTTGTCTCGATTTCGGCGCTGGTGCTGCCGGCGGTGATTTATGTCATAATGCATAAAATTTTTGTGCTTATGGCGGCAATGCTCGCAAGGCTTTTGGGGCTTGAGAAAGAGTCGGCGATGCTTTATGACGTCAACGGCTTTTTAAATATACTGATGTCGCTTCTCGTCGGCACGTCGGTGATATTTATTATCGCCGTCGCGCTGTTTATAAAAATCGGGGTGGGGGACTGATATTATGAAGGACTATTTCTTTTGCGTGCTGATAGCCTCGGTGCTGTCGGCCGTCTGCGCCGCTCTCGCCGCGGGGGGAGCGCTTGAAAAACACGTCAAATACGTCTGTTCGCTCATTTGCGCGGCGGCGGTTTTTCTTCCGCTCACAAAAGCCTTAAAAAGCGGAATAAATATTGAAAAACAAAATCTTATATCCGAAAAAAGCGTTTCCCTTGAAAGATACGCCTTTCGCGAGGCGGAGGAAGAGAGCAAGGCGTATATAAAGAACATAGTTAATGAAAAATTTGGAATAACCTTATCCGGCGTCAGCATAGAAATATATAGCGAGGAAAATGCCGCCGTGGTGGGGGAAATACGCGTAACCCTTTCCCCCGAGGACAAAATGCTAAGAGAGGATGTCGCGGGGTTTTTGCTAACCGCGCTGGGCGGCTCGGTGAAGGTGGTGATATCCACTGAATAGTGTCTTTGGCAAGCTTAAAAAAGTAAAGGGCATAGGGCTGATTATAACCGCGCTCATAGCCGGGGTGGTTTTGCTCGCCTGGCCCGAGAGCGGCGGTTCTTCGGAAAAAGGCGGGGCGTTTACCTACGGCTCGGCCGACGAATACCGCGAAATGCTCGAGAGAGAGGTAAAAAAAATAATTAAAGGCGTTCCGGGCGTGGGCGACTGCGAGGTGATGATAACGCTTAAAACCGGTTATGAGTACTACTACGCCGCCGACCAGCAGGTGGTTTCGGGCGAAACGGCGGCGGACAGCAGAAAAGAGTTTATCTTAGCGGGGTATGACGGCAACGAGCAGCCGGTCTTGATTGAGGAACGAATGCCAAAAGTAAGCGGCGTCGCGGTGGTGTGCCCCGGCGTTTCGGCGGGGGTGGAGTACCAGATACTAAAGGCGCTCGGGGCTTTGTTCGACCTTCCGCTGAACCGGGTGAGCGTTATAAGGTAACATAAAAGATAAGGCATACGGCATATAACTAATTTAAATAAAATCAAAATCAAAACTTAACTATTTTATTACGGGAGGCAGCGTATGAATTTCGACGAGGTAAAAAAGAAAATAAAAGAATACGACTGGAAAAAGTTTTTAACGAGCAGAAACTTTGTGATTGTTTGCTGTGTGCTCATTTTGGGGGCGGCGATTGTCGTTTACTCCGCCGTGGCGCAGGGGAGCAAGTCCAAAGCGGCGCAGGGGGATAAGACGCTGGGCAACGTGGTGCTTGTGGGTAACGAGAACCCGGCTACCGAAACCGAAACCGACGCCGACGGGGACGGGGTTTTCGCCGTGTCGGTGATAAACCGCGAGCGCACCCGCGGAGAGGCGATGGAAGTCCTCCAGACAATAGCCGCCTCCCCCGACGCCATGCCCGACGCCAAAGAGGGGGCGCTCCTTTCGATAGCCGCCATGGTCGCCGATATGAACGCCGAGGCGAACATCGAGATGCTTGTAAAATCAAAAGGGTTCGAGGAATGCGTGGCGCTCGTGTCCGGCAACATGTGTTCCGTCATTGTAAAGACCGACGGGCTCCTCCCCGACGAGGTCGCCCAGATACTTGAGATTGCCACCGAGCAAACCGGTATCTCGGCCGAGGTAATTAAAATTATCCCCAAAAAAGGGTAGGGAAAACAAAACAGCGGTTAGATAAAAGACACTAAATGTTTAAGCTAAATACAGCCGTAAAGCGGGCGCGCAAAAAAGCGCGCCGCTTTGTTTCGCGTACAAAAAACGCCGGAAAGTTTAAATTTTTGATAATTTAAACAGGTTAAACAAAAAATAAATCAATTAAAGACCGCATTTTAATAAAATAAATCTTTATTTTTTTGGATTTATAGCTTATAATGAAAAGCGCGTCGGACAAATCTGACAATTTTAATTCTGGAGGGCATTTGACGTGGAAAGATATGTCGGTACGGTGGCGCGCAGCATCCGCGCCCCTATAATCAAAAGCGGCGACAACCTTGTGGAAATCGTTTGCGATACATTGACTTCGGCCGCGAAATCGGAGGGCTTTAAAATTTGCGACAGGGATATCGTCGCGGTTACCGAAGCGGTTTTGGCGCGCTCGCAAAACAATTACGCGACCGTGGACGACATCGCCGGCGATATAATTCAAAAGTTCGGCGGCGGGGAAATCGGCTTGGTCTTTCCCATACTCAGCAGAAACCGCTTCGCCACCTGCCTTAAGGGGATAGCTAAAGGGGCTAAAAAGATAATTCTAATGCTCAGCTACCCCTCCGACGAAGTCGGCAACGAGCTTATCTCGCTTGAAAAGGTTTATGACAGCAACCTAAACCCCCACACCGACGTGCTCAGCCTCGCGGCTTACAGAAAGCTTTTCGGCGACAACAAGCACCCCTTCACCGGGATTGACTATGTCAGCTATTACGGCGATATTATCACCCAAAGCGGCGCCGAGGCGGAAATTATTTTCGCCAACAACCCCCGCGCCATACTTGACTACACCAAAAACATACTCACCTGCGACATTCACACCCGCGCGCTTACAAAAAAAATATTGCGCAAGGCGGGCGCGGAAAAGCTTTATAACCTTGAGGATATACTGTCTTCCCCCCGTGATGGCGGTTATAACGAGAGCTACGGGCTTTTGGGGGCAAACAAAGCCACCGAGGAAAAAGTCAAGCTCTTTCCCCGCATGGGCGACGATTTTGTGCTGCGGGTCCAAAGCCGCCTGAAAACTCTCACCGGTTCGCATGTGGAGGTGATGGTCTACGGCGACGGCGCATTTAAAGACCCGGCGGGGCATATCTGGGAACTTGCCGACCCGGTGGTGTCGCCCGGGTACACAAAAGGGCTTGAGGGAACGCCAAACGAGGTAAAACTGAAATATCTCGCCGACAACAATTTTTCCCACCTTTCGGGCGGTGAGCTTAGAAAAGCGATAGAAGATTACATTAAAAACAAAGAGCCCGACCTTGTGGGGTCAATGGAATCCCAGGGCACCACTCCAAGGCGGCTGACCGACCTTATCGGCTCGCTCTGCGACCTTATTTCGGGCAGCGGCGACAAGGGCACGCCGTTTATACTCATACAGGGTTATTTCGACAACTACGCCACCTAAGGGCGGACCGAACCTTTATAAAAAGCATAAAGCCGTTTTTTGGCGGGATCAAACTACGGCTTTTTTCCTTTTCTTGTTTTAAGGGTGATTTAACATTTATTTGATTTAATTTAACCCATGTAGTATAATACGACCGGCAAAACAAAGTTTTGCGTTTAAACAAATATTTATTTTTCTTAAGGAATATCGTAATGTCAAGGGTTGATTTTACAAAGCGAATGAAAAGCGAATACACCATAATAGCCCCCGATATTTTCCCCACCCATATGGAGCTTTTGCGGGAAATATTTATAATGAACGGGTACAAGCTTGAAGTGGTGCGCTATGAGGGCAAGCACATAATTGATACCGGGCTCAAATATCTCCACAACGATATTTGCTACCCGGCGATATGTATGCTCGGCCAGCAGCTTTACGCGCTTACCTGCGGCGACTACGACCCCCGCAAGACCGCGCTTATAATGTTCCAGACCGGCGGGGGCTGCCGCGCCTCCAATTACATATGGGTGCTTAGAAAAGCCTTGAAGAGCATGGGGCTGGGATATGTGCCGGTTATTTCCGTGTCTTTTTCGGGGATAGAGAAATATTCCGGCTTTAAGCTGACTCTCCCCATGATTTTAAAAGGGATAACTGCCGTCGTTTACGGCGACATGCTGCTTCTTTTGAAAAACCAGATAAGGCCGTATGAAAAAAACTCGGGAGACACAAAGGCGGTTGTTGATTTTTGGATAAGCGAGCTTTCCTCCCAGTTCAGGCGGGGGAGAGGGCTTTCAAAGAAAGCGATGCTTAAAAATCTTCGCGGCATGGCAAAAAGCTTCAGCGAAATCCCCGTAATAAGAGCCCCCAAAACAAAAGTGGGGATAGTGGGGGAAATATATGTTAAATATTCGTCTTTCGGCAACAACGGGCTTGAAAAATTTTTGCAAAGCCAAGGCTGCGAATATATGATCCCGGGCGTGCTGGCGTTTTTCCAGTACTGTTTCGCCAGTATGGAAACCGATTTTAAATATTACGGCGGGAGCAGGCTTACCAAAAAAATCGGGGATATTATCGCCCGCCTTGGCGAAAGCCTTGAAAACCGGGTGCTTGACGCGCTGGGCGGGTTCCCGGATCTCGTAAAACCCGCCCCCTTTAAAAAGCTTAAGGAATACGCCGAAATTGTAATAGACAGAGGGGTTAAAATGGGCGAGGGCTGGCTCTTGCCGGCGGAAATCGCCGAGCTTGTCGAAAAGGGATACCCGAATATCGTATGCGCCCAGCCTTTCGGCTGTCTTCCCAACCATATCGTGGGCAAGGGGGTTATAAGAACGCTCCGGGAAAAATACCCCGACGCCAATATTTTCCCCATCGATTACGATTCCGGCGCGTCAAAGGTTAATCAGGAAAACCGCATTAAGCTTATGCTCGCCATAGCGCGGGAGAAAAATGGGTAAGGTTCGTTTTGCGCGTCACTTTTAAGATAAGGACACGGTAAATGTTTAAATTAGGGCTTGACATAGGGTCGACGACAATAAAATGTATAGTGCTTGACGGGGAACAAAACATTGTGTTTTCGGTTTACAGGCGCCATTTCTCGCGGATAGCGGGGGAGGGCGGGGCGCTGCTTGGAGAGGTCGCCCGTCGCTTCCCCGGCGTTTTAATGACCGTTACCCTTTCGGGCTCGGCGGGAATGGGGATGGCGGCCGACCTTGATTTGGAATTTGTGCAGGAGGTCTACGCCACAAGGACGGCGGTGAAAAAGCTTGACCCCGACACCGATATCGTAATTGAGCTCGGCGGCGAGGACGCGAAGATTTTGTTTTTGTCCGGCGGGCTTGAGGTAAGAATGAACGGCACCTGCGCGGGGGGAACCGGCGCTTTTATCGACCAGATCGCGTCTCTGCTTGAGGTTTCAACCGACGAGATGAACAGCCTTGCCTCCGGGCATGACAAAATTTACGCCATCGCCTCGCGCTGCGGGGTGTTCGCCAAGTCGGACGTTCAGCCGCTCATAAACCAAGGGGCGCGGAGAGAGGATATTTCCGCCAGCGTGTTTTACGCGGTGGTTAACCAAACCATAGCGGGGCTGGCGCAGGGGCGGGATATTTCGGGCAAGGTGCTTTATTTAGGCGGGCCTCTCACCTTTTTGCCGGAGCTTAGAAAAAGCTTTGACGACGTCCTCGGCGCCGACGGAATATGCCCTGAAAACTCTCTCTTTTATGTGGCTTACGGAGCCGCTCTCGCGCCGGGGGGAAGCCCTGTAAATATCGCCGAGCTCAGCGGAAAAATGACTTCTTATATTTCATCTGAGGGCTATGGAAACTGCGAACCGCTGTTTGGCTCAAAAGACGAATATAACGAATTTTCGCGAAGGCATTTTAAAAATTCGCTTGGGATAAAAGAAATAACCTCCCCGAACGGGGAAATGTATCTCGGCATTGACGCGGGCTCAACCACGGTAAAGGCGCTGCTGTGCGATAGGGACGGGAGCGTGTTCTTCCCGTTTTATTCCCCCACCGGGGGGAACCCCGTGCCGCTTATTAAAAAATATCTTGAAAACCTTTACCGCAAGCACCCGGATATCCGCATAGCAAGCTCCGCCGTCACCGGTTACGGGGAAGAAATAATAAAAGCCGCGTTTCACATTGACGAGGGGATTGTCGAAACCATTGCCCACTATACCGCGGCAAAGGCGTTTTGCCGCGACGTGGATTTTATTATCGATATCGGCGGGCAGGACATAAAGTGTTTTAAAATACATAACGGGGCGATAGACAACATATTTCTAAACGAGGCTTGCTCGTCCGGGTGCGGTTCGTTTTTACAGACTTTCGCGGCGGCGCTGGGATACGGCGTGGAGGAATTCGCGAAAATCGGGCTTTTCGCCCCGTCTCCGGTAGACTTGGGCTCGCGCTGCACGGTTTTTATGAACAGCTCGGTAAAGCAAGCCCAAAAAGACGGCGCCACGGTAGAGAGCATTTCCGCCGGGCTTTCAATAAGCGTGGTGAAAAACGCGCTGTATAAAGTTATCCGCTGCGCGAGCGGGAGCGAGCTTGGCGAAAATATCGTCGTTCAGGGGGGGACCTTCCACAACGACGCGGTGCTGAGAGCGTTTGAAAAGGAAATAGGCCGCGACGTGTTCAGGCCAAAACTTTCGGGGGTAATGGGGGCATACGGCGCCGCGCTGTACGCCCGGGATAATTCTTCGCGGGGCGAAACAAGCGGGGTGCTTACAAGCGAAAAGCTCGCTTCTTTCAGCCATGACGTAAAGGTGGTCACCTGCCGCGCCTGCGGAAACAACTGCAAGCTTACGGTAAACAGGTTTTCCGACGGGGTAAAATATATAGCGGGGAACAGATGCGAAAAACCCCTGCAAAAAGGGAAGTCAAGCGTAAAATACAATATGTTTGAGTTTAAAAATAACTTGCTCTCCGGCTTTAAAACCCTCCCGCGAAAAGAGGGCGCGCCTGTCATCGGGATTCCCATGGTTCTTAATATGTATGAGCTTCTTCCGTTTTGGGCGGTTTTCTTCCGCAGCCTCGGCTTTAATGTGGAGGTTTCCCCCGGCTCGACAAGAAAGCTTTACCTCAAAGGTCAGCACACAATCCCCTCCGACACCGTTTGCTACCCCGCCAAGCTCGTCCACGGACATATAGAAGAACTGATTGCCAAAGGCGCGGACGCGATTTTTTACCCGAATATGAGCTATAATATCGACGAGTCGGGGGGCGACAATCACTACAACTGCCCCGTGGTGGCGTATTATCCGCTTGTCATAAGGTCAAACATAAAAGCGCTGGAAAAAACAAAGTTTATTTGCGATTTCGTGGGTATTCACGATAAAAGCGCGTTCACGGCCCGGATCGGAAAAATACTGAGCAAATACTTCCCGCCTTTCAGCAAAAAAGAAATTAAAAAGGCGGCGGACGCGGCGTACTCTGCCTATGATGATTTTATGGCGGCGATAAGCAAAAAAGGCAGCGAGTTTCTCGAGATCGCGAAAGCAAAAAACCTCCCCGTCATAATGCTCGCGGGCAGGCCTTACCATATTGACGCCGAGGTCTGCCACGGCATTGACGAGCTTATCTGCTCCTACGGCGCGGTGGTGGTTACCGAAGACGCCATAGAGCGGAAAACTCGTCTTAACACGGCGGTGCTTAACCAGTGGACATATCATTCGCGGCTTTACGCCGCCGCCGAATATGTCGCCCAAAACCCCATGGGGTTGGATATTAATTTAGTTCAGCTCGTGTCGTTCGGCTGCGGGGTGGACGCCATCACCACCGACGAGGTCAGGAGCATAATTGAAAAATCCGGGAAAATTTACACTCAAATCAAAATTGATGAAATTACAAACGTGGGGGCGGTTAAAATAAGGCTGAGGAGCCTGTTTTCCGCCGTTTCGGTAAAAAAGCCCCAAGTCGGGGATACGGCCGAAACCAAAGAAAAAGTCCTTGTCGGCGCCGCCGGCGGGAACTGAACAAAAACAAAACGAAAGGGATAACAAATATGCCGGAACTCGCAATGTATCTGATATTTGCCGCGGTCGCGGCGCTGACGCTTGTCGTGATGTCGCTCGTTATTATCAACGAATATGAAAGGGGGGTCGTCTTCCGGTTCGGGCATGTTTCAAAAGTGCTGAAACCCGGGCTTGGGTTCAGGTTGCCCTTTGGGATTGATATTGTTAAAAAGGTTGATATGAGAACCCGCACCATTGACGTGCCGGATCAGGAGATTATCACCAAAGACAATATTTCAATCCGCGTGGACGCGGTGGTGTATTATCATATCGCCGACCCGACCTTGGTTCTCACAAAGGTGGTCAACTTTAATTACAGCACCGCCATGCTCGGGCAGACGACGCTCCGCTCGGTGTTGGGGCAGCATGAGCTTGACGAGATTTTAACCTCCAAAGAAAATTTAAACGCTATTTTAAAGGATTTGCTTGCCGAAACCATCGCGCTGTGGGGAATCGTCATAACGGCGGTTGAGCTTAAGAGCATTGAAATCCCCGACGCCATGAAGCGGGCGATGGCAAAGCAAGCCGAGGCCGAACGGGAGAGAAGGGCAAAGATAACGGCGGCCGAGGGCGAGGAACAGGCGGCGAGAAAGCTTTATGAAGCCTCTGAAATCATCTCGCAGTCCCCCGCCGCGCTTCAGCTCAGATATCTCCAGACGCTCAGCGAAATATCCGTCGAGCGGAACTCCACAATTATCTTCCCGCTGCCGCTGGAATTTATGAGCGCCTTTAAAAACCTTATCCCCGGCGGAACTAAAAACGACAACTAAATCATGCCAAGCAAAAACGCCCGTCAGGGCGTTTTTTGATAGATTATTTTATTGTCTTATATCCGGCAGGCTTGCCGCCGCAACCGACTGCCCCACCCGCCTTGACGACTCGTCGGGGAGATGAAGCTCAATTTTTGAGGAGAGTTCGGGGAACTCTTTATCAAGCACCTCGCGCGCCTTCTTTAAAATAAGCGCGCCGCCCTCCCCGCTGCTCACCCTGCCCATAATCAAGGTGTACTTGATATCGTAAAACTCCGCGTAGAACGGGAGCGCGTAGCCGAAATAAACCCCGATGTTTTCATAAACCTTTTTGGCTCTGTCGTCGTTTTCGGCCATAAGCTTTTGAACGACTTTAAGCTTTTCCGCCGGCGAGGCTTTCTCATCAAGCTCGATTCCCGCCATTTCGGCAAGCTTTATCACGCCGTCCTGCGAGAAATACTTAACCCCGCAGCCGTAGTCGCCCGACCATTCGTCGACGGCGGAGTTTTCGTTAAAATCAACGGGAACAAAGGCAAGCTCGTTCAGCCAGCCGGTGATGTTCCCGTGGGAATCCACATAGCCGCCCGCCTCGGAAGTCCCCATCGCGACCCCCAAAACCCTGTTGTCGCCAAGCTCCATCGCGCCCGCCAGCGCGGTCACGTCGCCGTCGTTGGCCACTTCGACGGGTATTTCCCTGCCCAGCTCTTTGCCGAGCTGTTTCGCCGCGTCGAGATACATATTTTTAACGTGTTTGTCAAAATCCTCATCAGCCACTTTTAAAAACAGCGAGGCTATCATTATGCGGTTGTCGACATACACCCCCGCGGACGAAACGCCGATGGCGTCAACGGTTTTCATATGGCTCGCCGCGGTCCGGAAAGCCGTGATTATCCCATCGTAATGGTAGTTCGGGTCGGAATTTGTCTTTGGGAACCACACGACTTCTTCCGAATAAACCGGCACCCCGTCGACGACGGCCGAAACCTTCCTGTCGCTGCCGCCGGCGTCAAAACCGATCCGGTTGCCCTCGAGATGCCGCCCCACGGGAGAGGCGGACTCGTGTGTTACGGGCGCGTTTGCCAAATCTGTAAGCACCACTTCAAACTGACGCTCGTACACCCTTGACATAAAGCCGTAGTCAAAGTCCCTTAACCCGCCGGGCGAATAGGCGGATTTTATTTTTTCGCCTACGGCCGACGAGGATGCTATAATTACCCTAAAGCCCCCTCTGACCCATAAAAGCGATTTTACAATGCGTTCGACAAACCTAAAGTTAACTTCGTCCTTGCCTATGCCGTCTTTGTAGATTCTTGTCTTATAGGCGGAAACATGACCGCCGCTCCTTTCGACGCCTATGACAATGTCCTGCCCTTCTTTTTCTGACGCTGTCGCCGATTGAAATTCCCGGCAGACAAGCGACATGGGGTAAAAAGAAGTGTCTAAGACGGATTCGACTTTAAGTTTCATAACGGATTTTTCCTCCAATAATCGTTTTTTGTATTTCAAAGTTTTTGTTTGTTATTATGATATCCGCGTCTTTCCCTATTTCAAGCGAGCCTTTTTTGTCGGCTATGCCGAGGAGTTCGGCGGGGTTAAGCGTAGCGTGTCTCACGCACTGCCACAGCGGCAGGTCGGTGGCGTCAAGCGCGTTTCTAACGCCGTCATTAAGCTTAAGCACGCTCCCGGCTATCGTGCCGTCCTCAAGCTTGCAGATGTTGTCGTAGTAAAACACCTTTTGGCCGCCTAAGGTGTATTCGCCCTCGGGAAGCCCCCCGGCGGGCAGGCAGTCGGTGACAAACACAAGTTTGTCCCCTTTCAGTTTTGCCACCGGCGCGAAAAGCGCTTTGTTTACATGATAAGTATCGACAATTATCTCCGTATATACGTCCCGCGACAGCGCCGCCCCCACGACTCCGGGCTTGCGGTGGTTGAGCGCGGACATGGCGTTGAACAAGTGGGTGGTGGATTTTATTCCGCAATCCACGGCGGCGCAAGCGGTCTCGTAATCGGCGTCGGTATGACCCATTGAAACCACCGTGTTTGTGTTTGAGACTATCCTGCGGATTTCATTAAAATCCTCATCCATTTCGGGGGCGATGGTTATATATTTAATCACGTCGGCGTTTTCAATAACCATATCGGCGTCGGGCTTAAGTATGTATTCCTCGTTTTGAGCGCCTTTTTTCTTCGGGTTGATAAACGGCCCTTCCGCGTGCACCCCGAGCACGGCCGAACCCTGCCAAGTTCTTGACTCTTCCATTACGGAACGTACCGCTTCGACAGATTTTAGGATTGTCTCTTTTGAAACCGTCATGGTGGTCGCCAAAAACCCCGTGACGCCGTTTTTGACAAGCCCGCCGGCGATAATTCTTATTGATTCCGGGTCGGCGTCGCAGACGTCGCGCCCGAGATAGCCGTGGATATGAATATCAATAAGCCCCGGCGCGACATACCCGCCTTTGGCGTCGATAGTTTCCGCCCCGGCCGGGATTTTGTCCTTGTCAAGGATATCGGCTATTTTGCCGTCATACGCCAGCGCTTTTCCGTTTAAAATCCGGTCTTTTAAAATTAAGTCACCGTTTACAATATACCTCATTTTAACACACCCTTTTATATTTTTTTTATTAATTTTCATTTTTTTGGCAAAAGCGCTTTTTTTTCTTGCCGGAATTCCAAAACGCCGGCATTTCAATATGCCGCTCGTTTAATTATACTTTTTTTAAAACCAAAGTAAATAGCAAAAGAGGTTTTTTATGATATTTTCCCTTTTTATGTTCTTGTTATGCCTCAGGCAAGCCGTTCCAAGTCGCGGTTGTCGCCGATGATAATTATGACCTGCCCCTCTTTAATGGGTTTGTCGGGCTCGGTAAAAATTATAATTCTCTCGTCTTCTTTTATGGCGATGATGTTTACCCTGTACTTCTGGCGGATGTTTAGCTCTTTTATGGATTTTCCCACCCAGCGCCTCGGGGCTTTCAGCTCTACAATCGAAAACCTGTCCGAAAGGTTGATATATTCAAAGACATCGGTTTTGGTGAGCGTGTTCGCGAGCTTCTTCCCCATGTCCTGTTCGGGGAAGACGACCATATCCGCCCCTACTTTTAACAGCACCTTTTTGTGAAGGTCCCCCGACGCTCTTGCGACGACTTTTTTAATCCCCATTTCCTTTAGCATAAGGGTGACAAGCGTGGCGTTTTCCATGCTTTCGCTGCTCTCGCTGAGGCAGACGACACAGCAATCGTAGGAAGTAACCCCCGCCCCCCGCAGCACAAGTTCGTTTGTGGGGTCGCCGCAGACCGCGTTTGTAACATAGTCGGCGAGCGACTGAACCCTGTCCTCGTTAGAGTCAATGACCAGCACCTGATGCTTTCCCTTTGCCAAAGTCAGCGCCAAGTTGCTCCCGAAACTCCCCAGTCCTATAACACAAAAGCTTTTTGTCATGGCTTTGCTCCTTTAATTTCAACCGATAAGAAAGTTTGTTTTTGGGTATTTTATGGTTTGTTTTTCCTTGTGAAAACCCGTGAGCACCGAATATGTGATCGTCAGCGCCCCCACCCTGCCCATATACATAAGCAGCATTATCAATATTTTTCCGAACACGTTAAGGGTCGCGGTTACTCCGTCGGTAACGCCGACGGTCCCGAACGCCGAGAAAGATTCAAAAAGAAGTCCAGAGTATGTTCCGCTCTGGGTAAAGGCCAGCAGAAAAGAAGATAATATTATTGCGGTAATCGCGATCCCCGCCACGGCGTAAGCGTGGAGGAGAGAGGCGTGCTCAACCCGTCTGCCGAATATATTGACTTCTTTCTTCCCGCGGGAAAAGTTTAGCGCGCCAATAATAACAAGGGCGAAGGTGACTGTTTTTATCCCCCCCGCGGTGGAAGCCGAAGACCCGCCGATAAACATAAGTATCATGGCGAAAGCTTTTGACGCGCCGGTAAGGGAGGTTATGCTAAGCGTGTTAAACCCCGCGGTGCGGAACGTCACCGACTGGAAAAATCCGCTCAGCAGTTTCTGACCGAAACCAGACCCGCCCAAGGTGGCGGGGTTCCCCCATTCGGCGGAAATAAAAATCACGGCTCCCGAGACCAAAAGCGTAAGCGTGGCGACAAGCACCAGCTTTGTGTAGGCGGAAAGGCGTTCTCCGTATTTTGCTTTTTTATAAAGGTTTTGCCAAACCACAAAGCCTAACCCGCCCGAAATAATAAGGGCGCATATAACCAAACAGACAAACGCGTCGTTTGAGTAAGGAATAAGGCTTGTCCCCCCGCCGAGAATGTCAAACCCCGCGTTGCAAAAGGCGGAAACGGAGTGAAAAACGCTCTTGCTTATCCCTTCGGCAACGCCGTAGCGGGGAATAAATCTAATGGCGAGGAGCAAAGCGCCGGCTGTCTCAAAAATCAGCATAAACGCCATCATATCCATAAAAAACCGCATGACCTTGCTGTAGTTTGAGAGGTTCATCGATTTTGCGAACACAACCCTTTCTTTTGGGGTGACGCGGCGCTTTAAAATAACCGATACAATAAATGATATTGTCATAACGCCCATCCCGCCCACCTGAATGAGTAAGAGTATCACGGCTTTCCCGAACGAGCTCCAGTAAGTCCCGGTGTCAAGGGTGACAAGCCCCGTCACGCAGGTTGCCGAGGTTGCGGTAAAAAACGCGTCGGCGGGGTTTGTAAAGGTTTTTGTCTCCGACGATATCGGGAGCGTGAGAAGTATGCCCCCTATGACTATGACCGCGAGAAAAGCAAGGAGTATCGACTGCGCGGGGGAGAACTTTTTAGGAATCCTCATGTTTTTTCCAAATCCTTTTTTCAAGAATAAAGTCAAACGCCAGCGAATTCGCGGAATATATTTTATCAAGGGTTTCGGCTTTAAGCTTTTTCAGACTGATTTTAAAAATAAGCGGAGGGGAATAACTTTTCCGCACGTTGTTAAAAAGCAGGTATAGTTTATTCCCGCCAAATGAGGCGAAAATCCTTGCCTTTGTCTCTTCTTTGGTTTTTAAAAAGGAGTATGCCATCGGTTCGGTCAGCACCGTTTCCCCGCGGGTTTTGTCGGCCGCGAGGGCAAAAAAGTAAAAGTCAAACCGCTGAAAACCGGTTTGGTATTTTACAAAGGGATTGTCGGTATCTATTTCGCCGGGCTCTTTGGTAAACGCGGCTCCCTTTTGCCATACCTGAGCTTTTTGTTTAAAAGCCAAAGGGAACTCAAAATAAAAAAACAGCCCGTCGACATTCTCCCCCAGCTTTAGCGAAGCGGTTTTAAAATCAAAGCCCTCATATGAAGAAGCATAACCCTCGCTTATAAAGCCCCCTCCCGGTTCTTTAAAAAGCAAAGAATTTTCAATATCGGATTCGTCAATCACGTTTCCGCGGGAATGGTTTGGGAATTCAGACGCAAAAGCAATTCTTTCCGCGTTTTGGGTGTAATCGGTTTCATAAACCGCCCACGCTTTTTTATAAAAGGCGTAAAAAACCGCCGCCGCGGCTAAAAAAAGCAGGAATATCCCCAAAAAGCTAAGCGTAAGTACGCCTTTCCCCGTCTTTGACGACAGCCACAGCGAAAAGACCGCGAGACCGGCGGAAAACGCAGCCGCAAAAAGGCGGGCCAAACAGACATGCCTTTCTTTGTTTAGCCTTTGAAGAGTTGTTTCAATTTCTTTTTCGGTTAACGGCGATAAAGTTGTTCCTGTTTCTGTTCCTGTTTCTGTTTTTTTCATCCGATTTGCCACCCCCGAAACTGCTCAGATGAATTTTAAGCGTTAAATCAAAATGTAAAGGGTCATTATATTTCAATAGTTAAGTTGAAAAACTTATTTTTCCCCAAGCAGTTTTTTAAGCTCCGCCATAAAGTCATTTATATCTTTAAACTGGCGGTAGACAGAAGCGAAACGGACATACGCCACCTCGTCGACTGCCTTTAGCTTTTCCATAACCGCCTCGCCGATTTCATTGGAGGGGATTTCCCCGCGGAGCGTGTTTTGAAGCCGCGTTTCGATTTCCGCGACGATAGCCTCCATCTCCGCCCTTGAGACCTGCCTTTTGTCGCACGCCCGTATTATTGACGAGAGTATCTTGTTCCTGTCAAAGCTCTCGCGTGACTTATCCTTTTTCACCACCACTATGGGCGCCGTTTCGATAATCTCATAAGTGGTAAAGCGTTTCTGGCATTTAAGGCATTCCCTGCGCCGCCGTATAGTCGCGCCGTCGGAGGCTTTTCGCGAATCGATTACCCTGCTCTCGTTGCTTTGGCAAACGGGACATTTCATTTTGTAACGCTCCTTTCCGGTAAATCTTACGCTTTTTTTGTGTTTTTAAGTTCGGTTTATCTATCTATCTATCTATCTATCTATCTATCTGTCGAGCCAAAGCCGCCGTCCCGTTTCCCGACGGTTTCGTCGTCAAGCGTTATGCCGTAGCGGGTAAACACTCCCTGACAAAAAGCCTCGCCTTTTAAAACGGTGAGCAAGCTGTCCCCGCAGTTTGTTATCTTGACAATTATATGCCCCTCGTTCTTTGAAAAATAATAATCGCTGTCAATTATCCCCACGGTGTTGTCAAGCCGCAGGCGGTGTTTAAACCCCAGCCCCGAGCGGGGGAAGATCATAAGAAGCCAGCCGTTTTTTATGTTTACCCTGACCCCGGTGGGAATTATTATTCCCTCCCCCGGGGAGAGCGTAAAGCCGAACGGGGTAAAAAAGTCATAGCCCGCCGAACCCGAAGTCGCTCTTTTCGGGAGGGTGACGTTTATTTTCTCAACGCCGGAGATTTCTTTTGAAACTTTCTCAAAAACCCCTACCCGCTCTATTAAACTATCCCCGTTTTTATTTAAAGCCGTAATTTTAAACTCCCTTTCCAAAACCGTTGCCCCTGCCCCTTCCGTCCCCGGCGCAGGGGCAACGGTTTTGGAAAG
>JBAYZO010000009.1:0-53464 GCA_041672465.1 Eubacteriales bacterium
CCTTTCGTGGGATATTTCCCAGACTTAATTCTACTATATTTTCCTTCCCAATGTAACTTCCATCGTAAATCCCACTGTGGAATTTACTTTGGGAATTAACTTTATAGGAAAAAGTCTTTTAAAAATACAAGTTTTCCTTGACAAGCGCGGCTTTGCGTGGTAAAATGCTCTTCGCGAAAGCAAAAAGCAATATACAAACATTAAAAGAATAAATAATCAAGAAAATCGTTCGCAGACAGTTGGCACGCTATAAAAGCGCGTTTAAAGGCTACAAGCCGCCGGCCGAGGACATTAATTAAGGTTAAAGTTAAAAAGACAGCCTTTTTATGCCCCCGCCGGAACGCGGGGGTTTTTATATGACTTATATTTATAGTCTAATATATAGTCTCGCGGACATATTTTCCCGGAGGTGAAATTTTTGGCAAGCACAAAAATTCTTGAACAAAAGCAAAAAATCGTCTCAGACCTCGCCGAAAAGATAAAAAACTCGGTGGCGGGAGTCATCGTCGACTACAAAGGCATAACAGTCGGCGACGACACCAAACTGAGGGCGGAACTGAGAAAAGCCGGCGTCGAATATTCGGTGGTTAAAAACACCCTGACGGCGCGGGCATGCGACAGCATCGGGTACGGTAAGCTGAAAGAAGTCCTCGAGGGCATGACAGCCCTTGCGGTTTCGCAAAGCGACCCCGTCGCCGCCGCTAAAATACTAAACGCCTACGCCTCAAAGCATGAAAACTTTGTAATCAAAGCCGGCTTTGTGGAGGGCAACATACTCGACGCCGACGGCGTAAAAAGTTTGGCGGCGATCCCAAGCTTTGAGGCTCTCATCGGCAAGATGTTAGGCTCGCTCCAGTCTTCGCTTTACCGCCTTGCCTACGCGCTTCAGGCGATTGCGGAAAAATCCTCCCCGGAGGTTTCTCCCACCGCGGAATAGGCGGAAGTTTCTCAGGCATTTCAACACTTTAAAACTTAATTTGTTATATTTTTAGGAGGAATAAAAAAATGGCAAACGAAAAAACAACTCAGATACTGGAAATAGTAAAATCAATGACAATACTTGAAGTCGCCGATTTAGTCAAGGCGCTTGAGGAAGAGTTCGGCGTTTCCGCCGCTCCCGTCGCGGTCGCCGCCGGCCCCGCCGACGCCGCCCCCGCCGCCGAGGAAAAAACTGAATTTGACGTTGAGCTCACCGGCTTTGACGCCGCCGCAAAGCTTAAAGTCATTAAAGCCGTCAAGGACATAACCGGCCTTTCGCTGGGCGAGGCGAAAGACCTTGTAACTTCCGCACCCAAGCCCGTGAAGACAGGCGTCTCGAAAGAAGAGGCCGAGGAATTAAAGAAACAGCTTGAGGAAGTTGGCGCTCAAGTAACCGTAAAGTAAAAAATTTTCATCGTGAAATAAAAAAATGACCGCTTAATTTTGGCGGTCATTTTTTTGTTTTATACTTTAGTTAATGGCTATAAGCTCGCCTGTCTTTGCCGATTTATAAATGGCGTCTATCATTTTCATAAGCGTCACTCCGTCCTCGGCGGGGGCGCGGCAGGCAATCCCTTTTGTCACGCATTCGATAAAATGCTCTATCTCGCCCTCAAACAGCCCGCCAAACGAGAGAGACGTGTTGCCGACCGGCTTAATATCCACGAGCATTCCGTTCATATCCGAAAAAAGCTCGATATGCGGGTCAACTTTCGCGCCCGCTTTTGTGCCGAACAGCTCAATGCTGCCGGTATCGTTTTTAATGTTAAGGTTAAAGCTCGCCTCCATGTTCATGGTGAGACCATTGTCAAACTTGATTGCGGCGCCCACAAAGTCCTCCACGTTATATTCAAACCCGCTGACCACGCTTGAACCGGACGCCAACCAGCTCTGGCCGCCCCCCGCGCGGTTATAGCCGAGGTTGTCATAGGTAAAGCCGTAGGCTGAAACCGGTTTTGGGTTGCCGCAGAGGTAGCGCACAAGGTCCATGATGTGAACTCCAAGGTCAATAAGCGGCCCGCCGCCCGAATAGGCTTTGTCGCCGAACCAACTGCCGGGGCAGCCGTTGCGGCGGAGATATGTAGCTTTCGCGAAATAAATATCCCCCATCGAGCCGAAGTCGATAAACTTCTTTAATATGGCGGCATCGTTCCCGAAACGCCTTACAAAGCCTATCATAAGCAGTTTACCCGATTTTTCAGCGGCTTTAGCCATCTCCTCAGCCTCAAAGCTGTTCATCGCCATGGGCTTTTCGCAAATCACGTTGACTCCCGCGTTCAGCGCGGCGACTGTCGGGGCCTTATGGGCGGAGTTCCAAGTGCAAACGGACACCGCGTCAAGGTTTTCTTTGGCCAGCATTTCGTTGTAGTCGGAATAAACCTTCTTAACCCCGTTTTTTTCGGCGAAAGCCTTGGCTTTTTGAAGGTCAATATCGCATACCGCCGCGACGTTTACGTTTTTTAACGCTTTATAGCCGGCGATATGGAAGCCCGCTATCCCCCCCGTGCCGATTATCCCCACATTAACGGCATTGACAACGTCACTCATAAAAAGTTTCCTCTCTTTTTTTTATTTATTTTTGTTTTTCCCGCTTTGGCGCCATAAAACTCCACGAGCGCCGCCGCAGGTTGTTATACAGATTAAATTATAGCACCCAAAAACAGGCCGGTCAATGTTTTTTTGGAATAAAACAGTTGATTTACCGGGCGCGCGGCTATATAATGTTTATACCGATATCGGGAAAAATATTAAGGAGCGCCTATGCCTAACATTTTAATCTGCGACGACGATAAAGATATTCTCGCCGCCGTAAAAATTTATCTCTCGGCCGAGGGCTATGAGGTCACCACCTGCGAAAACGGCAGACAGGCGCTGGCGGCGCTTAAAACAAAAGAAGTTGACCTTGTGCTTATGGATATTATGATGCCCGAGCTTGATGGGATTTCCGCCGTGAGCATGCTGCGGGAGCATACCAACATCCCCGTGATTTTTCTTACCGCAAAAGGGGAGGACACCGACAAAATATTGGGGCTTAACATAGGCGGGGACGACTATATCACAAAGCCCTTTAACCCCGTCGAGCTTTCGGCAAGGGTAAAGGCGCAGCTCAGGCGATATCTTTACCTCGGCGGCGCGCCGGAGGCCGAAAAATCGCTTGTTATCGGGGGAATAATCCTTGACGACTCGGCGAAAGCCGTGTTCGCCGACGGCGAGCAGGTTTTTCTCACCCCCACCGAGTTTGATATTCTCAAGCTGCTCATGCAAAACCCCGGCAAGGTGTTTTCATCCTCAAAAATTTATTCCGAAGTCTGGAACGACGACCCCGTTTGCGCCGAAAACACCGTGGCGGTGCATATTCGGCATATCCGCGAAAAACTTGAAATTAACCCGGCGGAGCCCCGATATCTGAAAGTGGTCTGGGGTCAGGGATACAAAATGGAAAAGGAGGGGAAGGCTTGAAAAAACTTGTGAGAAACAAAGCGTTCGGCTACGGGCTCACCGCGTTTTTCTGCCTTGCGCTGTCGGTGGGGGGTTCCGCGGGGGCGGGGCTCTTCTACGCCAACAATATGATTTCGCTTACTAACCCGCCGGAGGCCTTTGACCGCTTTGCCTCTTCGATGAGTTATGGGTTTGGAATAATCGCCGTGTCCTGTATTTTGGCAAGCGTCGCTTCGCTTGTGCTGTTGATGGCCGGCGCGGGGTATAAAAAAGGGGAGGAATCCCCCTCGCTGCGCTCGCCGGATAAAATCGTGCTTGAGGTTTTTCTCGGCGGAATGGGTTTTGTAATATTCCTCCTAATAAAGCTTTGCTTTATAATGCTCAGGTCGTTTGAGTTCTGGATTTTATTTATAATCGCCCCCTCGCTTCTTCTCGCGTCGCTTGTTTTTAAAGAGGCGCTTGTCAGTATCGCCGTACGCTATAAATGCAAGGCGCTTTTCAAAAACACCCTCCTTTACAGGATAATTTCGGTCGTCCGCAACATATATTCCAACTTCGCGCTTATCTGGAAGATTGTCTTTGTGCTGCTGGTTTATTTCACGGCGACATATTTTACCTTTCACTACGACTACTCGCCGCTGTTCGCCTTTTGGATAATACTTACGTTTGTTCTCCTGACTGTTGTCGGGTCATGCGTAATATTTGCCGAAACCCTTAAAAACGGGACAAAAAAAATCGCCGAGGGTGATCTGAGCTATAAAATAAACACAACCGGGATGTATTCGGAATTTAGAAAGCTCGGCGAAAACATCAACAATATCGGCGAGGGGCTTTTAAAAGCCGTGGGGGAAAAAACCAAAAGCGAACGCTTTAGGACAGAGCTTATCACAAACGTGTCCCATGACATTAAAACGCCGCTCACCTCGGTGGTTAATTATATTGACCTGCTAAAGCGCGGGGATATCACCGAGGAACAAAAAAAAGAATATATCAGCGTGCTTGAGCGGCAGTCCTCAAAGCTGAAAAAGCTTGTGCTTGACCTTGTGGACGCCTCAAAGGCGCTGACGGGCAATGTGACCGTGGTGCTTGCCCCGACTAACCTAAGCGAGCTCTTAAGTCAGGCAGCCGCCGAATACGCCGAACGCCTTGAAAACTCAAACCTGACCTTAATAACAAACCTTCCCGATGAAAAAACCACTGCTTTGGCCGACGGCAGGCTTGTCTGGCGGATTTTTGACAACCTGTTTGACAACATCTGCAAGTACTCGCTCCCCGGCACCCGCGCCTATATTGACGTTGAGGTAAAGCAAAACAGGGTGACCGCGGCGTTTAAGAACATTTCACACCAAATTTTAAACGTCTCCCCGTCGGAACTCCTCGAGCGTTTTGTAAGGGGGGATATGGCGCGAACCTCGGAGGGGAGCGGGCTTGGGCTTTCAATAGCGCAAAGCCTCGCGGAAATTCAAAACGGAAAGCTTGAGCTAAGCGCCGACGGCGACTTATTTAAGGTGACGGTTTCGTTTGAAAAATATACCGGGGAAGCAGCTCTTTAAGTTTAAAGGGCGGCGGCTTTTTACCCTAAGGCTTTTATAAAGCTGAGAATTTCTTCCATAACTTCCCGCCTTGACTTTTCGCGAAGCAGCTCATGCCTGCCCTCAAACATTTTCAGCTTTGCGTTAACCCCCGCCTTCAGCATTTTTTTATACACCCTCGCCGGGGCTTTTCCTTTTCCGCCGACGGGATCCCCGCGCCCGGAGATAAGCAAAACAGGGGTGTTTTTAGCGGAAGCGGCGTAATTCTTTGGTTTTCGTATATAATTCATGCTCCCCAACATATCAATAAAAAGAGACACGGGTATGGGAAAACCGCAATATTCATCTCCTATGTAGGCGTCGACTTCCGCGGGGTCGCTTGAAATCCAGTCAAAAGACGTTCTCGGCTTTCCAAACGCCTTGTTATACGAGCCAAAAGCGAGCTTTGTCACAAAGGCGCTTGTTCCGCAAGGCTGTTTCAGCCGTCTTTTAACCGCCCCCGCGACGGCCCTGCCGCCTTTCGCGGCAAGCATGGTTGTCTCCCCCGTGCCGGAGAAAATAAAGCCGTCCGCTTTAAGGCTTCCCTTCATAAACAGCTCGCGGCACATAAAGCTCCCCATTGAATGCCCAAACACCGTATATTTTACGCCGGGGTATTCATCCCCCATTATCCTTGAAAAGTTTACGATATCACCTAACGCCCCCTCCCAGCCGTCGTCGCCGAAAAACCCTGCCTTGTCCGCCGATTCCATTGATTTTCCATGTCCGCGCTGGTCGTGTCCGCAGACCAACACCCCGTGTTGGGAAAGATATCCCGCAAGAGCTCCGTAACGGCCGAAATGCTCCGCCACTCCGTGAACCACCTGAAGAACGGCAGTGACTTCTCCCGCCGGCTTTACGGCGTAACCGCAAAGCTTTTGCCCGGTTTCACCCGATGAGCCGAATACATATTCTTTTAAATTTTCAAGCATTTTTTTCAACCGCCTTTTTTTATATTAAAGAGCAGATATTATAATTAATTATAACAAACAAGACCGAACTCGTCAATAAAAGCCGCTTTATTTTTGAGGAAAGGTAAAATTTATGGCTGAAAAATATATACTCGCCCTTGACCAAGGTACCACCGGTTCGCGGGCGGTTGTGTTTTCCGATAAAGGGAAGGTGATTTCATCGGCTTCCCGCGCCCTGCCCCAGTATTACCCAAAGCCCGGCTGGGTGGAACACAACCCTGGGGAAATCCTTCAAACCCAAATAAGGACGGCGGAGGAGGCAGTGCTTGCCGCCGGGGTTAAAATCGAGTGCGTCGGCATAACAAACCAAAGGGAAACTACCGTTATCTGGGACAAAAGCACGGGAAAACAAGTTTACAACGCTTTGGTATGGCAGTGCAGGCGGACAACCGAATACTGCGAGGGTATTTTGGCAAAGGGGTACGGCGAAACAATAAAGCAAAAGACCGGGCTTGGGGTTGACCCTTATTTTTCGGCAAGCAAAATAAAATGGATTCTTGATCATATCCCGGACGGGATCCTCCGCGCCAAAAACGGGGAGCTTGCTTTCGGCACGGTTGATTCTTGGCTGGTTTACAACCTCAGCGGGGGGAAATCATACGCCACCGATCCGACAAACGCGAGCAGAACCCTGCTTTTTAACATAAACACGCTTGACTGGGACGACGATTTGTGCGATATCTTCGGCATACCGAAAGAAATCCTCCCGCCGGTTAAAAACACCGCCGGGCTTTTCGGGTATATTGACGCCGCCGCCTCGGGGCTCCCCGCTTGCCTTGACAATATCCCCATAACGGGGGTTGCCGGCGACCAGCAGGCCTCTCTTTTCGGCCAGACCTGTTTTGAAGTCGGAAGCGTTAAGAACACATACGGCACGGGCTGTTTTACCCTTATGAACACGGGGGAAAAACCCATCGCCCAAAGCGGCGGGCTTATATCCACGGTGGCATGGTGTCTTGACGGCAAGCCGACCTACGCGCTTGAGGGGAGCGTGTTTAACGCGGGGAGCGCGATTACCTTTTTAAAAGACAATCTGGGTATTATAAAAACGCCCTCGGAATGCGACAGGCTTGCCGAAACCGCGGCCGACGGCTCGGGAGTCTTCTTTGTCCCGGCTTTTACGGGGTTGGGCTCGCCATACTGGGACCCCCGCGCCAGAGGGGTTATAACGGGGCTTACGCGGGGGAGCACAAAAGCGCATATCTGCCGCGCCGCCCTTGAGGGGATCGCCTTTGGGGTATGCGATTTGATTTCCGCCATGGAATCTTTAAGCGGGCGCAAAATAACTTCTCTTCGCTGCGACGGCGGGGCGTCGGTGAGCGATTTTCTCCTTGCGTTTCAAGCAGATATGTTAGGAGCGGAAGTCGACAGGCCGGAGGTTATTGAAACCACGTCTCTCGGCGCGGCGTTTTTCGCGGGAATAGGCCATGGAATGTGGGAAAACAAAGAAAGCCTGCTGCATCTAAGAAAAACCGCTTCGCTCTTTAAGCCGAAAATTAACCCCGCCGAAAGGCTTGAAAAATTAGCCGGGTGGCATGACGCGGTAAGACGGTCAAGGGGAATCTGAGCTTTTTCTTCCCGTTAAATCTGACGGACGTTACGGTTTTCCTCATCGCGGCGGTAGTGTTTGTAAACGGCTTTACCGACGCGCCGAACGCGATAGTCAACTGTGTGGCGACGGGTTGCCTTTCGCTTAAAAAAGCCGCCCTTATGTCGGCTGTCTTTAACCTCGCCGGGACCGCGGCGGGGTTTTTACTGACAAAAAAAGTCGCCGCCACAATTAGCGGCTTAGTAAGCCTTTCCTCGCCGGCAAAGACAACCATCGCGGTCGCCGCGACCCTTCTCGCCGTGATAATTTGGTCGGTGGGCGCTTGGAGGTTCGGAATCCCCACATCCGAGAGCCATTCGCTCGCCGCGGGGCTTGCCGGGGCGGCGTTTGCCCTTGGCGGCGCTTCGCTCCGCGCTTTTGCCTGGTTAAAAGTGTTTTTAGGCCTTTTTGTGTCGGTAACGCTTTCTTTTCTGCTCGGAGCGCTTATAAACAGGGTGTTTTCAAGGTTTAAGCTTCGCGAAAAAACTTACAGGCGTTTGCAAATAACCGCGGCGGCGGCAATGTCGTTTATGCACGGCGCGCAGGACGGGCAAAAATTTTTGGGGCTTTATTTTATTGTTTCTGTTTCTGCTTCTGTTTCGCCGAACGGCGATAGCTTTATTCCCCCCGTGCTGACAGGGCTTTTAATGGCGCTGGGGACGGCTTTCGGCGGGGGGCGGATTATTGAGCATATAGGCAAAAAAATGGTAAAAATAAAAAGCCGTCAGGGCTTTTATTCGGATCTCGCCTCCGCCGTCAGCCTTTTTGTCTGCACGATTTGGGGGCTGCCGGTTTCGACCACTCACACCAAAACAACGGCGATAATGGGCGCCGGGCGGGAAAAGATCGACAAAAACACGGCTTACGGAATTATCCTCGCGTGGGTTTTAACCTTCCCCTGCTGTTTTGTTTTGAGCTATGCGATAGCGTTTATTATAAAAGGCTTAAGGTGGGCTTGAGCGCTTATTTTTTCGCCCTTTCGGAAATAATGGCCGCCATCTCGCCGATATTTTTCATTGTCGAGACTTCTTTCATATTAAAACGCATTTTAAACTCGTCCTCCACCGCGGCGATAAGTGTTATATGCGACAGCGAATCCCAATCCTCGACATCTTCGGCGGTGGTTTCGGGAGAAAGCGTTACTTTTTCGTCAAAAACCTCCTCAAACACGTCCTCCAGCCTTTTATAAATATCTTTTTGGCTCATTTTAAGTTTTTCCCTTTCATCAGCGGGTTTTACGGCGTTCTAAAACTATAAAACGTCAATAAACCTGTTTTTCTTTTTATATCCGTCCGTTTTGAGGAACCATTTTGTATTACCGGAGTCGTCTTCGTCAATTTTTAAAAAGCCGAAGTCGACAAATAAATCCTTAACCATTGAATTTTTTTGAGTGGGGAGGTAATACCCGTAAATTTCTTTTATTCCCTCGGCCGACGCCGTTTCCGCGAGGCGGTCGAGCATGGCAAACTCCATATCCCGTTTAAGCACTCTGCAAGACATAATCCACAGGTCAATGTGGAGGGCTTTCCCCTCTTTTCTGCCTATTACCACGGACACCACTCCGTTGTCGCCGAAACGGTCTGTCAGTTTGCCGTAAAGCGGAATATATTTCATATCCCCGGCGATGCTTTCAATTTCCGGCACGGTATAGCGGCGGGTGGTCAGGTTAAACTGGTTCGACTTATTGGTAAGCTGGGCTATCCGCCGGATATACTCGGGGATAAAACGCTTTATCTCGGCTGTCATCCCAAGGCTGTAAAGGTAATCGTCATAGCTTTCAAACGCCGACTGGGAGATTTCTCTTTGAATGTTCGCCTTATACATTTCGCTCCGGCCAATGTCCTCGGCGGTGAGCGAGGTTGTCTCAAAAAAATTATTTCGGTCAAGTACCCGGATATAATCCTCAACCTCCCCGATTTCCGGCGCGGCAACGGGGAGAGTGCCCTCCACTATATGCCTTTCGGCGGGGTTGTCGTCCACAAACACAAACGAATCCACCCCAATGTTCAGTTTTTCAGCGGTTTCAATAAGGTTTTGGTTTTTGGGCTCCCAGTTTGCCTTGATAACTATAAAATCATCGGGCTTCAGCGCCGAATCCCTATGGTTCAGCCCCGCGAGAGCGTTTTGATGGTCATTTTTTGAGTTTACCGTGAGCATAACGCCGGTGTTTTTAACCTTGAGGAGATATTTCTGAAAGTCAAGATAAGCCTGCGCCAGCGGGGTTTCTTCCCCAAGACTTAGGTTTTCCACTCCGTCCTCACCCACAACTCCCCCCCAGAGGGTGTTGTCAAGGTCAAGGGAGAGCGCTTTTTTGCTTTTCCCGAAAATTGATTTAATTATACTCGCGAGGTTAAACGCGAGGCTTGGAATCGCCTCTATCGCTAGCGCGTATTTATACATATACCACGCCGACTGGTCGGACCATTTGTCAAGCCCGTAACACGCCGAAACATAGGCTATGTCGTTAATATAAAAACCCTCGCGCTCTCTCGCGTAGTCAGACACAAAAGCGTTTAGCCTGTTTACAAAAGCCACTCCGCCGCGGTGGTCAAAAGCGTCGCGGTTGCCGAGCAGCCGATAGCGCGGGAGCTCAAAATTGTTTTGAATAATGGGGCAGGAATGTTTTTCCCTTAGTTTTTCCCACATTGTAAAAAAATGATTCTTCGCTTCATCAAAAAAGCGGCTCGCTTCGTCTTCTGAACAGCCCGGTTCGGGAAAGAACTTTTCAATGTTCCGCGTTGTGGTGTAAATATATATCACGTCGGGGGAAAAACTATCAACCCCGCCGCCGAACACGGCCTCCTCCCAGTACATTCCGTATTCGGAGAGGTAAAACTCCGGGGAAATCATATCGTCAAGCAAAAAGATCGAGCAAACATCTTTTATATCGTTTGCGGTTGAGCCGCAAAGAAAAGCTATTTTTTTTTCGATCCGGGGTTTTCCGTCGGATTTATAGCTTTTAATTATTCTTTTTTTGTTCTTTAAAAGGTTTGCCGCGTCAAAGGGATATAATAGTGATTTCGCCATTAAAACCGTTCCTTTCGCTCTCTCTTTGGGAAAAGCCGTCCCCCGCTTTGCCGGCTATTCCGCATATTTTCGCATTGCGTCAAGGTTCTTCCATATGGTGCCGCAAGCGGTAAAGCCCGAGGCGATAACAAGCACGTCGGTCGCGCCGACATCAGCCGCGAACTTGCAGCAGTTTCGCTGATAAAACCTGTAATCAAGCACATAAATGGTGTCGAACGAGGAGAGTAAAAACGGCACGACGGCGTTGCCGTAGCTGTCTTTCAGCACAACAAGCGTTTTCCCCGTGTTGTTTTTCGTAACGATTTTTACCGCGTAGCTGTCGCTCCCGAGATAAGCGGCGTAAGAAGTCAGGTCAAAGCAAACAGTCTGCCGTCTGAAATCATAGTTATCAAAGTCATAGTTATTTTTTTCGCAAAAATAAGCGGTGAATTCCACGCCCTTGTTTACATAGTAATAAAGATTTTCGGGGTTGTCTTTAATAACATCGGCGTGTCCCGAGAAATTATACAGCGTACCCACAAACCCCGGTTTTATATGCTCTTCGTATTCGGAAAGATCGGGAAAGTACAGCCCCGCCGTCCCCGCGAACTCACGGGCGGCGTAATAAGCGCCGAGCGCCGCCCAGTGGTGTTCGGTGCGGAAGAAGATATCCTCGTCCAAATGGGCTTTTAAAACGCCGTAGACGTCTATATAATTAATTTCGTCCCCCGCGTTTTTCTTTAAAAAACCATGCATGATTTTCCCTCTGTCCAAAAGAAACGCGTATTTTCCGCTGTCGGGGGCGTAATAGACAGAGGCGTGAGGGCAAACCATTGAATAAACGTTGACCCCGTCGCCGAGCGTGGCTTTGATGTTCCTCACGCATTTTGAATAGCCGTCCGCCATGGTTTCGCTGCCGTAAAACTGCTCCATGGCGCGGTTTCCAACGATGAGAACTCCCTTTTGCTCAAAAACCTCGGGGGGGGTTGTCTGCGAGGGCTCTTCGGAGGGTTCCTCGGAGGGTTCTTCGGAAGATTCGGAGGGTTCTTCTGACTCGCCGGGGTTTTGCGAGTCTTCTTGCCCGCTTGTGTTCGGCAAGTCAAGGGAACTTTCCCCGGTGCTGTTTTGGCTTTCTTCGGTTGTTTCGCCGGGACTCCCGGGACTTTCTTCCGAAGAAGACGGATACGATGAGTTTGCGCTGACATCGCCCGGTTTTTTAAATCCGCAGGCGATAAAAACAAAAACAAATAAAACCAGCGACGCCGTGAAAACCGCGGCCGTTTTTGTTATTTTCATAATTTTTATGTTAATCTCCCTTGCCGTCCGGGAGGGCGGCTCAAATTTATTTTGAGTTTTTCGACAGGCTTGCCGAGTTAATATTTAATATTAACTATTTAATCGCCGAACTTCTGGGTGTTCATAACCCGCATTTTCTCGATATATTTATAGTTAACCCCAAGGGCGGTAAACGAGCTTACCGAAAACAGCACGTCGGTGGCGCCAACCTTTTCGATAAAATCAATCGGGTCGAGCTTAAAATATCTTATATCGACGGCGTAGATAGTGGTGTAAGAAGAGAGCATCATCGGCACAAGCGCGTTGCCGAACGAGTCTTTAAACACCACCGCGACCCTGCCGCCCGGCGTGTCGGTTTCAATCTTAACGGCGTAATTGTCGCCGTCCATATATGTCATATACCACGCCGAGATAAAATCATCGGAAATTCGTAGAAAGCAGGTGTCCAGCGTTCTGATAAGCTTTGAATAGTCGTCTCTTTTATACTGCGAAAAAGTATATTTCCCCTGATATTCATACCAAAAGAAGGTTTCGGGGTTGTTTTTCAAAACCAGCGACTGGGTTTCGCCGTAAAACGAACCCAAAAACGGTTTTGGCTTACCGTCGGAGTAAAACTTGCCGTTATATTTATAGTTAGCCTCGTCAATACTGCCCGTGCCCGGGACAAACAGTTCCCGAAACGGGGTTCCCGCCACCAGCGACAGCTGCTTCGCGGCGTAATAAGCGCCGAGCGGCGTCCAGTGGTGTTCGGTGCGGTAGTAAATATCCTCTTTTTTACGCGAGTTTAAAATGTCGTAAATTTCCACGACTTTTACGCCGGTGTTTTCAAAACATTCGTTTATATATTTAAGCTTGTCTATTTGCTCCCCGCCGTAGGTTTTGTAGTAATCCCCCGTCAAATAAAGGGAGGAAGCGGAGGGTATGACCATTGAGTAAACATTGACGTCCCCCCCGAGGTCTTTTTTAAAGTTGCTGACATATTTGGCGTAAAGCTGCCCCGAGCTGTATGTCCCGCCGAAAGCCTCCATACAGCGGTCGCCGAGAATTAACAGCCCGCCGTCAACAACGCCGAATTCGTTAAGGGGGGGTTGGGACGGCTCTTCTTCCGAGGGCTCTTCCCCGCTCGGCTCTTCCTCACTCGGCTGTTCGGCGGAAGATTCCTCTTGCGGCCGGCTTGGCTCCTCCGATTGGACGGCCGGCCTTGAATAATCCTCAAAAGGGTCCGAAACCTCGCCCGACGGCCTTTGGTCTTCGGATGACGTGTCGCCGCCGTCTTTTACATACACTTTAAGGCTTGTGTCCACCCCGAACAGCCCTTTTATGTGAACCACTACGCCTTTAAAGCCGTCGCGGTAGGGGGAAGTGTCGGTAAACCAAGTTTGCACGCCCGAATTAAACTCGCCGGAAAAATAGCCGGAAAAAGTGAATTTCGGGTATTCCTCAAGCGTTCTCGACTCGATTGAGGACACGGTCGGCCGTTTGGAAAAGGTTAAAAAGCAGGATATCCCCAAAAAGGCAAGGCCGATTGCCGCGATATTCAGTTTGGCTAAAAACCGCAGGGTTTTGTCTTTGGATTTTCTCATTATTTTTGCATACCTCATTAACTCTATGTTTGGCGGCTTTAAAATCTAAAGTAAAGAAAAGGGTTGTTTGTGGAGTTTACAAGCATCATGCTTGAGACCGCGAGAAGCAAAAGGTTTGATATCACAACGGCGGAGCCCGAGATAACGGCCGCCTGCCTTGAGGTTTTCGCGAACTTTTTTAAATATTGCGTAAGCGGCAGGCTGAACAGAATCGCCGCCGCGATAAGAAACATATTTTCATTAAGGGCGGTTGAGACCGATGGAGTTATAAACGCGTTCCCGTTAAGGAAAAACCAATTTTTTACAAAATTGCCGAGATCTTTTAGGTTTTCAAAATAAAATATTCCGAACCCCGCCGCTATTACCGCGAGCGCGTATAGGTGAGAAAAAAGAGCGGGTATTTTCTTCATTCGCTTTTTGCCGATAAGCTGCTCTATAAACACAAAAAGCCCGAAGTAAAGCCCCCAGATTATAAAGTTCCAGCTCGCGCCGTGCCAAAACCCCGTGCAGAACCACACCAAAAGCAGTCCCGCGTACTTCCTGCGCTTGCCGAAAATGGGGATATAAAGGAGATAGTCCCGGAAAAACGTGCCGAGTGAAATATGCCACCTTTGCCAGAACTCGGTGATATTCCTTGAGATAAACGGATACACAAAGTTTTCGTCAAAATGAAACCCAAAGATAAGCCCCATTCCGATTGCCATGTCGGAATACCCGGAAAAATCATAGTACACATAAAGGGCAAAACAAATAACCCCGACGGCGGTGGCGGCGAAAGACGCGTTTTTTATCACCACGTCGCTCCCTATAAGCCTTTGAACCAGCGCGTAAAGCGAGTTTGCCATAATGGCTTTTTTTGAAAGCCCCACGATAAACCGGGTTACGCCGGCGTTAATGTCCTTAAGATCGGGTTTTCTGTTGTCTATTTCGTGTTCGATGGTGGAATAGCGGACTATAGGCCCCGCCACAAGCTGGGGGAACAGCGACACATATAAGAGCAGTTTTGAAAAGGATTTCTGAACCCCGACTTTCCCCCAATAGCAATCGATGACATATGAGGTTATCTGAAAAGTGTAAAACGATATGCCGATAGGCATTGCGATGCTCGGCACCGTTACCGACAAAGAAAAAAGCCCTTTTATGTTTGACACGAAAAACCCCGTGTATTTAAACACGAGAAGAGCCGAAAAGTTATAAATCAGCGCCGAAGTTAAAAACGCTTTGGCTTTTTTTGTGTCCCTGAACTTGTCTATCCCCAGCGCGCAGAGGTAGTTTACCAGCGCGGACGCGAAGAGAAGAACTATATAAATCGGCTCCCCCCAAGCGTAAAACGCGAGCGAAGCCAATATCAAAAGGTAATTCTTCGCCGCTATGCTGTCGCAGATAAAATAGCAGGTCACGCATATGGGAAGAAAAACATATAAAAAGAACAGATCAGAAAAAACCATTATTATCTCCGGCGGGTTTAACCGCTTGTTTTTTAATTATCCTTATATGTCGGCGACCAATAGCGCTTTCCCACCGTCGTCGTGCCGTCAAGCCCGCAGAGCTGCGCCACGGTTACAAACTGATAACCCTCTTCAATCAGCGCCTGAGAGGCTATTTTAAACGCCTCGACCGAGTTTTGGTACAGGTCATGCATTAAAACAATGGGTTCGGCAGAAGTGCTTCGCACGCCGTCTAAAATGTTGTCAACAATGGTCTGTATATTTGCATTTTTCGTCTTTTCGTCGGCGCGGGAGGAAAGCTTCCAGTCTTGGGAATCCACCCACCATATAATGACGTTATACTCGCTGGCGGCCGCCCGCGCTTTTGTTATAGACCCGCCGGGAGGGCGCATGAGTATGGGATAATACCCCGCGTATTGATAAATAAGGTCGGCGGTTTTTTCAAGTTCGGTAAAATACTCATCATCGGTACAGCGGTCAAAGTAAACTTCATGTGAATACCCGTGGCTGCCGATTTCACAGCCAAGCCCCACCGCGCGGGTGACATAACTGCCGTATGTCGCGTTTTCAAGCCTGTTTCCCACCACGAAAAAGGTTACGGGTATTTGGGCTTCCTCAAGGTAGTCAAGCAGTTCGGGGGTGTGGACGGAAGGGCCGTCGTCAAACGTGAACGCGATATATTTAACCCCGTCTTGTTTTTCAAAATAAGCGGGTTCTTCTTTTTTCCCAATCTTTGGGTCTTCGGAAACAGCCGGCTCGCTCGGCTCTTCCCCCGAACTCTCGCCCGGCTCCGGCTCTTTTGAAGTTTCGCTCTCTTCCGGCTGTGAGGCGGGCTTGTCCCGCGAGACCGGTTCTTCCCCCGATGACTCCGGCGGGCTTTGGGTTGAACTGCCCTCCCCCGGCGACATGGGGTCAGACGAATCCTCCCCGGGGTTTTCAGAAGTTTTCGCCGAAGCGCCGCTTGACTCTTCGCCCGAATAATCAGGCGTAACACCGGAAAACGTTTTGGCGGCGAACATCGCGAGCAAAACCACAACGGCACTCATTAGTATAACAAAAACCTTGCTTTTTGTGTTCCTCATTTTTATGACCGTTCCTTTTTATCTATACGCGAACTTTTACCAATTTTTAAAATAACACCATATATATTAACGCCGCGGAGGGCGAAAAAGTTTCACCCCCGCGAAATTATTTAAAAGTTTTAACCTGTCCGCTGAACAAAATCCCCGCCACCACCGCCGCCATAAGGATTATGATAATCACCGAAACGAGAAACCCGACTTTTTTAATCTTGACGTTAACTATAAACGCTCCCCCCAACACCGCGAACGAAATTCGGGTGACTGCCGCCATTATCGCGGGGTCGATAAAAGTCATGAAAAAAGTGAGCGGCGCGAGCACAAAGCAAACCGTGGGGATAGGCACGCCGGTAAACTGTTTTAGGTTTAAGTCCGTCGTCTCGGTAATAGCCTGAGTGTTAAAATACGCTAATCTTATAGCGCCGCAGCAGGCGTAAAACACAAGTATAACAATATCATACCACTTATTAAGCCCGTATATGTAAGCGATTACGGCGGGGGTGACGCCGAACGAAACCATATCGCTGACGGTGTCTATTTGGATCCCGAACATTTTTTCCCGCCTGTCTTTGTTTTTGGCGCGGCGCGCCACCCGCCCGTCAAACATATCGCAAAGACCCGCAAGTAAAAGCGCCATTATAGCCAGCTTGTAATATCCTTCGCGCGCAAGGAAGATTCCGCCGACGGCGGAAGACATTCCAAACAAAGTTATAAAGTTCGCCAGATTATAATAGCCGATAAACATTACGCATTCTCCGTTCGCTTTAGTAGGGGGAAACATTTTTTAAAGCGTCAAACAATTTTTTATAGCTCTCGTGACGGCTCTTCGGGATTACGCCCTCCCGGACGCCCGCCAGCACCCCGCAGCCCTCCTCGACGGTGTGGCTGCACTTGCTGAACCGGCACAAATCCATAAACGGGCACATTTCGGGGAAACATTCGCCAAGCTTGCAGGAAGTAATAACCCCTCCCCGCTCAAGGTCCAGCGCGCTAAACCCCGGGGTGTCGGCGATATATCCCAAATCGTCCGCGGGGTAAAGCTCGGCGTGGCGGGTGGTGTTTTTCCCCCTTGATATTCTTTTGCTGAGCTGACCCACTTTAATTTTAAACCGCGGATACATGGCGTTAAGCAGTGTTGACTTGCCCGCGCCGGAGGGCCCTGCGAGAACCACGGTTTTTGCCTTAAAATAGTCTTTTATGCTCTGTATTTCGGGCAGCTTTTCGCCGGACCGGGCGGCGCTTATCAAAAAGGTTTTAAAACCGCATTTTTCATAGACCCCCGAAACCCCGCTCCCGTCTTTAAGGTCATTTTTGTTTACGATAACAGCCACCTCAACCCCCGCCGCTGCCCCAAGGCAGGTGAGCTTGTCAATATAGTAAAGGTCGGGGTCGGGGGAGGCGGCGGCGACCACAACGGCAAGGATATCGGCGTTGGCGACGCTGGGGCGGGGGAAGCTGTTTTTTCGGGGGAGAAGATCGGTTATAAAACCGCTGCCGTCGCCGTTGTCCTCATAGATGACATAATCGCCGCAAAACGGCTTTTTGCCCTCGATTCTAAGGCGGGTGCAGGAAGCGCAGGATATTTGCTCCCCGGGGCGAAGCTCATCCCTTACCAAGTAAACGCCTTTTTTGACCGAAATTATCCTCCCCTTAAGCTTTGAGATTTTAATGTCTTTTACCGGCATCAGTCCCCTTCTCCGCTAAGCGTTATATCAACATATGTGCCAAAGGGAACCTCGGTGCCGGCTATGGGCGACTGCTCGATAACCGTATCTTCTTTTTTGTCCGACGACTTATACGAAACCTCGCCGAGCTCAAGGTTGAGCTCGTATAGTATGTCGACCACCTCGCCCAAGGTTTTCCCCGTAAAGTCGGGGACTTCCGCCGTCGTCTCCGCCACGCAGACGGTGATGACCACCTTTGAGCCGGGGGGAAGATCTGTTGTGCCAAAGGGAGTGTTTTGTTTTATAACCGCCCCGTCGATATCCCGCGTCCGCTCGTACACCACCTGAACCGTGTACCACGCGTCGCACAGCGCCTTTACCGCGCCGGATTCCGTCATGCCCATGACGTTAGGAACGGGTTCGGCGTATCGCGGCTCCCCGTAAAGCGTAACGCCGACTTTTGTGTCGGGCGGGACATAAGTGCCGCCGCCTATGGTCTGCGCCACCACGGTATAAGGGGAAGTTTGGGCTGGCGCGTCGCTTGTAAACAAAACCTCGCCGAGAGAAAGCCGGGTTTCATAAATATATTTCAGCGCCTGAGGGAAGGTATACCCCTTAAGGTCGCTTGTTTTCACATAGTCTTTCGCCACGCTTACGGTGAGGACTATTTTGGTCCCCCGCGGGTAACCTGATTTATCCGGGGTAAGGCTTTGGGAGAGCACCTTGTCGCTTGATTCCTCTGACGGCTGTTTGACAACCTCCACCACATAGCCCGCCCTTGTCAAAGCCTCGCTTGCCGCCGAGAGGGTTTTACCCCTCACATCGGGAACCGGGGAGGCAATACCGACCCCCTCGCCGCTTAGCACCAAATCAATAACCGTCCCGGCGGCCGAGGAGGTATCCGCCGCCACGCTCTGGGAGATAACGGTGTTTTTGGGTTTTGAGGAAGTCTCGTATATCACTCCGCCCACCTTAAACCCCGCGCTTGTAATTTTTGACTTCGCCGCCTCAAGCGTAAGGCCAATATAGTTTTCAACCAAAATATAATCAGTTTTATGGCTGACCGTGAGGGTGACCATCGTCCAAGGCGAAAGCCCTGTTGTAAAAGCGGGAATATCCTGAGCCAAAACCTGCCCGTCGGGCTTGCTTGAGTTTTCATATGCCACCGTCACGAGATAATACGCGTTTTCAAGCTCCTCGGTGGCTTTCGCGACAGTCTTCCCCACCACGTTGGGGAGCGTTTTCGCCTCGGTTATCTCAATGTCTTTGCAGACATACAGCGTGACCGTTGTCCCCGCTTCCACAAACGAGCCTATCTCCGGGCTTGTGTAGATAATTTGCTTGTCGTTTGCGTAGCGGTCGGTTATATACACCGTCACGGCGTAGAGGTTATACTGCTTTAGTATTTTTTCGGCCTCGGAGGGGGTCATATATTTAATGTCAGGCACCACAAGGTCGTCGGGGTATTTGTTTATAAGAAGCGTAATTCTGCATTTGCCGTCTGAAGTGCGCTTGTTGCCGGTGGCGGGGTCTTGGTCGACGATCACGTCAAAGCCCATGCCCTGCCTGTAAACCTCGGTGACAGAAATTATATAGCCCTGCTCCTCAAGCTCTTTTCTAAGTTCCGACGTGTATTTTAAATCGGTGAGGTCCCTTACGAAAAAGTCTTTCGGCTTTTCGGTCTCAAAAAGCGACGGCACCCATTTTATAGCGAGATACCCGGCAAAACCTAATAAAACTATCATAAAAGCAAAGAATACTCCGGAAATTATGGGGAAAACCGAATGGCTGGGCCGTTCTTTACGCCTTTGCCTTGATTTTTTGATTTTGTCTGAAGACTTTGCTTTGGATTCCTTTGCGCTTGTATTTTTAGCGTTGCCTTTTCTGTTGCCTGCGTTTGGACTTTTATTTTCATCGGGAGCGGCGTTTTCCCCGATATTAATGACATAGTCGCCGATCTCCCCGGTTGAAATCATGTTAAAATCCACTTTTTCGCCGTGTTTGCCGTCAAAGTCGAGAAGATCCCCGATTTCGTCTTTTTCGCTCGGCGGCTCTTTGCCGTCCGAAAACACCACTCCGGGGTTTTTAATAACATAGTCCACGGCCTTGAGCATCGAGTGCGAGTCTTTAAACCTGTCCTCGATTCTTTTTGACATGGCTTTTAAAATTATCTGCGAAACCCCCGGCGGCAGCGACGGGTTAATATCAAGCGGGGGTTTTGGAATGTCGTTTATCTGCATCATCGCCACGGTGACGGGGGAGTCGGCGGTAAAGGGGAGCTCCCCGGTGACAAGCTCGTACAGCACTACCCCGACAGAATAAATGTCCGAAGCGAAGGAAGTTTCCTTACCGCTCGCCTGCTCGGGGGAAATATAATAAACCGTGCCTATCGCCTTGTCGGTTACGGGGATATCGGTCATATCCGGGGTTTTCGCAATCCCGAAATCGGTTACTTTCACCTCGCCGTTTTTAAGGAGGATTATATTCTGCGGCTTAATATCCCTGTGGACGACGTCCTTGCCGTGGGCGTGCTCAAGCGCGCGGAGGATTTGCAGCACATAAACGCAGGCCTCTTTCCAAGGGAGGAGCTTTTTGTTGTCCATGTACTCCCTAAGCGTTATCCCGTCAAGGTATTCCATGACAATATATTTAATATCCGGGAAAATCGCCACGTCATAGACGCTGACGATGTTTTTGTTTGAGAGCATCGCCACGGCTTTTGATTCGTTTATAAACCGAATTTCGGCCTGCTCGTCGCCGTTATACTGGTCGTTTAATATCTTTATGGCGACAACCCTGTCCATAACAAGATCTTCCGCCTTTAGCACGACTGCCATGCCGCCGACGCCGACCAAGTCAAGTATCTTGTATCTGCCGTCGAGTATTTTGCCGATAAACCCTTTGTACTTATCCATACCGCGAATAAACCCCCGTGCCGTCTGGCATGTATGTATGATCTGTAAAAAACTTTATTTCTTAAACACCACCGCGGTGACATTGTCCGCGCCGCCCCGCTGATTTGCTAAATTTATAAAAATTTCCGCCTTTGCCGCCGGGTCAAGCTCGCCGGCAAGCACTCCGGAGACCTCGTCCGAAGACAGCAGGTTTGAAACGCCGTCGGTGCAGAGCAGCAGGCAGTCATAGTCTTCAACCAAAAACAAATCAAACTCAACGTGCTCGTTAACCCCCACCACTTTTAAAATAATGTTTTTCTGCGGGTGGTTTTCGGCTTCCTCCTGAGTTATGGTGCCGGTGTCAACAAGATACTGCACAAACGAGTGGTCTTTTGTCACCTGTTCGGCCTGATCTCCCTTTGAGGCGTAAAGCCTTGAGTCGCCCGTGTTTATAACCAGCGTCTTTTCCCCCGCGCGGACAAACGCCACAAGCGTCGTCCCCATTCCCTCAAGCGTTTCGCTTGTCGCCGCTTTTTCGTAAACCGCTCTGTTGGCGGCCATAAGGGAATTTATAAGCGCTTTTTCAAGAAATCTGCGGGTATAGGTTTTAAGCTTGGCGGCGGCCTGACAGGACATCGCGTCTTTTAATGTTTTCATAAACACGGAGGACGCCGTCTTGCTCGCCGTGCTGCCGCCCTTAGCCCCTCCCATACCGTCGCACACGACGGCGGCGCAGTAGTGTTTTTGAGTTTTGGGCTTTCGCATATAAATGCGGAAAGAGTCTTGGTTAGACTTTCTTTTCATCCCTTTGTCGGTTTTGCCCGCGCATTCCATAACATTCCCCCTAATCCGCGAAACCGTAAAGCCGTTTCTTTGCGGCCGACGGTTAAATCAGGTTTCGGCGCCGAAGTTCGCCATTTGCGAACTTTGCTTGAGTTGCCCGCACGCGGCGGAAATATCCCCGCCGAGGCTTCTCCTCCGCGTCACTGCTATTTTAAAGCTTTCAAGCGTTTTTGTAAACAGCATAATGGTATCTTTAGCGCTGGTTTTGTAAATTTTCCTGTCTGTTTCGTTAAGCGGGATAAGATTTACATGGCAAAGAGTCCCTTTGAGCCTTGTCCCCAGCTCCCTTGCGTGTTCCTCGCCGTCGTTCACCCCGGAAATCAGCGCGTATTCAAACGTGACCCGCCGCTTTGTGGTTTTTTCATATCTGATACAGGCGTCAAGGAGGTCGTCGTAGTTATATTTCTTCGCCACGGGCATGATTTGTTCCCGAATTTTGCCGTTAGGGGCGTGGAGAGACACCGAAAGCGTTATCGGAAGACCTTCTTTAGAAAGCCTGTCAATCCCCTCGATTAACCCGCAAGTGGAAAGGGAAATATGCCTGTAACCGATATTTTGCCCATCCTTGTCGTTTAAAAGCCTTAGAAAGCCCATTACATTGTCGTAATTGTCAAGAGGTTCGCCCATTCCCATAAGCACAGCCCCGGAAACTCTGCGCGAGGTGTCCTTTTGAATGGTTGTAAACTGTAGCAGCATTTCCGACGCCGTGAGGTTGCGTTTCAGCCCGCCCCGCGCGGAAGCGCAGAACGCACACCCCATTCTGCACCCCACTTGCGTGGAGATACAAACCGTGTTGCCGTGGCGGTATTCCATAAACACGCTTTCAACAGTCTCGCCGTCGGGCAGCGAAAACAAATATTTAACCGTGCCGTCCGACGAGACAAGCTTTTTTTCAATGCCGAGCGCAGCTATATAACACTCGCTCTCAAGGGTTTTCCTAAAGGATTCGGGGAGGTTGGTCATTTCGTCAAACCCCCGGACGCCTTTTTGGAGCCAGCGGAAGAGCTGCTCGCCTCGATAAGCTTGCTCGCCTTTTTTTATGGCGTAGTCAACGCATTTGTTTTTATCATATGACATTATGTCAACCAATTGTGGATTTCCGCCGCCTTTCGCTTTGCTTGGGGTTGTGGGGGTTGTTTTCACCGATTTTTGCGGAGCTTGGCTATATAAAAGCCATAGAACCCCCCGCCCGGCGAAATAAGAAACTGTTTTTCATCCTCGCATGAAAAATCCTTGTTGCTTTTCAAGAAACTTTCAACTTGGCTCTGGTTTTCGTCTTTATTAACCGTGCAGGTCGAATACACCAGTGCCCCGCCGGGCTTGACATAGCTTGAGCTCGCGGCTAAAATCCGGCTTTGGGTGTCTAAAAGGCTTTCTAAACCGCCAATACTTTTTGGGTCTGATTTATCTTCGCTAAACAGTTTTTTAAACCTGACTTCGGGTTTTTGGGGTATCACCCCGAGCGACGAGCAGGGAACGTCGCAGATTACCGCGTCGGCAACCCCGGACAAATCTTTTAGAGCTTCCCTTGAGTCATGTACTTTGGTTTCTATTATTGTCACTCCAAGGGTTACGGCCGATTTTTTAAGGAGAGAAAACTTATTTTCATGGATATCAAGCGCAATCACCCTCCCGGCGTTTTCCATGTCAATGGCGGCGCCGAGCGCTTTTCCGCCCGGGCAGGCGCAGACGTCGATAACTGTCATGCCTTTTTTTACCCCAAGCGCCTTAACCGCCTTTTGGGACGGGTACCCCTGAACGTAAAACATTCCCGTTGAAATAAACCTTAAAGCTTTTTCTGGGGAGCTTGTCACCTCAAAAACCCCGTCTTCGGCAACCGCCCCGACCCCGTTTTGAGTTAAAAATTCGGCAAGTTTTACTTCGTCTGTCCTAAGCGTGTTCGGCCTTAGGCAGAGCGGGGGTTTTACAAACATTGACGTAAATATTTCGTCGGCTTTTTCGGGGTATTGCCTCCTTATAAGCGAACAAATTCCCGGGTCAAGCGAATATTTAACGCTGTCGTTTTCGGAGCTGATTTCTGCTAAAATTTTGTCTTTGCTCCGGCAAATATTCCTCAGCACCCCGTTAATAAACCCCGTCCGCTTTTGGTCAAGGTCTGTCTTTGCCGCCCTTACCGTCTCGTCGCACGCGGCGGAAAACGGGATTTTGTCAAAATATAAAATCTGCGAAGCGCCCACATATAAAAAAGTCAGCGTTTTAAGGTCGGGCGGCGTTTTGACAAATCGGCTTATGACATAGTCAAGGGTTATTTTGCGCTCAAGCGAGGTCTTAACGATGGCTAAGTGGAGCGCTTTGTCAAGATTTTCGTTTTGGTTCGAGTTTGTGTTTGCGGGGTTTGGCTTTTCCTCGCCAAACAGCTCAATATTTGAGTAAGCGCCGTCTTTTATCACCCTGTAAATTGTTTTCGCCGCCGAAAGCCGGGGGAAGCTCGTCATTTACGCCTGCCGGAAGCGTTTGAAATTAAAACGAGAAAGCGCAAAATTGTCATAATCGAGACAAAGAGCGCCGCCACATATGTCAGCGCCGCCGCCGAGAGCACCCTTTTGGCTCCGGTCATTTCTTCTTCGTTTAAAAACCCGCTGTCCCCGATAGCGGTGACCGCTCTTCTTGAGGCGTCAAACTCCGTCGGAAGCGTGACAAGCTGAAAAACGGCGCACAAAGCGTAACCGACAAGCCCGATATAAGCGATTGTGACGGCGTAGTAATAGCCGATATAAGCGAGAATAAGCCCGATGGGGATAAGAAACATTGAAAGCGTCGAGCCGATTCGGGTGGCGGGGATAATAGCCATTCTCAGCTTTGCCGGGAAATATTCTAAGGCGTGCTGAACGGCGTGCCCCGCCTCGTGGCAGGCAACCCCCACGGCGGCCGTTGAGGTGGAGGCGAAAACGCCGTCGGAAAGCCTTATCACGTCTTCTTTCGGGTCGTAGTGGTCGGTCAGATTACCGGCGATACGCTCCACGCGGATATGCCCGAGCCCATTGGCGTCAAGCACCCGCCTTGCCGCCTGCTCCCCCGTTATCCCCCTGATATTTGGGATTTTTGAGTATTTCGCGTAAACGGATTTAACCCTGATCTGCGCCAACATCGCCACAAACAGCGCCGGGAGCACAAAATAAACATATGTCATGTCAAAAAACATTGATAAAACCCTTCCTTTCTATGAATTAACAAACCTTTTAGCGGTTTTTGTTATAATTATTAATTGAAAATCTTTCTTTTTACTCTTATTAATATAATAGAAAACTTATCTTTTAATCCTTATAAATCCAGAGAACAGCAATCTTTTTGATGGTTTCGCTTTAGCGAAATTGCAGTTGTTTAAACTGCAAAGTCAAAAAGTTGCTATTGAAAGATTTATCTTTCAATATGTTGTTTAAACTGCAAAATCAAAAAGGTGCCCATTGAAAGATTTATCTTTCAATGATGTTTCCCAAGATAAATGCCGAAGCCGACATCTTATTCTTTCCCGACGGCCGGAGCTCGGTAATCACAAGACTGCCGTCCCCGCATTCAATCTCAATTCCGTTTTTATCCGCGCTTACTATCCTGCCGGGGCGGGAGGGGGAAAAACGTCCGGATTTTAGTTCTGCCTTATAAATTTTACACATTCGCCCCGCGACAGTCGTTCTGGCGCAGGGGGAGGGCGAGAGGGCGCGGACTTTGTTATAGTTAAGAGCCGCCGGCTGGGTGAAATCTAAAACCATTTCTTCTTTTGTTATCTTTTTCGCGTAGGTCGCGCCCGTGTGGTCTTGTTTTTCGGCGGGCAAGCGGTCTCCCGGCTCGTTTTTCAAGGCGTTATATAGAAATTTTAAAGCTTTTCCGCCAAGGACGGCAAGCTCCCCGCTGTATTTGCTGAAATCCATGTCATCTGGTATTTCCATGGGCAGACGAAGAATTACGTCGCCCGTGTCCATGGATTCGTCCATATACATAAGCGACACCCCGCCGATTTTGTCCCCGCCGAGAAGAGCGCGGTTAATGGGGGAGGGGCCGCGGAGCTTGGGGAGGAGCGACGCGTGAATGTTTATAGCGCCTTTTTTGGGGATACTGAGTATTTCCGGCGGGAGTATCTTCCCGTACGCGGCGGTTAAAAAAAGCTCCGCGCCAAATGATTTCAGGGTTTCCGCGACCTGCGGCTCGCCGAGTTTTTCGGGCTGGAACACCTCTATGCCGTTTTCGGCCGCCAAAACCTTAACGGGGGAAGGGGCGCTCACATACCCCCTGCCTTGGGGCTTATCCGCCCGGGTGACAACGCAGACAATATCAAACCCCGCGTCTATCGCCGCTTTTAAACACTCCGCCGCGAGAACGGGAGTGCCGAAAAAAATAGTTTTCATTAAATAAGCTTTTTCCTTTCGTTTTCGCCGATTACTGCTGTTCTATTTCCTCGGGGTCAAGCATTTTCTCGGCGATATCGGGGTACAGCACGCCCTCAAGGTGGTCGTATTCGTGGCAAAAACAGCGGGCGACGAGCTCGTTGCCTTTATATGTCTTTATGTTTCCGTGTCTGTCTCTTCCCTTTACCGTGACGTCCATCGGGCGCTTGACAAGCCCCCACTTCCCGGGGATTGAAAGACAGGCCTCGGGGCCTTCCTGCTCGCCCTCGGCGTGTATGATTTCCGGGTTTATGAGCTCAATTATCTCTTCCCCCGTGTCAACTATAAAAATTCTCCGCAAAACCCCAACCTGCGGGGCGGCAAGCCCCATTCCGCCCGAAAAAGCGAGCGTGGCTTTCATATCGTCCAGCAGCGTTATAATACGGGGGGTTATTTCTTCCACGCGGCGGCTTTTTTTCCTAAGCACGTCGTCGCCTTCTTTTATTATGTTTAAAAGCGCCATTTATGTCGCCCCCTTGTCTTATTATTTCTTTTTATTGCTCTTATTATATTATAGGCGGATTTATATCAATTTCAACCCTTACCGTCTTGGGTATTTTTGTATTTATAAGCCCGAGGCATTCCGAAAGAAACTGCCTTGAGGAAGATTTATCCCTATACTTTATAATGACGTTCTGGCGGTATTTATTCTTTAGTTTAAATATACCCTCGCGGTACGGCCCCAATTTAACCATTGGGAGCGACGAGTATTTTTCGGTATGCACCCGCCCGATTAAGCCGCTCATCGCCTCGGCGGCGGAATTTGTCTCGCTTTCGGTCTCACCGGAAAACATAAACACCGCGATATCGCAAAAAGGAGGGAAAAGCACGGCTTTTCTAAGAGAAATTTCGCTTTCGTAAAACCTTTCATAGTCCTGTGTCAGCGAAAGGCGGAGTATCTCATTGCCGGGGTTTGAAGTCTGAAACAGCGCCAACCCCTTGCTTTGCCCCCGCCCGCTCCTCCCGGCAAGCTGGGTGAAGAGCGAAAACGCCCGCTCCCCCGCCCGGAAATCGTTCATATAAAGCGAGGCGTCGGCCGAGACTATCCCCACAAGGGCGACTTTTGGGAAATCCAGCCCTTTTGAGACCATCTGGGTGCCGAACAGCACGTTATATCTGCCCTCCCCGAACGACGACAGTATTTCCTCGTGCGAATGCTTTACGTCGGTGGTGTCGGAATCCATTCTCACGGCTTCTATTTCGGGGAATTCTTCCTCAAGTTCGGACTCAAGGCGCTGGGTGCCGTAACCGCCGAAGCCAAGGTTCGGGTTTTGGCAGACCTCGCAAAGCGCGGGTTTGTTTTTTATGTATCCGCAGTAGTGGCAGACAAGCTTGTTTTTTTTGCCCCCGTCTTCGCCGAACGCGTGATATGTAAGCGAGACCGAGCAGTTCGGGCAGGTGCAGACATGCCCGCATTTCATGCAGGAGAGATGAGTGTTATACCCCCTGCGGTTTATAAAAAGTATCGCTTGAAGTCCTTTTTGAACCGTGTCCGTGAGGACTTCCTTTAGCTTTGACGAGATTATCTTTTGCTCTTTTACCCGCTCGTCGTCCCTGACGTCAACTACCAAACACTCGGGAAGAATGGCGTCGCCGTATCTGAAATCAAGGCGGATTAACGAGTAAAGCCCCGATTTCGCCTTATAAAAGCTTTCAACGGCGGGGGTCGCGGAGGCAAGCAGCATCAAACACTTGTTAAACGCGCAGCGGTATCTCGCGACGTCGCGGGCGTGGTATTTGGGGGTGTTTTCGGATTTATAAGTGTGTTCCTGTTCCTCGTCTATTACAATAAGCCCCAAGTCTTCGACAGGTGCGAACACGGCCGATCTTGTGCCTATAACCACGGCGTTGCCCTTTTTTGCTCTTCGGCAGGCGTCAAGCCTTTCTCCGACCGAAAGCATGGAGTGGATTACCACAAGCTTTTCCCCGAATTCCCCCCAAAAAGCCGTGACCGCCTGCGCGGTAAGCCCGATTTCCGGCACCAGCACAATGGCGGATTTCCCCGATTCCACCGCTTTTTTGCAGGCTTCGATTATAACTCGGGTTTTTCCGCTCCCCGTCACTCCGAACAGCAGCGCCGCCTTTGGCTGGCCGCTGTCCATAAGTTTTTCTATTTCGCCGAACGCCCGCGCCTGATCGCTTGAAAGCGGGGAAAATCCGTTTTCCCCCGGCGGCTCTTTTGATATGTCTTGGATATAGCTTCGCTCTTGTCTTTTTTCAAACCTTTCAAGAACCCCTCGCTTAACCAGCGAGCTTAGCACCGCCGCTCCCGCGCCGAACATTCCGAGCGCCTCTTTTGGGGTTAGGGCGCCGCCGTCTTTTAAAAAGCCTACGATTTTCCTTTGTTTTTCGCTTTTAAGCGAACTTATGTTCTCCGCCGCCGATTCACCCTCGTCGGAAGACGAAAGGCGGAAAAAGAAGGTTTTTTTTTCGTTTATCTTTTTATTTATTTCTGTCGCGGGCTTGACGGCTCCCAGCGCGGTGAGCGAATTTAACAATATTGTTATATCCTCGCCGAACTCCTCGCGGAGTTTATGCTCGCTGACCCTCCCGTGAGCCGAAAGGTAATCGCATATAAAGCTCCCTTTTTCGTTTAGCAGGGAAGTGTCATAGGGGAGTTTTTCATAAAACGTTTCGGTTTCCATTTCCTGCCCCGCGGGGAGGATAGCTCTCGCCGCCGCGCCGAACGTGCAAAAAAACCGCTCCGCCATAAACGCGCAAAGCCCGATAAGCTCTCGGTTAAGCGTTATGGGGTAATCGAGCACTTCAGAAATGGGCTTTATCTGCGGGTAGTCGCATTCGTCCTCGAAACCCGTGACCACCCCGGCGCGCGGCTTGTTTGAGTTGCCGTACGGCACGGCGCAAACCGAGCCTATGGCAATTTTTTCACGCAGCGCCGGGAGAACAAAATATGAGTACTCCCTGTCATAAGCCATTGCCGCGTTTAAAATTCTTACAAACGCGTACAGTTTTTCCATTACGCCTGCTGCTTTTTCTTAAGCTCTCTCGGCAAAACGATTTTAAACTCGCCCGAACGCAGTTTTTCAATGGTCATGGTCACGGCCTTTTCGTTTACGCTGTCGGGCGTGGCCGATATTTTGGCGTCTTTTAGGTCGCGGTGCGTTTCGGCCGCCTCGCGCTCTCTTGTTGCCTTATCGGTTATTATCCGCGCGCCTTTCGCGGTGGCGATGACAAGCGCGTAGCGGTTTACGTTTTCGCTTGTCATTTGCTGAACTGAGGGGTAAAGCATTTTATTTCTCCTTTAAAATGGTTTTCTTTATTTTATATTTTATCGATCTCAAACGCTTAAAAGTCGGGAATTCCTCTTTTAACCGAAAGCTTTTCGGCATTTACAATACAGTTAATTTTTTCGGCGGTTTCTTCCCACGCGTCCTTGTCGTTGACCACCACATAGTCGTAGCTTTTAACCTGCTCCAGTTCTCTTTTCGCGGTTTCCAGCCGTTTTTTAATGGTTGCCTTGTCTTCCGTGCCTCTTTTTTCAAGCCTTTCGGCAAGCTGCCTTAAAGAGGGCGGGGCGACAAACACCAGCACGGCTTCGGGCTTTTGCGATTTTACCATCAGCGCGCCGGCCGGGTCAATCTCAAGCACCACGTTTTTGCCCTCGCTAAGAGACTTTTCCACAAAACCCCTCGGCGTGCCGTAATAGTTGCCCACATATTCGGCGTGTTCCAAAAGCCTGCCCGACGTTATCTCACCCAGAAACTCCTTTTTTGTCACAAAGCTGTAATTAACGCCGTCGCTTTCCCCCGGGCGGGGCGGACGAGTGGTCAGCGAGACCGAAAACACATATTCGCTGTTTTCCAAAAGTTTTTTTACCACCGTGCCTTTTCCCACCCCGGCGGGACCCGAAACGACAAGAAGAATTCCAGAACCCATGATATTTCATCCTTTTTCTTTTTCCGTTTATGTTAACATGGTTTTTAACGTTAAATGATATGCGCGCTTATTTGTGCGAAGCCGTATCAGGCTTTTTCGCCGCCGCTCATACGCCCGTTAAGCGTCGATACTTCCTCGGCGGAGAGAATAAAATGCTCGCTGTCGGTTATGATCACGGATCTTGTCTTTTTGCCGTAGGTGATATCAATCACGCGGTTGATGTTTTTGGCGTCCTGAATAAGTCTTCTCACCGGGGAGGAATCCGGGGAGACAACGCATATAACCCTTGACATATTTACCATATTGCCGAAACCGACATCAAAAAGCTTCATTTTTCCGCAACCGCCTTCCGCAAAATCGCTTTATTCTATGTTTTGAATTTGCTCCCTTATTTTTTCAAGCTCCGATTTAGCCTCAATCACAAGCCGCGCCCCGGCAATATCGCTCATTTTTGACCCGGCGGTGTTGATTTCGCGGTTGATTTCCTGAACCAAAAAGTCCATTTTTCTCCCCACCGGGTTTTTTTCATTAAACATCCCGCTAAACTGCTCAAAATGGGCTTTCAGCCTTACAAGCTCTTCGGTGACGTCGCTCTTGTCGGCGAATATGGCGCATTCGGTTAAAAGCCTTGACTCGTCGGGGGGCGTTCCCGCCAAAAGCTCTTTTACCCTTGCGGTCATTCTTTGGTTTGATTCGGCGACGGCTTCAGGCGACAGCGCGAGGAGTTTTTCTCTTATTTCCTCAAGCAGGCAAAGCCTTTGTTTTATATCTTCGCCGAGTTTTTCGCCCTCCGCTCTTCGCATTTCGGAAAAAACCTCAAACGCCGTTTCGGCGACTTCTTTTATGTTTTCCCAAAGCTCGTCTAAGTTTTCATCCGCCCTCCGGGCGAGGAAGATTTCCGGCTTCGCGGCGATTGTTGATATTTCTAAGCTCCCCGCCAAACCATAATCAGACTGAATTTCCTTCAGCGCGCTTATATAGCCCTCTAAATATTCGCGGTTTACTTGGAGCTTTGTCCTGTCGCCCTCGCTTTGCTCGACGTTTACGAATATTTCCACCTTCCCGCGGGAGATATGCTTTGACGCCAGCCGTTTCAGCTTATCCTCAAGCGGAAGATAAGCCCGGCTCATTTTAACGGCGCAGTCAAGAAAGCGGCTGTTTACCGATTTTACCTCGACCGAATAGTCTCCGCCGCCGATTTGCTTTTTGCAACGGCCGTAACCTGTCATGCTCTTTATCATTTTAAGCTTCCTTTATGACGAAATATGGTATAATATTTTGAAATTATAAGGGTCAGCGCCATGTCGTAGACCACAAACACAAAGTTACCGAGCAGGTAAACCCAAACCTCAAACCCGAGCTGGTCGTCGCCGGAGGTGATAAAATAGCGCCCCAGCCAAATCATGGCCGAAAGCAGGATGTTTGACGCCAAAAGCTTAAGCGCGTATGATAAAAGCTTTGATTTTATTTTTTCGCAAAACGACTTTACTATGGGGTAGATCCCGCCGTAGCTTAAAAACGCGACGGCGGCAAATTTGTCGGGGAGGAGAACCAAGGCCAAAAACCCGCTCGCCGCGTAAACCCCGAACGAAGCGGCGACTCCATGCTCTATCATGGCGATAATAACCGCGAACCCCGCCGCGTAGGCGGAAGACATATCAAGCACACTCACTATGCTGCCGATTGCCATAAGCGTCACCGCCACGGCGGTCAGCACCCCCGCCAAGGCGACTTTCCTTGACTTTTCCCTCATAGCCGGCTACCTCAGGCAACCGCAAATCATATCCATACACATAAGCCCCATACAGATGTCGCATCCCGAACACCCCGTCGTGTTCCCCGAAACGTCGTACGGCATGTTTACGCCCGCGCGCGACAGGTTGTTGAGCGTCGCGCTGTACTCCATGTTTGACGGCTCGAGCGCGCAGGCCTCCTCGAGATGCTTTCTCCCCTCAAGCATAAAGCCTTTGTGGAGATAAATAATCCCGGTTAAAAAATGATATTCCGCCGATGTTTTATCGGCCACCCTGCCGAGGTAAATTTCCGCCTCGGAATACCTGCCCTGATTAATAAGCGTGCGGATTCGGTAAAAGCTGCCCTCGTTCTGGGCGGCGTGAGCGCGGGAGTTCCCCCCGCCGGCGCGGGATTTTTGAATTTCGTCGTAGGCCTCGTTTATTTCTTTCATTTTTTCGGCCGCGAGGTCTGAAAGCGGGTTGCCGGCGTAAGCGTCGGGGTGATATTTTTTAGCCAGCGCGCGGTAGGCTTTTTTTATCTCGTCGTCATCCGCGCCGCGGGGAACGCCCAGCACTTCATAGGGATCTCTCATTTGTGATTTCCTTTCAGCTTTTCCAGACTTTTTTCAAACGCGGCCTTTGAACCCAAAAACGCTATGTTTTTTACAAGATTGTCATAGCTCTTGTCGCCCGCGGACTCATACGCCCGCAAAAACGCCGCCATGCTGTCTTTTAGGGTGGTTTGAATCTCGTCCGCGGACTCCAAAACAAGCTCCGGGGTTCCGTAATATCCGCAAAGCGGGTTAAAAGACTTTTTATAACTGTCCTCAAAAACGTCCTCAAAAGCGTCCATGTAATAAACATATCTGCCTATATGATACCCGCAATCCTCTAAAACCCGTTTTGTTTTGCCCTCCGTCCCGTAAGAGGCGATATAACTTGTCAGCCCCGCAAAGGCGTCGGCGGCAAGGTCGGGGGAAGAACAGTCCGAGCTTTCAAGCCCGCTGAGTTTTTCAAGCGATTCCCTGACGTTTTTGTCAAGGTCGGGGTATAACTTAACCGCGCGGTTTTTCATCGGGGAAGCGAAAACCAGCGGAATCCTTTTAAAAAGCCGCTTTATTCCCTTGGAATCCCTGACGTCGTCAAGGATTTTATAATATAAGAGCACCCCGAACGCGGCGGCGGTATAGGTCAGCGAAAAACTTTCCCCCACCATACAGCGCTTTTTAAGGTTATAGGGGCATCTCTTAACCGACGCGCTTACCCCCTCGCCCGTAACGGCGATACGGGTTATATAAAGAAACACAAAGTCGTGGTTGAGAAAAAACCTTGTCAGACGGGAAATTCTCCGCCCGCCCTCGCGGCAAAGCCCGCAGTAAACGGCTTTGTAAAACTCATATTCTTTTACGAGAAGCTCCCCTTGAACCGGCCTTATATAGCCGAACAAGACCCCACCTCCCCAAAAAGCTTTTGTGCCGGCAAACGTCGGCAGTTTAACGTCGTATTATAACACAAAGGTATTAATATTTCAATAAAAAACGGAAAACGGCTTGATAATAATTAAAAAAAGCCGACTTTAAACCAAAGACCCGCTAAAAGCGGGTCTTTAGTTTAAAAATTTTACTGTATTGTCGCCGCGATAATCGCTGCGAAATCTTCGGCTTTCAGCGACGCGCCGCCTATCAGCCCGCCGTCCACGTCCGGCATCGCCAGCAGCTCGGCGGCGTTTTTCGCGTTCATGCTGCCGCCGTACAAAACCGAAACGGCGTCGGCTGACTTTCTGCCGTAAATCCCGGCGATGATATCCCTTATCACACCGCAGACCTCGCCCGCTTGCCCGGAAGTGGCGGTTTTCCCCGTGCCGATCGCCCAAACCGGCTCATAAGCGATGATCACGTTTTTCATTTCAATTTCCGAAATCCCGCAAAGCGCGATTTTAACCTGACGGGACACAACTTCGGCCGTTATCCCCTTTTCCCGCTCGCCGAGAAGCTCGCCTACGCATAAAATAACGTTCAGCCCCGCCGCGATTGCCGCTTTCGCGCGGCTGTTGACGGTGTCGTCGGTTTCGCCGAAAAACTGCCTCCGCTCCGAATGCCCCACAATGACAAATTCCACTCCGAGTTCTTTTAACATTTTCGGGGAAACCTCACCGGTAAACGCCCCCGCTTCCGCCCAGTGGACGTTTTGCGCCCCTATTTTTATTTTTGAGCCGGCCGCTTCCTCAAGCGCCGTCTGGAGATCCACAAACGGCACGCACGCCACCACCCCGCAGGGGATTTCGCCTAACTTCGCGATTTCGTCCTTGATTTCCCTAAGCAGAGTTTTTGTCTCCGCGGGGGTTTTGTTCATCTTCCAGTTGCCGGCGATTACCGTTTTTCTTAGCTTGTAGTTCATAAAAATACCTTTCGGATTTTGTTTTTATTTATTTATCTGTTTGACTATTTGTCGTTCAGGCAGGCAATGCCCGGGAGCTCAAGCCCTTCCAAAAATTCAAGCGCCGCGCCGCCTCCGGTCGAAATATGGGTGATTTTATCGGCGAAACCCAGCGTTTCAACCGCCGCGGCCGAATCCCCGCCGCCCACAATCGTCACTCCGCCCGACGCCGCCAGCGCCCTTGCCACCGCAACCGTGCCTTTGCTAAGCGCGGGGTTTTCAAACACGCCCATGGGCCCGTTCCAGACGACGGTTTTCGCCCCGATTATCGCGTTTTCAAATAGTTTCGCGGATTCCTCTCCGATGTCAAGTCCGATTTTGTCGTCGGGTATGCCGCCGACTTTAACCGTCCTCACATCGATGGGTTTATCTATCGGGTCGGGGAAGGCGTCCGCCACCACGGTGTCGGCGGGCAGGAGTATTTTAACGCCTTTTTCTTCTGCTTTTTTAAGCATTTCCCCGCAGTAGGCTATTTTTTCGCCGTCCACAAGCGACTTTCCCGTCGAAATCCCTTGGGCCGCCAAAAACGTGTACGCCATGCCGCCGCCGATGATAAGGGTATCGACTTTTGTAAGGAGGTTTTCAATGACCTTTAGCTTATCGGCAACTTTAGCCCCGCCGAGGATCGCCACAAAGGGCCGTTCGGGGTTTTCAAGCGCTTTTCCCATAATATCAATTTCTTTTTGAATAAGAAAACCGCACACAGCGGGGAGAAAAGCGGCAACCCCGGCGGTTGAGGCGTGAGCCCGGTGAGAGGTGCCGAAAGCGTCGTTTACATAAATTTCCGCTAAAGACGCAAGCTTTGAAGAAAAAACGGGGTCGTTTTTCTCTTCCTCGGCGTGAAACCGCACGTTTTCAAGCAAGAGCACCCTTCCCGGTTTTAGGTCTCCCGATTTTTTCACTGCGTCGGGCCCCACCACGTCTTCGGCGAGGATAACGGGGAAACCAAGGTGTTCGGAAAGCCGGGCCGCCACGGGGGCGAGGGAATATTTTTTGTTAAATTCGCCTTTCGGCCGGCCGAGATGAGAGCAGAGTATGACCCTCGCGTTTTGCGAGACGAGATATTTTATTGTCGGCAGCACGCCGACAATGCGGTTCTCGTCGGTTATAACCCCGTCTTTGATCGGCACGTTAAAGTCGCACCTGACCAGCACTTTTTTCCCGCTTACATCAATGTCGGTAACGGATTTTTTGTTTAACATATTTATGACCATCCCTTTCTAACGATACACAAAATTTATAAAAGCTTTGTCAAGAGTTATTATTTTATAAGTTTATCTTTTAATCTTCATTAATTTATAGAGCCGCAATCTTTTTGATGGTTTCGCTTTAGCGAAATTGCAGTTGTCTAAACTGCAAAATTAAAAAGTTGCCATTGAAAAATTTATTTTTCAATTATTTTTCAATTTTCTATTTGAAATCTGTTTCATTTAAGCTTTTAAGCGCCGAGGCGTTTGTCATATATAAATAATTAAAAGAATCGCCGGCCGTTATCGCCTCTGAGATTGTTTCTCTTGTAAGGAGCGAAACCCTCTCGTAGCCCTCGGAATAAATTGTCCCCACGTTAATGGCGGGGTTTTTAAAAATTTCGGAAAGCGTTATCGCCGAGTCGTTGTCCCGCAGGCAAAACGTTATATAATTTGTCTTAAGCGCCTCCTCGATGTTCAAATACGACGCGGCGCAGAGGGCGTTTAGGACTTTTCCGGTTCTCGCCGAATTGCTTTGGTGAACCGGCACGGATATCCCCGCCGAAGTCGGCCCGACATATGAAAAATATTTTTCCTGCCCCTCCAGTACTTTTGGGAGAGGGGATATGCCCCAGACAAGATTTGTCGCCGCGACGGCGTTGGCGAACCCGACGCGGTAGACGAAAAACGCCGTCCGCCCGTCAAGGAACGCCGAGGACGCTTCCTCACCCGAAAGGGAGAGATAGCTCTTGTTTTTTACAACTTCTTTTATTTTGGCGGCTACCGCGTCCCCTGTCCCCGCCGCGAGCGAGTACGCGGCTTTTTTATGGAAAGTGTCGCCGAACAAAAAGTTCCCGGACGAGGCGAACAGCGCCGAATACAGGTCGGCGGACGAGGCGTACGAGCCGATTCCGAAGATGTCTTTTCTCAGGTCGGGGGAACGCTTGTCCATAACGTCTTTCGCCGCTGTTTCGGCGTATGACAACAGCATATCCCATGACCATGTGCCGTCCCTCACCGCTTTTGTTATGTCCTCCCCCGCCTTTTGCGGGAGAAGACTTTCGTTATAGAACACGCACCAAAAGTCTTCCTCATAAAAAGACGCTTGGTCGTAAATGGCGTATAAATAATCGCCTATGGCGGAGTTTTTTATCGCCGAGGTGTTTAAATACTCGGCCGTCACATCAAAAAACGGGAGCGAAAACAAATTGAGCAGTCTTCCCGCGGCGGCAAGCGTGGACATGACAGGCATTGAAACCGATACAAGATCCGAAAACTGTTTCCCGGCGAGAACGGCGTCCGACAGCGCCGCCTGAAGCGAGGATTCCTCGTAATAGACTTCTTTGATCACAACGTTATATTTTTCCGCCACCAGCGCGTTCCGCTTTTCAAGGGCGGGGTTGACCATTCCCGTCATTTCTTCCTCGGGGTAAAAGCGGTAGGGCTTTGAAGTGGCGATAGTAAACGTATAACCGCCGAAATTATCATCCTCAAGGTTCGCGAGCCATTCCTCGGCGGTGAGGTCGGTGTATTTTACCGATGAGCTTCCGCTTTCCCCCCCCGGTTTTTCAACCAAAGAAAGCGAGGGGTCGGTGTTGAAACCCAGCTCCGCGCAGGAAAACAGCAGCGTAGTCAAAAAAACGGCGGCGATAACAAGCGCGAGGGTTTTTTTGTTCAAATTTATTCTCCCCCCTTTGGCTTTTCTTCTTCCGATGTGCTTATATTTATATTTTCCCGCGGGGGGACAGGCTTAACGGCCGCTTTTCCGCGTGACAAATCCACTTCGGTGACAATAACTTTGATTTTTGAGCCGATTTCCAAATCCCCGGCGATATAATTGGAATGGGCGTCAAGCGAACAAACTACTCCGCAGTCAAGGAGGATTTTAACGCCGTCTGAAGACTCCGCCGCAACGCCCTCGTGCTCGAAACCGATCTGAGATGCCAAACATCCCAGCGAGTACAGCTTAACAAGGACGGCTTGAACTTCCCCCGCTTTTTCCTCGGCCGACAGCGCCGGGACAAACTTTGAAAGGTCAAACGGCATGTCGTTGACAAACGCCTTTATGCCGCGGAGATTAATAAGGTTGGAATATTTTTGCGCCGGCCTGAAATATTCGATATGTCTTTCGGCGGCGAACACATAGTGAGGGGAGGGGGAAACGGAAAGCGACGGCGTGTCGCACTCAAGCGTGACTTTCTCAAAATAAAACTTTTCAAACGATGTTCCACGTGAAACACTCATGGCTTTTTGGGTGTGGCCGGGCAGGGAGAGGTCTTCTTCTTTAAGCAGCGGCATTAGTTCGGGGTAGCCGGTGATGTCGTCGTAAAGCTTTTCCGCGAGGCTTGCGTAAACGCAGGGATGCCCGGCGTAAAACAGCTTTTCCGCCGCTGATTTCCCCACGGAAATTAGAATTTCGCTCACCATAAGCGAGGAATCGTTTTTACATTCGAGCGAAGACGACCTAACCGTTCCGGTTTGGCTTAAAATATACATTCTCTCGCAGATTTCAAAATCCACCCCGCCTTTTTCAATGCGTTTGGCGCGGAGAATGCCGGCGAGCTCATAAAGAATGCCGATCTGCTCGCCTATCGCCGAGTATTTCTGCCTAAGCGGCATAAGCGCCGAAGAGTCCGCGCCGGAAATCAAGGCGTCGACATCCGCCGCGGCAGCGGCGAGCACGGGGGAAATAACCGTTTCGGCAAAATCAATATGAATGGCGTTGCCCGCCTCGTCGTAATCAATAAAGGTGGAAACCGCCAAAAATTCCCGGCTCTCGCCGAACGAGCAGACCGAGTTTACAAAACCCGGCGGGAAGAGCGGCGAGCCTTCCCTGTGGCCAAGCACCTGTCTCCCCCTTTTCGCGGCCTCCGCGTCAAGCGGGGAAAACGCCGGGAGATATTCGGGGACATCGGCGACATGGACGCTCAGCCTGTATCCGCCGTCGGTTTTATCCACCGAAAACCCGCAGCCCGACCCGCCGAAAACCGAATCCGTAAAGGTAAAAATGGGTTTGCTCCGCAAATCCATCCGCTTTGAGGTAAAGTTTTTCGCCTCCACGGGGGAAGTCCCCAAGGCTTGTTTTTCCGCTTGCGGGGGAAAGCTCTCGAAAAGCCGGGTTCCGAATATCGCGGCGCTGAAGTTCGCCTCAAAACTTTTGGCGCTGCCGAAATTTTTAACCGGAACGGCGCGCATGGCGGAAACCGCTTTATATTTTGTAAGAAGGGCTTGTATTTTGTCGCCGTCATGGCATTTTACGCTGTCTTTTTCGGCTTTTATGGGGATTCTGAACGGAATATAAGAGTCGGGGGACAAAAACGCCTTTTTCCCCGCCAAAAAAACCTCGCCCGTCACGCTTGTGGTTGCTTTTTTTATAACCTTTTGAATTTTACCAAGCTTTTTTTGGTCTTCCCGCTCGCCTTTTTGGGAGCTCGTCTGGGAAAAAACAACAACCGTGTCGCCGTCGTAAACGTCGTCGGCGTAGGTGACCATCACCGGAATGTTTTCCGCTCCGCTTTTTTCGGTTATTGAAACATACGCCTTGCCGCTCTTTGTGCGGCGAAACGTCCCTTCTTTTTTTTGAATGTCCATTTTTAGACCATCCCTTTTTATCGATACGCAATCCTTTTGCAGGTTTAAATATTTATCTTTAAATCAGGGTAAATAAAAAAACCAAAGGCAAACATGCCGGGTTATTAGCGCGTCTGCCTGTTTTTATCTATTTAAACTTTTAGCGCAACGCTTAAAGTTTTAGTTTTACGGACGCCTTTAGGCCGGCATTTTAAAATGTTTTCCGGATGTTTCCCGGGTTCTTCTAAAATGTCAAAAAACAAAGTTTAAATATCGGTAAATAAAACTATTCGGCCGCCGGGGCGGAAGTTTCTTCGCCCGTACTTGCACCTGTGCTTGTACTCATGTCCTCGCTTTGAACATCGGCAACACTCTCGCCGGGGCTTGTGTCCCCAACCGATTCGCCGCCGTCCGACACCTGCGTTTGGCTTTGATCCTTGCTATTATCTTTGCTGTTGTTGTTCTTGTCTTTTGAAAAATCCGCGCCTTGGAACACATACAGGGTAAGGACTAAAACGGCAAAGATAACGGTTATTACCGCGGTCGCCTTAATTAGCATTTTTTGTTTTGATTTGCCTTTGTTTTTGCCGTAATATGTCTCTTTCGAGCTCCCCGAAAGGGCGGCGGAAAGCCCCCTTTGCTTTGACTGCTGGAACATTATCAAAGTCACAAGGGTAACGGCCATTATCAATAAAAGCGCGCCTATAATATATTCGATTGGGGTCATGGTTTTCCTCCGAAAAAAAATGGTTTTGGTTGTGTGTTTGTTTATTTGTTTATTTGTTTATCTTCGCTCTCTGTTTTATGGGAAAGCCAAGCGGCAAAAATTAATATATCACATCGACTTGCCCTATTCAATAGGAAAGTCAAAAATTTATATATTATTCATTTTTTCTTTTTGATTTGTTAATATTGTTCGCTTGCTTTCGCTTGCCGCCCGGCGGCAGATTTTGGGCTTTTTTGTTTTTCGCGGGGGGCTTTGCCTTGCCTCCGCTCTTGCGGGGCGGCCGGGGGTTGAGCTCTCTTTTTTTGGCGTAAGCGTTGGCTTTTGAGACGGCTCTGTAAACTTGGCTCGCCACGACAAGGATAAAATAAATCACAATAATTATTATAACCGCTTTAACGGCGGTTTTAACGGCGGGCGACTCAAGAAGCGACTTGAATTTGCTCGACAGCGACAAAAGATTGCTCCGCTCCACCTCGCCGTTGGTGACAAGCGAAACCGTTGCGATTTTCACGTCGCCGTAATACAAATCCATTCGCCCCACCAGCATGTCTTTTTCAACGGGAGCCTCAAGCGAGTCGTAGTACACCATTATGTCCCGCTCCACGTCCTCGCGGAGCGCGCCCACCGGCATAAGAATATCAACTTCCTTTTCAGCGGCGTAACTTATGTGGTCGACGTTGCCGGCGGCAATCGTAACGGGGAGCTCTCCTATAATCTCCCTGTCTTCCACCAGCGTGAGATAACTAAAAGAAGACAGCGCCCAGTCAAACACCTTTTTAATGTCGTCATAGGCGTTGTTTTCCGGGAATTGCCGCGTGCCGTCTTTGTTTCTTATCTCCCCGGGGGCTTCCATAACCACAAAGACATAGCTTAGCCCGGATTTTTCAGCCGAGGTTATAAGGCAATATCCGCCATCACTCCTCGCCTGACCCACAATCATGCCTTTCGCGCCGCTGATTGTATAGCCCGAAAGAAGGGTGTTGGAAAGGAGATAGTTTTTTGTGTGTATAACGTTCCCTATGACATATGACGGCAGCGATGAAATATCGAGCAGGGTGTTATATCTGTAAAACGCGGCGGCGATAACAGAAGCGTCGACGGGGGTGGTATAAGAATTGATATCGCTCAGCCCCACGGGGGAGGTGTATAAAGTGTCTTGACAGCCCAGCGACTGAGCTTTTTGGTTCATTTTCTCAACAAAAGCGGCGATATTTCCTTCGGAAACAAAATAAGCGAGGGTAAAACAGGCGTCATTAGCCGAGGAGACAAGCGTCGCGGTCAAGAGCTGTTTCGCGGTGAAACTGCCGCCGGGGGTAAGCCCGAGCATGGGGGAAGAAATATCCCCGTACACGCCGATGTTTTTTGCCAGCGCCGCCTCCGGCGGAACCGTCACCACTTCGTCAAGCGAGGAAATTGAGTCATAAATAACCATCGCGGACACAAGCTTTGCCGTGGCTGTCGGCTGGATTCTGCCGCCGTCGGAGGTGTCAAGGAGCACCTGCCCGGTGTCCACGCTCCGCACGACCACAAGGTTGCCGCTGGTTATTTCCGGGTTGTTGCCGGAAAAACCGCCCGACTCGGAAGAAACGGCGAGAGAGGGGAGGATAAAAACCAAAAAAACCGCCGCCGCCACAAAAGCGGCGGTTTTTTTAACGCCGGAAAGTTTTGGTTTTAATTTAAATTTATATAAAGCCGATAAACTGAAATAAGGCATTTTTGCCCCCGATAAAATAAAAATATGAGTTGTTTTGAATTCGCCCGCGTCTGTCTGCCTTGTCTTTACCTAAAGGTTCGCGGAAAAGTAGTTTTTGGTTTTTTTCACGTCTTCCGCCACCGCTTCTTTTAGCTTTTCGATTGAGCTGAACTTTTTTTCGTCTCGCAGCTTCGAGAATAAAAATATCCTCACGTCTCGCCTGTACATGTTTTCGTCAAAATCAAGAATATGCGTCTCGCATATCACGTCGTTGGTGTCGGAAACCGTGGGTTTAACGCCAATGTCCGAAACGCCCTTGTAAAACACCCCGCCGATCTCGCACAAGCAGGCGTACACCCCGAACGCCGGGACAAGCTGATAGGGAGGAAAAAGCTGGTTTATCGTGGGGAACCCGATTTTTCGCCCGATATGCCGCCCCTCCACCACGGGAAGGTTAAAAGAATACCTCCGCCCCAAAAGCTCGCTTGCCTTATTTATTTCGCCGTCCTTGATATACTGGCGGATAAGCGAGGAAGACGCCGCCACGCCCCCCACCGAAACCGGCGGGACGACAACGGCGGACCTCCCGGCTTCCTCAAGCGTTTTTACCAGCGTGCCGGAGTCGCCGGAACGGTTCTTGCCAAAGCGGTAGTCATACCCGCAGACCACGTCCGAGGCGTTAAACTTGTCTATGAGGACTTCTTTTATAAATTCCCGGGGGAACATATCGCGGCAGGCTTCAAAATCCTCAAAATACACCGCGTCCGCCCCGTAAATCTCAAGCAGTTTAAGCTTGTCCGAAGAGCGGGTTATGTGTTTGGCGAGAATGTTTTTCGGGGTTTCCTCAAAAGTGAAAACCACCATCGGGATACCTTTTTTAACGGCTATGCCCTTTGCTTTCTCAAGCAGGCTGGCGTGCCCCACATGCAGTCCGTCAAAGTTACCGATTGAAATAACGCAGGGCTTTTCAAAAGGGAGGTCGCGGACGGTGATAATCTTCACTTTTATGGTTAATCCTCTCTGTCAATACGCAAACATTTTAACCGAACGTCAAATAATAACTGCCCGAATACTATTATACCGAAATCGGCGTTTTTGTCAAGAAGTGGGTATAAATTTTCGCCGCCGGCAAATAATAGTTACAAAACAAGAAGAAAAAGGGGAAGGTCATGGCAAGGTCTTCTTGCGTCATACTCGCGGGCGGAAAAGGGGAGAGGCTTTACCCCATAACCCAAACCCGCCCGAAACCGCTCTGCCCCGTCGGGAGGACAAGCTGTCTCGGGAGGTGTATTGTCTCGGCTAAAAAGGCCGGGATAAAAGATATTTCGGTAACGGCGTTTTACCTTGCCGATGAAATTGAAAAAGAGGCGAAAAAATACGGCGACATAAAAGTAGTGAGAGAAACCACTCCGCTTGGCACCGCGGGGTGCGTAAAGCAGTGCTTCCCGTCGGGGAAGAATGTGCTTGTGCTGTCGGGCGACTGCGTAAACGAGTTTGACCTGCGGGGACTGCTGGCCTTTCATGAAAAAATGCGGCTTTCGGGGTGCGTCTGCACGATAGCCGTCACAATAACTCCCTACCCCACAAATTACGGGGTGGTCACGGTCAAGGATTCGCTCATAACGCGGTTTTCAGAAAAACCAAGCTGGGAAAACGTCACGTCCGACATCATTAACGCCGGCATTTATGTGCTGACCGACGAGGCTCTCGGCGAAATCCCGCGAGAGGGATTTTTTGATTTCTCAAACGATTTGTTTCCACGACTTATGGCAGCGGGGCGAAAAATCGCCGCTTGGCAGACCGCCGACTACTGGTGCGACATAGGCAACCCAAAAGCGCTGTACGACTGCGCCATGCGTTATTCAAACGGCAGGTCTTCCATACATCCAAGCTCAAAAATACACGAAAGCGCCGTTGTCACTTCTTCGATAATCATGGAAAACGCGTCGGTCGGCAAAGGGACGAGAATAAACAGCTCGATAATCTGCGAGGACGTGATTATAAAAGAAAACGTCAACATTCCCGAGGGCTGCGTCGTCGGCGGCGGAGCGGTGATAGGTCAGGGCGCGGAGTTTGCCCGGGGGGTTTCGGTCGCCTCCGGGGTGCTTGTGGGCAAAGGGGGAAAAATTATGAAAGACGTGAGGTTTGGCGGCGTAAAGGGAAGACTGTTTGACGGCGACGAGGGGATTTCCGGCGTTTACGGGCATACGTTCGACCCCGCCGACGGGCTTGTTTTGGGAAGATCTCTCTGCGAGGCGGCCGAAAAGCCGGCGGGCGAGGCTGCGCGGATAAAAATCGGCGTTATGTATTCCGACACCCCCCACTCAAAGCTTTTCGGGGACGCGCTCTCGGACGGCGTGAGATACGGCGGCGGAGTGTGCTATTATCTGGGCGAGGGCTTTTTGTCGCTTTGCGGCTACTGCGCCAAGACGTTTTGTCTGAATTTTTCGGTTTTTGTCGACGTGGGGGCTGACTTTTCGCTTTCAGTGCAGATTTTCGATCAAAACTGGCGGCAAGTAAAAGGGAGGGCCGCACTTAAGATTGAATCCGCTTTTTACCGGGGCGGGGGGAAAGTTTACACTCCGCGCCCTATGTTTATCCCCGGTGAATTTGAAAAACCTCTCTATCTTTACGCATCGTCGCTTTTGGCTTTATCGGAGGGCGGCTATAAAAAACCCTTCGCGGTTGACGCGTCGAACCCTCCGGGAAACGTGCTGTACTCGGTCTTAAAAAAGCTTGGCTGTGATGTTTTAAACGAAATGTCGTCATATCCCCGGCTAATCGTTTCAAGCGACGGCAGACAACTTTCCGCCATGACCCGTGAGGGCGAAGAACTTGGGTTCTGGCAGCTCCTTTGTTTTTACTTAGGGTTTGTCGCCGAAAAGAAAAAGCTTATTTATGTCCCGGACGATCTCCCGTTTTCAATCACTCGGTTTCTTGAGTCAAAATCCGCCGAGTGCAGGAGATGCGGCGACAAGGCCGACGCGGGGAAGGACTTTGACCCCTGTTTTAGGGACGGCTGTTTTTTAGGGGTAAGCGTCATTGACGCGCTGAAAAGAGAAAATCTTGATTTTTCAGATATCCCGAAACATATACCGTCGTTCCATATCCGGACGGTGTTCGGAGAGTACGAGGAGAGAGAAAAAGCAAGGAAAGTCAAGCTGCTCTGCGAAGAATGCGGTTTTGACGACGGCGCGAGGTTTAATTTTGAAAACGGGCTTGTCCGGCTTTTGCCGTCGTCGCCCAAGGGCTTTAAAATTATTTCAGAGGCGGCAAGCTCCGAATACGCCGATGAGCTCTGCGACTTCGGGCTTAAAAAATTAAAAGATTAGTTTTTTCTTTGTGTAAAACAAAAACCGGGCCGATAAAGACCCGGTAAAACTGTTTTTTGTTTCGCGCTTATTGCTCGCGCGGCGACTGCTGCTTTTGAGGTTGTTTTTCTTTCGGGGAGGGCTTTTTCATCTTGTTGTCGGGGCAGATAATGACTTTTCTCTCGTCGTCGGCGCCGACGGAATAAGTCGAAACGCCTTTTATCCCCTGAACTTCATAGTGAATGATCCGCCTCTCATATGCCGACATGGGCTCCAGCGCGAACGAGCGGTCGTATTTCACGGCCTTTTCGGCTATCCTGCGGGCGAGCTGCTTTAGCGCCTCCCTGCGTTTTTCGCGGTAGCCCTGAACGTCCACCGTCACCCTGAAGTAGTCTTTTCTCCCTTTGTTGGCGGCGAGCGTGGCGAGGTATTGAAGCGCGTCGAGCACTTCGCCGTGGCGGCCGATGAGAAGACCCATATCGTCGCCGGCAACCGAAACATAAACGCCCTCTTCGTCTTCCGTAACCGAAAGATCGGCCGGAATACCCATGCCCGAAAGTATTGTTTTTATAAAATTGCTCGCCTTGTCCGCCGGGGTCGCCTCATAAATCACCCTCACGACGGCGTCGGCGGCGCCGATTCCCAAAAAGCCTTTTGTCGGCTCCTGAAGCACCGTGTATGTCACTTTTTCCGCCGCTACGCCCAACGCGCCGGCGCCGGCTTCCACCGCCAAAGCAACCGTTTTGGCGCTTTGAACTGATTCTGTTAGCGTGTTGTTTTGCATATCAATATTCCTTATTTGTTGTCTTTTTCGCTGTCGTTGCCGCCGTCACTGTCGGCGTCACCGTCCAAACCCTTTTTGCCCCCCGCTTCTCTCTTTTCGTCGGGCTTGAGCATTGCCTTTTCAAGCCGGCCGCTTGGCGACGGCTCGTCAGACGACAGCATCTCATATTTTGTGCCGGGGCTTTTTTTGTCCCCCGACTTAATTATAAGGTTGTCATAGGTGTCGTCGTCTTCGTCCACCTCAATGGTGATAACCTTTTTCCTTTTGGCTTTGAGCTGTTTTTTAAGCTCGGCGACTTCTTCCTCCGTAACCGTGGGGATAGGATACATGCGCGCGAGCAGGAAAGTCTGCCCCACGCCCAAAACCGTAGTGTAGATCCAGTACACCCCGATGGCGGCCGGGAAAGACGCCCAAGCGATATACGTGGTGAACAGCGGAAGCCCCCACTTCATAAACCCTCCGCCCGGCTGTACGCCGTCGGCGGTCGCGGGCTGAACCGAAAGCTTTTTTGTGACCACTCCCGAATAAAAAGAAGTTAAAAACACAAGCAGCGGTATGAGAAGAAGGGTTGAAAACCCTTTCTGACCGGGGGTGTCAAGGAGCGTCATCTTGCCAAAGTAGGTAAACTTCGGTATAGATCCCACAAAATCTTTGTTAAAATCAAGCTCGGCCGGGATGTTTTTGTAAACGATTTCTTCGTCTACCCCGACTTTGATTAAGTCGTCGATAATTTTATCGCGGTAGTCGTACACGATAAACTCGGTGAGATTAAACTCATAATTGGTGTTGCCGGTAAAATCGTTGCCGTCCCATCTCCCGCCGGTGACCTTCGCGCCGAAATATTCCATCAGCTTAACGTAGTCTTCCTCAAACGCTTTTAGGGTGTCGCGGGTTTCATCGGGAGAGATTTCGGTTTCCCCGCTCCCCCCGGCAAGGCCGACGATTGCCGCCGTCTGCTGAACGTCCCGGTTAGACGTTGTTTCCCCTTCTTCCGAAACTTCCCCGCCCCCGTTGTTATTGCCATTGTTGTCTATGATATCAATAAGCCCCGACTCCCTGACAGCCGATACCGCGCCGTCAAGAATCTGAACGGCGGTTTTGTACTGACTGTTTACGTCAATGTTTGTGGAGGTGGTATAGGTCAGCGGCATTCTTATAACGCCGTACAGGATAATAATAATGGGGAGCTGAATGAGCAGGGGGAGACATCCGGAATAAGGGCTGTAACCTTCTTTCCTGTAAAGCTCCTGCACTTCCATGTTCATTTTTTGCTGGGTCGCTCTGTCTTTCCGCCCTTTGTACTTTTCGCGGATAATCATTTCCTTGGGGCGAAGTTTACCCATTTTAACGCTGGATTTTTGCTGTTTTATAGACAGCGGAAACAGCACGATCTTTACAATCAAGGTAAAGATAAACAGCGCTATGATGTAATAGTTGCCCGAAATAGAATTGCAGACCTTCAGCAGACCGCCAAAAACGGTGTAAAAAATACTAAAAATAGGATTACTGGCGTCGCACATGTTTTTTTAGCCCTTTCTTTTTTGAGGAACAGGGTCGTAGCCGCCCTTAAAGAGGGGGTTACAACGCAAAACGCGGAATACGGAAAGAAAAATACCGACAAAAAATCCTCTTGTCTCAAACGCCTCCAAGGCATAGGCGGAGCAGGTGGGATAAAACCTGCACGATGGGGGGATATCGGGGGAGATCCGGCTCTGATAAAATTTAATTAGAAATATCGCCGCTCTTTTCATTTTTGTGCCTGTCTCTTTTTGTCAGAACGCAGCTTTTTTGGCGGTTTCGCTTTAGCGATTTTACAAATTCGGAGTGCCGCAATCTTTTTAGTCTATCACTTTTACAGATTCAGAGTGCTGCGATCTTTTTGTCGGTTTCGCGTAAGCGAAATTGCAATTGTTTAAATTGCAAAGACAAAAAGTCGCTACGTCACCCTTTTAGTATGCCCGCTTTTTTTAAAAGGAAGAACAGCTCTTCAAAAATATCGGAAAACCCTGCCGTGACCGCGCTTTGCCTTGCCACCGCGACCACGAGATAACCCTCGCCAAACAGCGGGTAAAGCTGTCTGAACGCCTCTTTCAGCCGCCGTCTGACTTTGTTTCGCGTAACCGCGTTCCCCCTTGCTTTTGAGACGGTTATGCCTATTTTTGTCTTTGTGTTGGGGCTTATTTTGTTTTTGGTGACTTCTTTTTGAGCGCGGGCTTGTCCCGGTTTAAAGTCCGGTCTTCCCTTAAGGCAATAAAGCGCGATATATCTGCCGGAATAATTCTTGCCCCTTGAATACAGACGGGTGAAAGTTTTGTTTTCCCTTATCGTGACTAATTTTTTAGATGTTTCCATGCCTTTTTGGCGCCGGACGGGCTTTTGGCGGCTTCGGCTTTGCCTAATAGGTAAGCCTTGCCCTGCCCTTCGCGCGCCTTCTCTTTAAAACTTTTCGCCCGTTCGAGTCCGCCATTCTCTTTCTGAAACCGTGTTCTTTTTTTCTGTGACGTTTTTTCGGCTGGTATGTCCTAAGCATACGGCACACCTCCTTACTTGGATTTGCCGCCCGGCGGCACTTTTGTTGTTTTGTTATAAAGTGTCCGACAGACAAAGCGGCAATATACATTATAAACATAAATTTTTTTAAAAGTCAATAGATTTTTACAAATATGGGGTTTTTGGGGGCATGCCCATATAATTCTTGATATAGTCTTGAATTTTGAAACAATATATGCTATACTGTAGAAGGACTTTTTTGGGTTTTTTTTGCTTTCGCATAGGGGGTTTTTCAACCATGAATATAAACATTTCGCCTCCGAAGACTTCCCAAGCAATGACTTCGGAACAAATAAATATCGCGGAATCTTATCTCCGGGAAGTGCTGGACAAGCTGAGAGCCGCCCTTGACCCCTCCACGGTGGACTTGTGGTTCGGGAGAGCGAAAGTCGCCTTTTTTGACGGCGACGCGATAACCGTGGCGGCGGAAAACGAATTTAAAAAGAACACGGTTATAAACCGCTACTTAAACCGTCTGGAAGCGGGTTTTGAGGAAGTCGCCGGCAGGCGGATACGGGTTATAATAACCAGCCGGGACGAGATAAACGAAGAAGAAAACCGGATTTTCTCGCAGGCTCCCCAGCCCAAGGTCAAACCCGAAGAAAAAAATCAAGAAGCGGCTTTAATTTATCACGACTATACTTTTGACAACTTTGTGGTTGGGCTTTCAAACAAGGTGGCGCAGTCGGCGTGCTTGGCGGTGGCGACAAACCCCGTTATACGGATAAACCCCTTGTTTTTATACGGGCCCTCGGGGCTTGGGAAAACGCATCTGCTGTTCGCCACGGTAAACGAGGCTTTTCGCAAAAACCCCGGCGTCACCGTGCTTTACGTCACCGGCGAACAATTCACAAATGAAATCATCGACGCCATAACCGCTAAAAACACCACCGAATTCCGCGAAAAATACCGCAGCGTCGATATGCTCCTCGTCGACGATATTCAGTTTATCGCGGGCAAGGTAGCGGTTCAGGAAGAGTTTTTCCACACTTTCGACACCCTGTATAAAATGCAAAAACAAATAGTCCTAACCTCCGATAAACCCCCAAAAGACATAAACCCTCTTGAGGAACGGCTTAAGACGCGGTTTGAAATGGGTTTGATAGCCGATATCCAGCCCCCCGAAACAGAGCTTAGAACGGCAATCTTCAAGCAAAAGGCAAAAACTCTCGGGCTTGAGATACCAAACGACGTGCTTACATATCTGGCGGAAAACATAAAGTCAAACGTAAGGCAAATCGAAGGGGCTATAAAAAAGCTTTGGGCGCAGTCGTTTATAACAAACGAAAAAATAAATCTCAATATGGCGCAAAGCATTTTGTCGGATTATTTCAGGGAGAGCAAGGCTGCAATAACCCCCGAGATTATTTTTAAACAAATCGAAAAACGCTACGGAATTTCAAAAGAAGAAATGACGGGCAAAAAGCGGACGGCGGAAATTGTGTTTTCCCGCCATATGGCGATTTATCTCATCCATGAGTTTACCGATCTTTCACTTAAGAAAATAGGCCGGGTTTTCGACCGCGACCATTCCACTATCATATCCGCGCGCGACAACGTGATAAAGCGCATGAAGACGGACCCGCTCTTCGGCAGGGAGATAACGGAAATCAAAGAAGAATTAACCCAAAAATAAAGAAAATTAACCCTAAACAAAATTAAAAAAAGTTACAAAACGAAAATATTTACATATCAACAGACTTTAACACCTTTTATAAACAAAATTTTTAGAAAAAAAGCCTTATAATAAAAGCAAAGCCACCACTTATAAACTTTTTAACACTGCCTACTACTATTATTACTACTACCTCGTATTAATAAACGCTTTATTTCTTTAAAAAAAGCGGATTTAAAATAAAACCGGAGGTTTTGAAAATGCCGATAAAATTTGTTTCCGATAAAACCACGCTGCTGGATCTTATTTCCCCCGCCCAGTACGCCACGTCGAACAAATCCACCCTCCCCGCGCTTGAGGGGCTTTTGTTCCGCCTTGAGGGGAGCGAGCTTTCCGTCAGCGGGTACGACCTTGAAAAAGGGATTTCCTCCTCTGCGCTGGTGAGAGGTATTGAGGACGGCGGAGTGGTGCTTAACTCAAACAAAATAGCGGGGATAATTAAAACGCTTTCCGACGGAGATATTTCAATCGACTGCGACGAAAAAAACGTCGTCACGATTACGGCGGGGCAGTCGGAGTTTACCATTCACGGAATAGACGCCTCGGTGTTCCCCGCCATGCCCGAGTTCGCCGGGGAAAACAAAATTAAAATAAAGGAAAAACTCCTCCGCGAGCTTATCGTATCCACAAACCACGCGGTGGCAACCACCGACACAAGGCCGATTTTTATGGGGGAACTGTTTAAAGTCCAAAACGGAAACCTCACGGTGGTGTCGGCGGACAACCGCCGTCTCGCGCTCAGAGAAGTCAAAAACTGCGTTACATCCGAATCCGACGAATATATGTTTATTGTTCCCGGAAAAACGCTGAGCGACCTCGCGAGGCTTATCGGCGACACCGACGACATTGTGACAATCGAGTTCACGCGAAAATACATAATTTTCAAATGCGGCGACATTGTCATGTTCTCAAGGCTTTTGGAGGGGGAATTTTTAGACTACAAAAAAGTTATCCCCGAGGAGGGCAAGACATTTGTAAAAGTCAACCGCCTTACTTTTATAGAAAGCATAGAGCGCGCTTCGCTGCTGATAGACGAAAAGATACAGTCTCCGCTGCGGTTTAACTTTTCCGGGGATAACCTTAACATATCCTGCTCCACCCAGTACGGCAGGGTTTCCGACAGCTTTAAAATAAGCCTTGAGGGCGAAGACATCGAGATAGGCTTTAACAACAAATATGTGCTTGACGCGCTTAGGGCGACAAAAGACGACGAAGTCATGCTCACGCTGTTTTCCCCGCTTATGTCAATGCTTATAACCCCGGTTGAAGAAAAAGAAGACAGCAAGTATCTTTACCTTGTGCTGCCCATGAGACTGAACTGAGAAGTTAACCATTAATGAAAATTATTTCGTTTGAGGCAAGGGAATTTAGAAATCACACCCGCTCGTTTATAGAGTTTTCCGACGGCGTAAACGTAATAACGGGAAAAAACGGCGCGGGCAAGACAAACCTGCTCGAGGGCATATTTCTTTTTGCCTCGGGCAAGTCTTTCAGGGGGCAAAAAGACAGGGACCTCATAAGTTTCGGGAGCGAATGCGCCGTTTTAAAGCTGGTGTTTGAGGATAAATTTTCCACCCACACCCTTGAGGCCTGCCTTTATAAAAACAAAAAGCGAAGACTTCTCAGGGAAGGCCTTGAAATTAAAAAACTGTCCGAATACCTCGGCCTTTTTCGGGCTGTCGTCTTCACCCCCGACCACCTAAGAATTATTAAGTCGTCCCCGGAAAATAGAAGACGGTTTTTAGATATGGCGATCTGTCAGGCGTTTCCGCGGTTCGTGGCGTCGCTTTCGGAGTATAACAGGCTGCTTATCCAAAAAAACAATTTGCTTAAAACAACTCTCACCCCGCTTTCTTCCCCGATGCTTGACGTTTACAATGAAAAGCTCGCGCATTTGTCTTCAATAATCACCTGCAACAGGTTTAACTATGTCGAAAGACTGAGAGAAAAAGCCGGGGAATATTTATCGGATCTCACCGGCGGCGGGGAGAAAATGGAGATTTCGTATGTCACCCAGTGCGGCAGGGACTTTACAAGAGAAAAGCTCAGGGAAAACTGTATTAACCTTTTCGCGAAAAAACGTCAGGACGAAATTTTAAGAAAAGCAACTCTCTGCGGCTGTCACCACGACGACTTTGAAGTTTTTATAAACGGCAAAAACGCCAAGCTGTACGCCTCTCAGGGGCAGCAGAGATCGGCCGTTATCTCGCTTAAGCTTGCCGAGGGAGCTCTCGCGAAGCAGTACACGGGGGAGGACGGAGTGTTTTTGTTTGACGACGTATTGTCCGAGCTTGACGGGGACAGAAGGAGATATATCACGGAAAAGCTAAAGGGAAGACAGTTTTTAATAACGGGCTGCGGCGCGGAAAACGCCGGGGAAAGGACTTTTGCCGTGGAGGGGGGAAAAATAAATGTTTCTTCATCTGGGTAAAAACGAGACGGTGAAGAGTTCCGATATAATAGGAATATTTGACCTTGAAGGCGCCACCCTCGCAAGCGGCACGCGGCTTTTTTTAAAGCGGATGGAAGCCGAGCGAAAAACCGTCTCGCTCTGCGACAAAATACCGAAAACCTTTATTCTTTGCGACAATATTTACACCGACACCCTTTATATAACGCAAATCTCGCCCATATCAACCGCGAAAAGAGCGGAAAACTTTAATTTTTTAACCACAGACAACGAAACGGAGAACCTTGATGAACAATAAGTTTGAAAAAGCCACCGAAACTTACGGCGACAGCCAGATACAAGTCCTTGAAGGGCTTGAGGCCGTGAGAAAACGTCCGGGCATGTATATAGGAACCACTTCCGCCAAAGGGCTTCACCACTTGGTTTATGAAATCGTCGACAACTCCATTGACGAGGCGCTTGCCGGCTGCTGCGACGACATACGCGTGACCATGTGCGAAGACGGATCGATAAAAGTTGAAGACGACGGCAGGGGAATCCCCTCCGGAATCAACGAAAAATCCGGCCTCCCCACGCTTGAGGTCATTTTCGCCACCCTCCACGCCGGCGGCAAGTTCGGCAACGGCGGGTACGCCATAGCCGGGGGTCTCCACGGAGTGGGGGCGTCGGTGGTCAACGCGCTGTCGAGAAGACTTGAGGCGACGAGCTGCCGAGACGGAAAAGCCTACACTATCGCTTTTGAGAGGGGAAGAACCGTCGAGCCGTTCAAGTATGTCGGGGAGACGGACAGACACGGCCTTTCGGTTAGGTTCTGGCCTGACGAGACGGTATTTGAGACGCTGGAGTTTGACAAAGACGTTATAAAGAGCAGGCTCCGCGAGCAGGCGTTCTTAAACGGCGGGGTAAGGCTTTCGCTCATCGACAAGCGGGGGGCCGAGGAAACGCTCGATATCTTTTGCTACGAGGGCGGAATAAGATCGTTTGTCGAGTATCTAAATTCCAAAAAAGCCGCCGAGATTGTCCACAAGGACATAATATATGTGACGGGGGAAAAAGGCACTTCGGTCGCGGAGGTGGCGATTCAGTATAACGATACCTATAACGAAACGCTTCTTTCGTTCGCCAACAATATGCACACCCTTGAGGGCGGCACCCACGAGACGGGCTTTAAGTCGGCGCTGACAAAAGTGTTTAACGATTACGGTAAAAAGTACGGGATATTAAAGGGCGACGAAAAGTTTATGGGAGAGGACACCCGCGAGGGCATGACGGCGGTCATTTCGGTAAAGCTTGAAGACGCGCAGTTTGAATCCCAAACAAAAGCAAAACTTGGGAACAGCGAGATAAGAACCCTTGTCGAGAGCATGCTCAACGAAAAACTCGCGGCGTATCTTGAGGAAAACCCCGCCACCGCGAAAGCGATAATAGAAAAAGCGGCGAGCGCCGCGCGGGCGAGAGAGGCCGCCAGAAAGGCAAGGGAGCTGACAAGGCGGAAAGGACTTCTCGAGTCGTCGCTCCTCCCCGACAAGCTTGCCGACTGCAACGAGAGGCGGGCGGAGTTCACCGAGATTTATCTTGTCGAGGGGGATTCGGCGGGCGGCATCGCCAAAGACGGGCGGGACAGCCAGTTTCAGGCGATTCTGCCGCTGAGGGGTAAGATACTGAATGTCGAAAAGGCAAGGCTTGACAGAATTTATTCCTCGGTTCAAATAGTGCCGATCATTCTCGCGC